>WRJQ01000005.1 GCA_009778485.1 Oscillospiraceae bacterium
TCTTTCCGCCTGTTTTGCGCGTTTTTCGGTTAAATACAGCAAGTATTCGCCCTCAAAACCCGCAAAACAGGCGAAAACAATCGGCACTTATCTAATGACGCGACTTTTGTCCAAGGCTCCTAGGGCGAACACTCTTTTTTCGTCATTGCGTGCTTGACCCGCAATCCCATTAATCGTGCGCTCTTCCGGGTCGATTCCGTGTCAAGCGCGTAGTAAGTGTGGCCTATCGCAATGATTTTGATAAGAGCGACAACATCAAAGGCGCGCAGTTTACTGCGCGCCTTTGCATCGCAACTGTTGCAGCTTCGGCTACTTCCCGATAACGCCCGTCACCATGGTGAGATAACTGTTCGCGCTCCATGAGCTCCAGGGCCAGCCATCCGTCGCAATCGGCGGAACCTGCTGCGCAGCCTTCTCTCCGTTGTGCAGATAATAATTATACGGCGCGTACCCGAGGATAATACCCTCGCGGTTCGTGTGGTCGCAGTAGCGGCGGGCAATGAAGTCCGCCTCTTTCTGCTTGCCGGCAGCCTGCAAGCCAACAGTCAGGATCATGTTCATCGGACCGACAACCCTGCCGCACACAAACGAGATTCCGAACGTCGCCCGCTCGCTCTGCATACTCTCGGAAGCAAGGCCGATGTCTGTCAGCCAGCAACCCTCTTCCGTGAGCTTTTCGGCGACCTTGTCGATAATATGCTGCGGCAGCCGCTTGCCGAGGATAATCGGCTGGTAATTTGCCAGGCTGAACGAATCGACAGGCTTCCCCTTGACCCTGGCTATGAACTTCTCGCCGTCCCAATACTCGCTCACAAGAGTGTTCAGCAGCTTCTCAGAACGGGCTGCCCACGCATCGCGCTTATCCTTGTAGCTGTAAGACCTGCCCGCCAGCAGCGCAACCGCTTCCATCAGCAGGATAATGAACGTGTTCGCGCAAGGGTCGACAGCAGGGAAGCCGTCCTGGAAAATAGAAGAGTCGTCCCAGCCGGACTCATGAGGGCTGTGCATCGCGATGACGTCGTCCCCGAAGCCGGCGTTGTGGTAAGTCGTCCAGTATTCCGCCCAGGCGGACATCTGCGGGTAAACGCGCTCCGCCTCGTCCTCTGAAATAAAACCGTCGCCCAGCTTGCGTATCAGGTAATCCAGCGCAAAGCCCTGGAAAGCCGGCTGAACGCCGCCCGCCGGAGCGTTTGCGTAAGTCATCATATTGGGTGTATGCCCGGTCAGCGGGTTCTGATACTGGAACATAACGTTGTTCAACCGCCAGGCCTCCGCGGGATTCGCGAGCATAGCCATCGCGTTGTAGGACTGCTGCCACGGCGCGGCGGCGCAGGACCAGGCGTTCTGATAGAGTATGTGCGGCTGTTTGAAGTTGCCGATGACCTTTGTGCGGTGACTCCAGACGACCCACATCGCGTACTTGGACATCTCCTCATAGCCCTTCGCGGGCGTCAGGTAGTTCTCGGTAAACTCCGCGAACTCCGCGCAGTTATCCTCGACGAGGTCGCTGAAATCCTCATACTCGCCGAACGGCAGCAGCTTGTCGCGATAGTCGTGAATAGCGGCGTCAAACTCGCCGGTCGCTGCGTCAGGCATAAAGTCGATCCGCACCAGCGAATACTCGCCCTTGGAGCCCGGTTTGGAATCGTCAAAAATCGAAGCCACGCTGAAGTTCCCGGAAAGCGCCCTGAAGAAAAGCTTGCCGAAGCGGCCGAACTCGCCTTCCCAGCCACTCCCGTCCTGCATGGCGTACATCCCCCTGCACGCCGCCGCGCCCTTGCCCGAAGCCGAGCGCAGCTCGAGCCGCAGCCCGCAGTAAGCCCCGCGTATACGGAAGTGCGAGCGGTCAGTCAGCGCGATCTCAGCGACGGCGCCGTTCGCTTCGAGCTTGACAGAACCCTCGTCGGCGAAGTAAGTATACTTCACAGGCGTGCCGTTCATCGTCATCTTGACGTCAAAGAGGAAATCGGTGGAATTGACAGACTCGCCTGTCCAGTTATTGCCTATGCGGAGCAAGCCGTGCTTGTGGTAATCCTCGGCTATATACGTGTTCGAGCCGCTGCGCGCGAAAGAACAGCGCACAAGGTTGAATCGCTCATAAGTACCAAACATCTGTTGACCCTCCTAAAGAACTTTGTGCGCCAGAGCCAGCAGCGAAGCTCCGTAGAACGGGCAACTTACCCCGCCGGAACGTACCGTGCTGAGCGCGGAAAGCGCGATGCTCGCGGCTGCGACCTTCTCGCCCGCGTCAAACAAACCTCCGGCTAACAGGAACCCCACTGCGCTGTTTGCGTTGCCCGCGTTTATCTTCGCGGCGAGTTTGCTGATAATGCTCTGCGGCAGGCGGTTGCCGAGTATTATCGGTACGAGCGAGAGAAACTCGTCCGGCGCGGAAGCTTCGCCCGTATAGGCGTTCTTCCCGACGAAGTTCT
This sequence comes from Oscillospiraceae bacterium, assembly GCA_009778485.1. Lineage (GTDB taxonomy): Bacteria > Bacillota > Clostridia > Oscillospirales > Oscillospiraceae > WRMH01. The sequence continues at coordinate 2,433 of WRJQ01000005.1, forward strand.
CGCCGTCCCACAAATCCGCAATCAACATCCTAAGCAGCCTGCTTGCGTGAGCTTCCCACTTCTGCGCCGCGCCATCGTCATACTCCATCCTCGCGAGCCTCCCCGCGACTTCGCATGAGATGGCCAGATAAGCGTTGAGGTCGGGCGCCAGCACAGGCTCACCGGCCTTGAAGAACTCCGGCGAGCTTCCAGCGCCGCTCTCGAAGCGGTAGGCGTAGAAACTGAGCCCGTCCTTATCCGTAGCGCGTTCATTGCGGCATTTGCTCGCGATTGCCTCAAGAGCCGCGTACACTTTATATATCTCGCCCCTGGAGTCGTTGAGCAGCTCTTCGTCCAGCAGCGCCGCTGCAGCTACCCCGGCGACGGGAGGCATATCCGGAGGATACGCCGTTATCATCTCGACAGCTCTCCTCGGATCCTTAAACGCCATGGCCGCGATAGCCATGAGCCTAGCGTCGGTGTTCTTGGAGTTGTACTTATTCTCGACGACGACCTCGTACTTCGCGTCCAGGAACCTATGGCAAAGCCACAGCGGGTAGGCAATCGCCCGCTTGACGTCGTCCCACTCGGAGGGGACGTCGACGAGCGTACCTGTAAAAGCCTCAAAATCGGCTTCGACGGCGGCGACGCAGTCGTCGAATGTGCCGGTGGGCGCTATTGGCATTGCGTCTTCAGGCAGGTCGTACGCCAGGATCTCGAACAAGCCGCCCTCGGGCTCAATGTCGATCACCGGGGTCGCCGAGCGGAACTCGTTTAAGACCCATGAATCGTCGAAGGTGACTTTGCCTTTGAGGATTTTGAAGAAATAATGGTTGGAGCCGGAGTTTATCGCAACCCCCTCTGCCGTGTTGAGCGTTGAGACGCGCATAGCGGGCGACACTCCGTTGAGCCTGAACGCGCCGCTGCCCGAAATCCTGAGAGCCTGCGCGGGCGCGTCAACCGCGAAGCGTACGACCGCCCCGCTTTTTGCAGTAAGTTCCAGGATGCTCTCCGTTGCTGTGTAAGTGAACGGCACAGGCGCGCCGCCTTCCAGCGGTTCGATCCTGAGCGTGCCGGGCAAACCCGACATTCCCATAGCCAGGAACCCTCCGATTGCCTGGGGCGCCATTGCCAGCCACAGCTCGCCCTCGTGGTCGATGACGATATGCCTGGTGTCGCGGTGCCCGAATCCGAATTTTGACATTGCAGAACTGATGTCCAAGAAAACCACTCCTTCCAAATATACCGAATTTACTGAAAAATCTGCTTGCTTTTACGCTTCGCCGCAAGTATAATGGGAAATTGCGGCGGGAAATACTCATGGGATTCGCGCCTGTGATCCGGACGCAGTATCCGGACACATTATTAAAACAGGGAGGGATAGCAGTGGGTTACGAAACGATAATAATGATCGTGGCTATGATCGCCATTTTCTATTTTTTCATGATTCGCCCCGACAGCAAGAAGAAAAAGAAAGCCAAGGAGATGCGCGATTCGCTGGCAGTCGGCGATACGATCACAACCATAGGAGGAATCCTGGGGAAGATCGTGTCTGTGGACGACGACAAGATCACGTTCGAGACAAGCGAGGACAGAGTCCGCCTGCAGGTTGCGAAGTGGTCAGTATCCACGACAGGCAAGGCGACCGAGGAGCAGCCTAAGTAGGCGTCTTACGATTGCAACGCGCCCTACAATCGCGATGCGCTAAGTGCCGTAAGTGGCGCAGCATCGATGATATCGAGGCTTTACCCGGTAAGAGTACCGCCTACGCGCCTTAACGAGGCGCGCAGGCGGCTGCTTTCACTTGAGTACGACGAGCATCTGGCAAGCGGTCGTCCCGTTGTTGACGACCGATTTCTTTGTATTGGGGCCGCAGTGGTAGGTGTCGCCCGCGAACAGCGTCGTCTTGACCTCGTTCTCGGTGTCAATCTCGCTTTCGAGGTACATCTGCCCTTCGATGATGTAGTAAATGCTCTCCCTCGCGTTCGAGCTGTACTCGCAGCCGCCCCCCGGCAGGAAGTGGCTCAGACCCATCGTGACCACTCCGTCGTTGACGTCGCCGGGGTCATGCAGGCGCGTGGTGCGCACGTCGAAATGGCCCGGCGCATCGTACTTGTATGCTTCGTCTTTCCTTGTGATTTTGTAGCTCATGTCATTCTGCCTCCAAAAATATTATTGCCATTGGCTTAAAGAATGTTGACATTTTAACACCCTTCGCGCAGAACCTCAAGTATATTCTACACTTGCTCTTGCCTTTTCTGCAATATCTGTTAAAATTGTCGCAACAACACAACCGGGTACCTGAACAGACATGAACCAGGATCGCCGGGATGGAAAGGTGACCAGCAATGACAGCCACAGGAAAAGCACAATGCGCGCGCAAGGCGGCAGCGCTCGTCGCGCAGATGACAATAGAAGAAGCAGCGGGGCAGATGTCCTTCGAAGCCCCCGCGATACCCCGCCTCGGAGTACCCGAATACAACTGGTGGAACGAAGCGCTCCACGGCGTAGCGCGCGCCGGAACAGCCACCAGCTTCCCGCAAGCCATCGCCATGGCAGCCGCCTTCGACGAAGGACTCATCAAAACGATCGCGGAAACGATAGCGACAGAAGCCCGCGCAAAGTACAACATTGCCTCAAGCAGGGGAGACAGAGGACGCTACAAAGGACTCACGTTCTGGTCCCCGAATATAAATATATTCCGCGACCCGCGCTGGGGGCGAGGCCATGAAACATACGGCGAAGACCCCTACCTGACGACGAGGACAGGCGTCGCGTTCGTGAAAGGCCTCCAGGGCGAAGGCGAAACAATAAAAGCCGCAGCCTGCGCCAAGCACTACGCCGTCCACTCGGGACCGGAATCGCTCAGACATGAGTTCAACGCGGAGTGCAGCATGAAAGACCTCTATGAAACGTACCTGCCCGCGTTCGAAGCATGCGTAAAAGAAGCCGGAGTCGAAGCCGTCATGGGCGCATACAACCGGACGCTCGGAGAACCCTGCTGCGCATCGCAGCTCCTGCTCGTCGACATCCTGCGCGGGAGCTGGGGCTTCGACGGCCATGTGGTATCGGACTGCTGGGCGCTGCTGGATATCCACGAGCACCATAAAATTACGAACACGCCGGAGGAGTCCGCTGCGCTCGCGCTAAAAGCCGGCTGCGACGTGAACTGCGGCAGCGTGTACAGCTACCTGATGGACTCATACGAGCAAGGGCTCATTACCGAGGCGGAAATACGCGCAGCCGCGACAAGGCTGATAGCAGCGAGATACAGGCTGGGCATACTGGGCGAAGGCAGCGCTTTCGACAGCATCCCATTCAGCGAAATAGACTCCCCCGGGCACCGCGCGCTCAGCGTGCGGACAGCGGCGGAAAGCTGCGTGCTGCTGAAAAACGACGGACTCCTGCCGCTGGATAAAGGCAAGATAAAGCGCCTGGCGATAATCGGGCCGAACGCGGACAGCCGCGCCGCGCTGAAAGGCAACTACTACGGCGTTGCCTCGCAATATGTTACTATAACCGAAGGACTAAGGGCCTACCTGGGCGAAGACGTGTCCATCCACTACTCCGCAGGGAGCGCCCTGGGCGACTCATGGGATATAGAACCGCCCGCCGAGCTGTGCGCCGAAGCTGCGGCGACCGCCGGGCACTGCGATGTGACCGTGCTTGTGCTCGGGCTGGACGAGACGATCGAAGGCGAGGAAGCGCACAACGATAAAATCCTCTTCGACGGAGACAAACCTGACCTCCTGCTCCCGGAAGCGCAGCGCCGCCTGCTATCGGCTGTGCTGGAAACAGGCAAGCCGGTAGTAGTGGTGCTGATGGCAGGCAGCGCGATAGACCTTCGCGAGGCGCAAGCAGCGCCGAACGCAGGAGCGATCCTTTGCGCATGGTATCCCGGAGCGCTCGGCGGCAAAGCCGTCGCGCAGATCCTCTTCGGCGAAACGTCCCCCAGCGGAAAGTTGCCCGTCACATTCTACAACAGCGCGCAAGACCTCCCGGACTTCACGGACTACTCGATGACCGGGCGGACATACCGCTACTACCGGGGAGACACGCTGTACCCCTTCGGATACGGCCTGACATACGGCGACGTCTGCGTGAAAACCGCGCGCTATGATGAAAAAACGCATGAACTTGAGATTACTGTTGCCAATGAAGGCAATATGACCGTAAAAGACGTGATTCAAGTTTACATAAAGGCACAGTCAGAGTTCGCGCCACCCAACCCTCGCCTGTGCGCGTTCACCAAAGCGGAGTTTGCGGCGGGGAAGAGCGTAACGCTGAGGCTGCCCCTTAGCGATGAAGCGTTCGAGGTCGTGGACGAAACGGGCGAAAGGGTATTCGGCGGGCCGCGATTCGAACTGTATATAGGGACAGGCCAGCCGGACGAACGCACAACCCGGCTCACAGGTCGCAGAAGCATAAAACTGGAAGTAATAAATAAATGAAGCGCCTGGAGGTAGTGGGTACCTGAACATACAGTTAAAAAATGAGTGGTAATATGTACATAGGAATAGACATAGGAACATCAGGCACGAAAACCTTGCTGACAGACGGGCAGGGAAACATCCTGCGCTCGCAGACGCGCGAATACCCGCTCAGCACGCCGCAAAACGGCTGGGCCGAACAGCAACCGGAGCTATGGCGAGACGCCGCGATCGAAACAATACGCGCCGTACTGGACGGCATCGAAGCCACGCAGATCGAGGCGGTCGGCCTGACAGGGCAGATGCACGGCCTCGTCTGCCTGGATAAAGCGGATAACGTCCTGTGCCCAGCGATACTCTGGTGCGACCAGCGCACGGCAGCCGAGTGCGAAGAAATCACAAGCATCGTTGGCAAAGAAAGGCTCGTCGAGCTTACAGCAAACCCCGCGCTTACGGGATTTACATCGCCGAAAATACTCTGGCTCAGGAAAAACGAACCCGGAATCTACGAACGGACAGCAAAAATCATGCTGCCCAAAGATTACGTGAGATACATACTGACAGGGGAGAACGCGTCGGATATGTCGGACGCCTCCGGCACAGGGCTGCTGAACGTGGCTAAGCGCGACTGGGACCCGGAAGTCCTCATAAAGCTGGGAATAGAAAAAAGCCTGCTCGGCAGGCTGTGCGAATCCCCGGAAATAGCAGGCCGCATAACACAAAGCGCCGCCGCGCTGACCGGCCTGCCCGAAGGAACGCCTGTCGTCGCGGGAGCCGGAGATAACGCCGCGGCAGCAATCGGAACCGGCGTATGCAAGGACGGGCAGGCATTCGTCACCATTGGCTCATCGGGCGTGGTCTACGCGCATACATCCGACATGCGCTTCGACGCTGCCGGACGCATACACACATTCTGCTCGGCAGTCCCGGGGGAGTGGCACGTTATGGGCGTGACGCTCGCTGCGGGCATGTCGCTGAAATGGTTCAGGGATAACTTCATGCCGGGCAAACCGTATAACGAGCTCGACTGCCTCGCTGAGCAAGCGCCGATCGGCGCAGATGGCCTTTACTATCTGCCGTACCTGAACGGCGAACGCTCGCCCCACCTTGACCCAAACGCGCGGGGCGCGTTTTTAGGACTGTCTTCGATGCATGAGGCGCGGCATTTGGTCAGAAGCGTGATCGAAGGAGTCACATACTCGCTGCGGGACTGCTATGACGTCATCTTGCAGACAGGCCTGCGCTTTGCGGAAATAGCGGCCTGCGGAGGCGGAATGTCGAGCGCGTTCTGGAGGCGCATGACATCCGACGTATTCGGCGCGCGAGTCACAGCAGCGCAAACGACCGCCGGACCCGCCCTTGGCGCGGCAATGCTCGCGGCAGTAGGCACAGGCGCTTACTCCGGCGTCGCCGAGGCTTGCAGTGCGATTGCCGACCAGCAGCCGGACAGCGTCGAACCCGACCCGGAAGCAGCCAAAGAGTACGCGAAAAGCTACGCCGGGTACAAAAAACTCTACCCCGCTCTGCGTAACGTACCGTAGGGGCGAACCCTGCCCCGAACCACTAAATCTGAACCAGAAAGGACGAACGACATGAAAAACCCGTACCTGATCCGCATGGAGCAGCCGGAAGACTGCGTAATGATCTCAGACAAAGAAGGCATATACTACAGGATGTTCCAAAACCCGGTGACCGGCAGGCTGAAAAACGAACTCGACTGTATGCAATTCCATGAACCATCCATAAAAATGGTCGGCTACCACGAACACACCTACGGCACGGAAACCTTCTTCATCAGCCAGGGCAAGTTCCTTTGCAACTGCATGGGACGCGGATTCACGATGGACCCGGGCGACATACTGCACATCCAGCCATGGATGGGACACAGCTTCATCCCGATAGAACCCGAGAGCAGGCTGAACATCATGTTCATGGACATAGACCAGCAGTACGCGCTCACTCAGCCCAGGAAACGCCTGCAGGAAAACTTCCCCGGCGTGTTCGAAGATCCGCAGTTCCAAAACTCGTTCCGCAAAGCAAACGGCGGAGTCGGCCTGCGCACAGTCCCCGTACAGGTGAACTACCCCAAGGAGCAAGTCCAACAGCTTCGCCCGTCCGGCTACGCGCTGCGCGAGCACGAATATAAAGGCATAAAGATGCACCTGAAAATCGCGAAGTACGAAACCGAAGGCATCAAGGAAGTCTGGGAACACTTCATGCAGCCGGGGTTCTACTGCGAGTGGGACGCCTTCCTGCCGGAGTACCGCGTGTTCTACGTGACCGGCGGCAAACTCAAGTGCTGGGTAAGGACGTCCGCAAGCGAGAAACTGGAATTCACCGCCGAAAAAGAAAACATAGTCACGATCCCGCCCTACACCCCCTTCGGCTTTGAAGTCGCGCAGGAAGCGCAAATGTACGATATGGACTGCGGCGCCAGGCTGCAGGACCTGTGCGAAGAGCTTGAAACAGCAACCGCTGCGGCCGACGGGAAAATCCCCGAAAAAGACGCCCTGCTCAAACTGTGCAAGGCGCATGACTTCAACATCACAGCAATCGGGAATAAATAAGGAAAGATGAAAAATGACACTCTTTGAAGAACTCACTGCGCGCGGGCTGGTCGCGCAGATATCCGACCCCAAGGAAGTACCGGACCTCGTAAATAACGGCAAAGCGACATTCTACATAGGCTTCGACCCGACGGCCGACAGCCTGACAGCAGGGCACTTCATGGTGCTTTGCCTCATGAAACGCCTGCAGTCAGTAGGCAACACGCCCATCGCGCTCATAGGCGGGGGCACAACCATGGTCGGCGACCCATCGGGCCGGCAGGACATGCGCTCCATGCTCACGGTAGAAGCCATAGACCGCAACGGAGAACGCTTCAAGCAGCAAATGTCGAAGTTCATAGACTTCTCCGACGGAAAAGCCATCATGGCAAATAACGCCGACTGGCTGCGCAACCTGAACTACTTAGACTTCCTGCGCGAGTACGGTCAGCACTTCTCTGTCAACCGCATGCTCACCGCCGAAAGCGTAAAAAGCCGCCTGGAGAAAGGCCTTACATTCCTTGAATTCAATTACATGATAATGCAGGCGTACGACTTCTACGAACTCTTCCTGCGCTATGGCTGCAACATGCAGATGGGCGGCGACGACCAATGGTCGAACATACTCGCCGGGACAGAGCTGATACGCCGCAAACTCGCCAAAGACGCCCACGTCCTGACAATGACCCTGCTCCTGAACTCCGAAGGGGAGAAGATGGGGAAAACAGCGCGGGGCGCGCTATGGCTCGACCCCAACAAGACCAGCCCATTTGAGCTGTACCAGTACTGGAGAAACGTCTCGGACGCCGACGTCATTAAGTTCCTGAAAATGCTTACATTCCTTACACTCGACGAAATCAAGGAAATGGAACCCTGGCAAGGCGAACAGCTCAACCGCGCAAAAGAGATACTGGCATACGAAATAACCGCGCTCGTGCACGATAAGGAGACCGCCGCCCAGGCAATGGAGACTGCGAGAGAACTGTTCAAAACAGGCGGCGCAGCGGACATGCCTACTGTCAAACTCGAGCAGGCAGACTTCGACGCAAGCGGCAGGATCGACATCCTCACCCTGCTGCAAAAATCCGGGCTATGCCCCTCCAAGGCGGACGCGCGCCGAACTGTAGAGCAAGGAGGCGTCGAGGCAAACGGCGCAAAGGTCTCAGCGATAGACGCGACGTTTGCCATGGACGACTGCACAGGCGAAGGCTTGATAATCCGCCGGGGCAAAAAAAGCTTCCGCAAAGTAACTATTATCTAATGTAGCGCCTGGAGGTAGTGGGTACCTGAACAGACAGTAACTGCTGACTACTAACTAACCCGAAACCATCTCGCTGAAAATCGTGAAAACGCAGCGGCCCCAGGTCCCCCAGAAAGGACTCCCGTCGCCCGAGATAGGATCGATGATGTGCGAGAAACCGCGGCTCATGAGCCTCCCGTTGTAACGATTCACAATCTCGCGGGCAAGCTCCGTCTTCCCCGCGTCCCACATACCCGTGACGACGAAAATCTCAGCCGGCGGATCGATAGCCCCGCGCCCCATCTGCACACCCTGAACCTCGAACAAATCGCTGTCGAGCCTCTCTGTTGCAAGGCCGAACTCCGTAAGGAGCCCGCCCTCCTCCGAGAGATCGGCAGCCATTTTGTCGATAATCTCCTGAGGGAGACGCTTGCCAAGGACGAACGGGATATAATGCGTTATCGAACCGGTGAACACAGGCTCATGCGAGAACTCCCGCAGAGCGACGAAATGCTCGCCGTCCCAAAGGCGGTCGATCATGCGCTCAAGAAGCTCGCTCGCCTTAGAGTACCAGGCCTCGACCTCCGCGGCAGGCTTGCCGAGAGCCTTAGCCAGGTCGCCCTGCGCCTCGAAGTTGAGCACGGTGAACGCGCTCACATCCGGGGAAACCATATTCACCTGGTCATACCAGACAGTCGCCTCGTCGAGACCATTCTCGACGCCGCCCTCGAAAGCAGGCAGGCCGTCGCCATCGTTATCCCGGTGCGTCATGAACCAGTCAGCCCACCGGCCCGCGCCGTCGTACAGCATTTCGATCTGCTCGCGAGACCAGGCCTTCGTAATATCGCGGCGGCTCATGATATTCTTGAGCGCCCACCCGTAGACAGGCGGCTTGATGCCGTTGGTGGCCAGAAAAGCATCGTCGTACGAGTCTGCGAGCTGACCGTCCTCGCTCTGCCTCTGCAGGAAAGCCAGCAGCAGCTCGATGGACAGCTCCTCGTGCTCTTGCAGCGCGACAGCGTTTTGCACGTGCTGCCACTGCGAACCGATCACGCAGGGGAACATCATAATCATCCAGTTGGGCGTCGCGGGGGAGGGCTCCACCAGGTGGGACCAGAGCACATAAGCAGTCTCCTCGCGCCTGTCCTCGAACGGCTCGATATAATGGGGCATCTTTGCAAGGAAAGCCTCCCAGTCAGCCTGCATGGAAGCCTTTGCCTCGCTGTACGATGGGTACTCGTCGCGGACGTGAGTGCCGTAGAAGAATTCTTCGACGACCATCGTAAACTTGCCCGATGCATCCGGGACCGTGTAGCCGCGAACCTCCGTGAACTTGAACTTATTGAAGTCCCACGTATCGTCGAACATGAACGAAGAACCACCGAGCCCCTTGAACAAAAGCGGCTTGGCGTTACGCAGCGGCGACTCCCAGGCGCCGTCGCGCCGGCGCTTGATGAGCTCGTACGGCTCACCCTCGCGGGTGAAGAACAGCCCCATGCCCTCGTCGCCCTCGGCAAGCAGCTTGGAACTGTCTGCCCAGGTGAACCTGACGTCGCCGTGCCTCGTGTGGAGCGTGTACTCTGCCGCGGCAGTCTCGATGGCGAAAGGAACCCTGCGCCCCTCGTAAGTCGGGAAAATCCTGTAGAGTTTCGTATCCTCCCTGTTCCCGCTGTGGCATCTCGAGCCGCGGTTCGTCATCAGGTGCAGCGCGCCCCTGCCGTACTTGGCGCTATCCGCCTGTAGAGCAAGCCACGCCCCCCTCCGTGAGAACATATGCTGCTCGACCGTAAAATACTGCTTGACGTCGCGGAAGTAAGGATCGCCGGCCCCGGCCTTTGCTTTATCCATAAAATAATACCTGCCTTTTCTTATTTTTTCTGTTTGGCACATGAACAGACACTCTGTCTGGCAGCCTCCGTAGGCACATTATACACTTATCTCACAAAGGAATGCAAAAAAAAATGTAAAATATCCAAAAAAAAACTCTCCCCCCTTGACTAATCAATTGCGGTGTGGTAGCATTCACGAAACCCTGAAAAACCCCCGCGAAACATCAACAGGAGGATAGAAAATGCTAAGATACATTGTCAAGCGACTACTGCTCTTCATTCCCATTATCCTCGGCATATCCTTCATCGTGCTAATCCTCATCGACATCACCCCCGGCGACCCAGTCGCGATTATGGCCGGCTGGGACGCAAAACCCGAAGTAATCGCGCAAGTGGCCGCAGACCTGCGGCTCGACAGGCCGATAGTCGTCCGCTATTTCGAGTTCGTGACCAACGCTCTGAAAGGCGACTTCGGCAAATCGTTCAGAAACAAAAGGCCGGTCATGACGGACATCCTCTCGCGCTTCCCCTACACGGCGCTCCTGGCATTCGTCAGCGTGGTACTATCGGTCTTAATTGGGTTACCGCTCGGGATATACGCGGCCACCCACCAGTACTCATGGAAGGATAATACGGCGATTTTCGCCACGTTGATACTAGTGTCGATGCCGTCGTTCTGGTTAGCCTTGCTCCTTGTGCGGGTGTTCTCCCTCGGCCTGGGGATAACACCTGTATCGGGCATACAAAAATGGACTTCATGGATTCTACCCATGTTTTCGCTCGCGGTCGGCTATGCAGCCTCGATCGCAAGGCAGGCAAGGTCAAATATGCTGCAGGTCATCAGGGAAGACTATATAGTAACGGCGCGCGCCAAAGGGCAATCCGAAAGGGTAGTCATTTACAGGCACGCGCTTAAAAACGCCTGCATCCCGCTTATAATGACAATCGGCTCGCTGTTCGGCATGGCCCTCGGCGGCGCTCTTGTCACAGAGCAGATATTCTCGATCCCCGGACTCGGGCAGTACACGATAACAGGCCTCATCAACGTGGACTACCCCGCGATCCAGGGATCTGTTCTGTTCATGTCGATTATCTCCTGCTCGATTATCCTCCTCATCGACATAGCCTTCGCATTCATCGACCCGAGGATACGTTCGCAGTACATCAGGAAAAAAGTCAAAGCAATCCAAGTGGGAGGTGAAGGAGCATGAGTTCGGCAACAAGCACCGCTGAGAACAAGCAGGCTGTCAAGAAACAGTCTCAGCTTAAGGAAATCTGGCGCAGGCTCAAGAAGAACAAAATCGCCGTCATAGCGATGTTCGTCATCATATTCCTCGTCCTCATCGCGATTTTCGCTCCGCTGATCGCGCCATACTCCTACGAAACGCAGGACGTCATGCGGCCGCTGGAAGGACCCAGCAGGGATCACATCCTCGGCACCGACAGGCTCGGGCGCGACGTCTTCAGCAGGCTTCTCTACGGAGCCGGCCAATCGCTTCAGATGGGGTTCACGGCAGTCCTCGGCGCCGCGCTGCTGGGCATCATAATCGGGTCCATAGCAGGCTACTACGGCGGCTGGCTGGACAACCTCCTCATGCGTATACTCGATATCTACCAGGGCATACCGATGTTCCTGCTGACAGTCACGCTCGCGGCCGTGCTCGGGCCAAGCCTGCAAAACGCCATACTCGCAATAGGAATCGCGCTCGTGCCCGGCAACGCCCGATTCATGCGCGCCTGTATACTCACGGTACGCGAGATGGAATATATAGAAGCGGCGAAGTCCATCAACTGCAGCGTGCGAAGGATCATCGTCAGCCACATTATACCTAACGCGATACCGCCGATGATAGTCTCGGTCACGATGGGCCTCGGGTTCGCGGTCCTCTCCGGCGCGATGCTGAGCTATATCGGACTGGGCGCGCAGCCGCCGACAGCAGAATGGGGCGCGATGATCTCAGACGGCAGGAACTACCTCAGATCTGAGCCGCAGCTCGCCCTGTACCCCGGATTGTGCATCATGGTATCGGTGCTCGCGTTCAACTTGTTTGGCGACGGTTTGAGGGACGCCCTCGATCCGCGGCTGAAGACTTGAGAAGCGAGGTATGATATAGTGGCTGAAAAAATACTTGAAATAAAAGACCTTGTCGTGGAGTACCACACCGACGCCGCCATAGTCCATGCGGTGAGCGGGGTCAACCTGAGCGTCATCAAGGGCGAGACCCTCGGGCTCGTCGGCGAGACAGGCGCCGGGAAGACGACGATAGCGCGCTCGATCCTGCGCATACTGCCGACGCCCCCCGCGAAGTTCCGCAGCGGGGAGATCATCTTCGGCGGTGAAGAGCTTACGACGAAGACAGAAGTCGAAATGCGCAAGATACGCGGCAACAGGATAGCGATGATCTTCCAGGATCCCATGACCGCGCTCAACCCTATAGAGACGGTCGGCTGGCAAATCGCGGAAGCGATAAGCCTGCATAACGAAGTCAGGCGGGACGAAGCCGAGAAGCGGGCGATGGATATGCTCGAGATGGTCGGCATCCCCATGGAGAGGTTCATGGAGTACCCGCACCAGTTCTCAGGCGGCATGAAGCAAAGGGTCGTCATAGCGATGGCCCTGGCCTGCAACCCGGAGCTCCTGCTCGCGGACGAGCCGACGACCGCCCTGGACGTCACAATCCAGGCACAGGTCCTCAAAATGATGCAAGATCTGAAAGACAGGCTGAACATGTCCGTCATCCTGATTACGCACGACCTCGGCGTCGTAGCGACCAGTTGCCAGTCTGTAGCAGTCATATACGCCGGCGAGATTGTCGAGTACGGCACGGTCGAGCACATCTTCGATCACCCGGCTCACCCGTACACGAACGGCCTGTTCGGCTCCCTTCCGAGGCTGAAGACGACGGAGCGCAGGCTGAAGCCCATCAAAGGCCTCATGCCCGACCCGACGAAGATGCCCGAAGGCTGCAGATATGCCGAGCGCTGCCCCGACGCGACGGAAGAATGCTCGGCAAAGCCGCCCGACGTGGCCGAAGTCACGCCCGGGCATCAAGTGAAGTGCATTAAGGCGGGGAGGTAAGGATAGATGGCATTATTGGAAGTTCAAAACCTGAAGAAGTACTTCAGGACCCCCCGCGGGCCGTTGCATGCCGTCGATGATGTGACATTCAAGCTCGAGAAGGGGAAAACAGTAGGCGTCGTCGGGGAGTCCGGCTGCGGAAAGACGACGCTCGGCAGGACGATAATCCACCTGCTCGACAGGACAGAAGGCAAAATATTCTTCAACGAGAAGGATGTATCCGATCCGACCAAGAAAGAACTCAAAGAGCTGCGCGAGGATATGCAAATCATCTTCCAGGATCCGTACTCCTCGCTCAACCCCCGAAAGACAGTCAGCGAGACTATCGCCGAGCCGATGAAAGTCCAGGGCAAAATGACGAAAACCGACATCAGAGCCGAAGTCAGGAGCCTCATGGAGACCGTCGGCCTCGCGGAGCGCTTCGAGAACTCCTACCCGCACGAACTCGACGGAGGCCGTCGGCAGCGCATCGGAGTCGCGCGCGCCCTGGCGCTCAGGCCGAGCTTCATTGTTTGCGACGAGCCGGTTTCCGCTTTGGACGTTTCGATCCAGGCGCAGATCATCAACCTCATGCTCGATCTGCAGGAAGAACGCGGCATAGCATATATGTTCGTCACGCACGACCTGTCCGTCGTCAAGTACATCTCGGACGACATCATAGTCATGTATCTTGGCAACATGGTGGAAATGGCTCCTTCGGAAGAGCTGTTCGAGAACCCGCTGCACCCGTACACGAAGGCGCTGCTCTCGGCCATTCCGGAGCCCGACATCCACAACCAGACCGAGCGCATCATCATGCGCGGGGAACTCACGTCGCCTATCAACCCGAAGCCCGGCTGCCGCTTCATGGCGCGCTGCGAATACGCTTCGGAGGAATGTGAAGGTTCCCAAATCCTTGAGGAACACACGGCAGGGCATTTTGTCATGTGTTGTAAGTATAAACAAATCACAAACTAAGGAGGAAAAAATGAAAAGAAGGTTAGCAATCCTACTCGTCATGTGTCTGGTCTTTACGTTCATCGCTACCGCGTGCAACAAGGACGACGACACACCCAGCGCCTCGTCTTCGTCGTCCGGCAGCCAGGAAAGCAGCGCGCCGCCGTCGTCGTCGACCAGCGCGAGCACAGCTCCGAGCGAGAGCAAAGGCCCCACCGACATACTGGAAGATGAGCAGCACGAATCCGTCAGGGATACGCTGACAATGGCTATCACCCAGGACGTCGGCACGCTCAACCCGCTGTACCTCAACGGCTGGAAGTCACAGCAGTGCATCCGCGCCATCTACGAGCCCCTGTGGTCGATGGACGAGCTGCGCCGCGACCTCAAGTACGTCCTCGCGACCGGTTATGAGATGAACGAAGACGGACTCATCTGGACGGTCCATCTCAGAGACGACGTCTACTTCTCCAGCGGACATAAGCTCACAGCGGAAGACGTCATCTTCTCCCTGTACCTCGCCAACCACAGAGAAGGCGAGCCGCCCTGGTTCCAGTATATGCTGGATGACGAGAACGTGGCGATCAACGACACAACGGTCGAGTTCCACTTCTCAAAGTTCCTGATCGGCTATGAGAACAGCTTCACGTCGGTCATGATCTTCTGCAAAGAGACCTACGATCCCGACACCATCGACATGGACACCGACGGCACAGGGCCGTACGGAGTGGTGGACTACATAGTCCAGAGCCACCTGACGCTCAAGGCGAGGCCGGAATACTGGGGCCCGACGCCGCCGATCGAGAACGTCGTATTCAGATTCATGTCTGAGGATGCCCAGAGGGTCAATGCGATGCAAGCCGGCGAGATCGACGTATCAGACTGCCCGTTCCCGGACATCGAGTATGTCGAAGGCCTGCCCAACATGAGCGTCCACTTCGCTCCGAGATATGAAGAAAGGGCCGTATTCTGCAACAACACGAACCCTGATTCGCCCTTCTACAACAATCTCGACGCGAGAAAAGCGGTCTTCTATGCTGTCAACCCCGAACCCATCCTGAGGATCGCGTACAACGGCTACGGCGCTATAGCCCAGGGCCCGTACCAGTTTGACTCCGAAGGCGCGAACCCTGCAGACCTCAACATTGGTCCCTACGCGCCGGGAGTCGGATACAATCCCGACCTTGCAAAAGAACTCGCTGAAAGCTCCGGGCTCGCGGAGTGGAGCCAGAACAACAGCCTGCGCCTCATCAACAACGGTACGCAGGACCTGGTGACATCCTCCGAGCTTGTCCAGGAGATGCTGGCGCAAATCGGCGTCAAAGTCGAAATCCTCTCGTACGACCCGG
This sequence comes from Oscillospiraceae bacterium, assembly GCA_009778485.1. Taxonomy (GTDB): domain Bacteria; phylum Bacillota; class Clostridia; order Oscillospirales; family Oscillospiraceae; genus WRMH01. The sequence goes on from WRJQ01000005.1 coordinate 17,821, forward strand.
GTTCATGGCTGTCATACCGCTTTGACCACACATCATACGAGATGACTGTCGACTTCACCGGCAGCAGCACGGCAGCCACAGACCTCGGCATGTGGTGGCAGTACTGCGGCAACAACAGCCAGTCCAGCGGCAACCCGGATCCCGAGGACACCATCCGCCTGCGCGAGCTGTCGAGCGGCGAGCTCAAAGATCCGAACGACCTGACCGTCATGATCCCGATCATCGACGAGAACGGTAATAAGATGAAGCCCCTCGGGGAGATCGCCGACCCGGTCCTGCGCGCTTCGTACGTGTCAGAGATGTCGGCAATCCTCAACGAGATCTTCCTGTTCAAGAACCTGGTCAACCTGGTTCACGCGATTGGATATAACAACGACCTCCACATCGAGTTCATGAACAGCAGCTGGGTCGACCTGCTCCAGACATACTGGATGAGCTAGTCCCGACCCTGACCCCTCGCGCTGCGCAGCTTCCCGCAAGGTAGCCGCGCAGTAGGAAGTATGAAATGCCAAACAGGAGCGAACGCCGGATCAGTCCGGATGTTCGCTCCTGTTTATGTTGTGGTTCCGGTCAGTCCGCTGTCACTTCGTCCATCGGGTCCAAGGCGCTCCTGAGACCGTCGCCGAAAAGGCTGATTGACACGATAGTGACGATGATGACGATGCAAGGGATGATGATCAAATGCGGATGCAAACGGAAATGCGCCTTGCCCGTGAAAACGATGCGCCCCCATTCGGGCTTCGGAGGCGTCACGCCAATGCCGATATAACCCATAATCGTGCACATAACGATAGCCTCCGCGAGGCAAGTCGTGAACCTGACGATGATAGGCGGCGCGCTGTTGTGCAGGATATGCTTGAAAATTATCTTGAGATGCCCAATGCCCAAGCAACGCGCAGCCTCGATATACCCGCTCTCCATAATGCTCAAGACAGAAGCCCGCACAAGGCGCGCAAACTGCGGGACAGCGGCGATAGCCATGGCATACATGAAGTTGCCCTGACCCCAGCCCAGAGCGTTCTCAAAAACGATGACAAGCAACAGAATCGGGACTGCAGCGAACACATCCAGGACAGGCGAAATAATATAGTCGACGCCGCGCCCGAAGTACCCTGCCGCAAGACCCAGGGCGCTGCCGGCAATCAGCGCGATGACGGACGACCCCGCGGCAATCCGGAGTGTCGACCTGCCGCCGTAAAGCATCCGCGAAAACACATCGCGCCCAATGTTGTCCGTGCCCATGATATGCTCGCGGGACGGCGGCGCAAGCGTGTAGTCGGTATTGATCGAGCTGTATTCCCACTTCGTGAGCAAAGGCGCCATGACGCAGGCAAGGCAAATAATCACGAACACTAAAAGGCCGATCATAGCCGTTTTGTCCTGCCTGAGCTTGCGAACAACCTCAGCCCATGGATTTCCGGACCGGTCCGCGCTGAGAATCTCAAAATCGTAGGAAGTTTCCTCGCCGCTAATTGTCATATTAATGATCTACTTTCTGGTATAACTATGGTTTGTCCGACAAAATCGCCGAAAAAGAGGCAGGCGTGCATTTATCGGGCGGACCATGACTGTTCAAATCTCTCCGGCCGGCTCGCGCGCGCCAAGCTTGCGGAACTGCTTCAGCAGACCGTACGACTTGACGTAACGCAGCTTAATCTGCGGGTTTATAAGCGCGTACGAGACGTCGACGATCACGCTCGAAACCGCCAGGATCAAAGTCAAAATGGCAGTGCAACCCAGCGTCTCAAAGTGGCTCCTGTTAGCGACGGAATCGAGCATCAGCGACCCGAGCCCCGGGACGTTGAAAAAAAACTCGACCACCAGCGTGCCGCAGAGCAGTTGGGAGACAAGCCCGCCGGCGACGGCGATGATCGGAACCAGCGCGTTTTTCAACGCGTGGCTGTATAGAATACGCACACTGCCGAGCCCCTTAGAACGCAAAGCAGTTATATACTGCTGCCCAAGCACCTCCAGCATGCTCGCCTTGGTCATGCGCGACACCGAAGCGATGCCACCGAGAGAAATCACGAGCGTCGGCAGCACAAACGCGATAGGCTCCGTATAACTGGGTATGAGCGGCAAAAGGCCCAGCCTCAGGCAGAGGATGAGCGTAAGCAAAATCGCAAGCGCGTAATTTGGTATGGCGGAGAAGACCAGAGTGACGATGTTGACGATGCGGTCGCTCAGGCGGTTCTTATGGGTCGCGGTAAAGATGCCGATAGGTATGCCGATGATAAGCGTCGCGCCGACGCCGGTCACAAGGAGCTTGATGGTATTGCGTATCCTGTGCGCGAGCTGATTGACCATCCTCGACCTGCCAAAGTCGAAATGGACCAGGATATTATAGCAGTAGCGAATATATTTGGTGAAAATATTGTCGCTTGCGTTCGTAGCCTCAAAAAAGGAGTCGAGCGCGTCGCCGCCGCGATGGATGGAAATCGACCTGATAGCTGAAGCCGGCGTAGCGTACAGCATTAAGAAAAGCAGAAAAATGATAACGAAGACAATCGGGATGATAAGCAAGATGCGCTTGAGGGTGTATCTAAGCATGAAATGTCTCTCTTCCGGGATTAATAATTGCCCCCTGTGATGTGCTTGCTGACCTTCTCGCGCAAGATATCAGGCACGAAAGGCTTGACGATGAAATCCTTCGCGCCCAGGGCGAGGGCGGTAGTGAGATTATCGATAGTACCGTCGGAGGTCAGGAAGACGATAGGCGTGTTCTTGTGCTCCTCAAAGCTCCTTATAACCGGAACCAGATCGAAGCCGTTCATCTCGGGCATGAGGTAATCCAGCAGGAAAAGATCCGGCTTCTGCTTTTTCAGCAAATTGGGCACTTCCAGAGGATTCGGAAGCGTGATTACTTTATACTCATCTCCCAGAATAGTCCATACCGACTTCAAAATCACAGGCGAGTCGTCGACAGCCAGGATGACAAGCTTGCGCCCGGCCTCCGCCTCGTCGAGCTGCCTGATCGCGTCTTCCAGCGTCAAATCCTCCCCTTGCCCTGCAAGGTTCTGCCCGGCAAGGCCCTGCCCGGCAGCGTCACCCTGCCCGACGGCGGCATCCGCATCCGCAGCCTGCCCGGCGGCGCCGCCCTGCCCCTCGCCGCCATCGGCAGCCATCGCGCCCTTAGCAGGCTTATACCGCCGAATACGCTCAATCGCAGTATGGAACTCGCCCCAAGGCCCGCGTATCCTTCTCGCGTAAGTCGCCGCCAGCCGCCAGTTGCCTTCGCGCTCGTAGGCGTCGAGAACAGAATGGAACTCGACAATGAACATCTCGCAGCCCAAAGTTTCCAGCAGGTTAATCATATCGTTCAAGCTTCTGCGGTCTTCTTTGTCGACGTCGCGGTTCTCGAACCTGCCCAGCGCCCTTGAAACGTTCGGGGCAAGCGTCAAAAATTCTGACAGCCACTCGTAATACTCGCCGACCGTCAGCAGCGGATGCCTCTGCGCAAGCCCCCGGATATCCAGGCTGCCCTGAGCCAGGAGGGACTGCATATCAAAAGTTTCGTTGCTGTTACTCATTTCACAATACCTCATAACGTGTCCGAATCTAAAATCCTCAGCTTCGACATTATAATACACTATTTTGTTTTATAACGCAAGATGATATGATATAATGGTGTAAAGAAGCGAAAATGAGAGCTTACTACTCAGTGCCTCGGTGATGTAACGGCCGAACTAATGTGGTACTGAATAGCAACAATGAGAGGTAATTATCATGTCGATGCGAATAAGGGCGATGCTGGCCATAATTCTTATAACTCTTGCCGTGACATGCGCGAACTTTTTCTCGAGCCTGATATTCACGACCAGGAGCATTACGGAAACGATGGAACAGGAACTCTCCCTTGCCCTGGACATAGCGAACACAGTAGTAGTCACGAAAACAGGCCTACTCAAAGCAAACGCCGAGACAATGGCGGAAAGGCTGCTCAAAAGCAGCTCAGTCGGAGCAATGGCGATGATAATGCAACAGCAGCTTAATGAGTTCCCGGAGTTCATATCGCTGGCAGTCTACGACCGCAACGGGATATACGCGAGCTACGGGAGCGAATCCGCGCACGATGTGTACCAGAACGACTACGAGTACATCCAAACAGCATTCAGCGGGATTAGGTTCCTCTCCTCTCCCCATTTCAACAGCAGCAACGGCAACCTCGTAATGCACGTATTCGTGCCGATGGGAGATGACCTTGTCCTCTCCGCGACAATACCCGGGCTGTACTTCTCCGAGCTGCTCGCGGAGTACAGGCTGTGGCAGACAGGCAGCATCTTCATAGTCGACTCCGAAGGCACCTTCGTCGCCAGCTACCGCACGGACCTGGTGATGTATCAGCGCAACTTCATTACCGAATCGAAAACAAACGCGGAACTCAAACCATCCGCCGACTTCTATCAGAAGATGATAACCTCGACGCAGCCCGGATCGGGCCTGTACGACTTTGAAGGCAAAGAAAGGTTCTGCGTCTACAAGAGCGTCACAGACTCGCTTGCAGGCTGGCATATCGCCGTGACCGCGCCGGTGGCGGAAAGCCCGCAAAGCACGATAAAAAGCAGCCTTCTGTTCGCATCCGCGTTCTTCTTCGCGATAGGAGCACTCGTATCCGTCCTGGTATCGGGATTCGCGGTAAAGCCATTCATAAAAATCGAAGCGCAAAACCGCAACCTGGAGCATCTGAATGAAACTGTACAGGCACAAGCCGCTCAGATACTCGACGAGCACGAGCGGACGGAAGTCCTGCTGGACGCGACTCCCCTGGCATGCCGATTGTGGAATAAAGACTTCAAAGTCTTTGAATGCAATGAGGAGTCCGTCAAACTCTTCGGGCTCGAAAGCAAGCAGGAGTATATGGACAGGATATTCGACCTGTCCCCCGAGTTCCAGCCCGACGGCATGGACTCGCGGGAAAAAACCATATTGACTCTCGAAAAAGCGTTTAAAGAAGATATGGAGCCGTTCGAATGGCTGCACCAGCGGCTGGACGGAACGCCCCTGCCATGCGAGGTGACGCTGGTCCGCGTCAAGCACGGAGGCGAAGACGTCATTGCCGGGTACACGCGCGACCTGCGCGCAGAGAAAAGGATGCTCTCCGAAATCGAAGAGATAATGCAGGATCTGCGCACGGCGAACAGCGCGAAAAGCGACTTCCTGGCGAAAATGAGCCACGAGATGCGCACTCCGCTCAACGCGATCATAGGCCTGTCGGAGCTTACGCTCGAAGACGAAGACGTCCGGGCGGAAGCGCGCATGAACATAGAAAAAGTCAGCAACGCCGGCACGACGCTGCTGCACACCGTCAACGACATCCTGGACATATCGAAGATCGAAGCGGGCAAGATCGACATCGTAGCGGCGATATACGACCTGCCGAGCCTGCTGTACGACACGATGACGCAAAGCGCCGTATATATAAACGAAAAACCGATAGACTTCCTGCTTGATATAGAAGAAGACCTGCCGACGCAGCTTTGCGGCGATGAACTGCGGATCAGGCAGATACTGAACAACTTGCTCTCCAACGCCTTCAAGTATACGAAAGAAGGCTACGTGGAACTGGGCGTCCGCTGTGAAGCTCTTGCTGATGACGGCAATAGCGGCGGGTTGGCTGAGATTGAAGGCGACGGCGCGGCAGTCTCAGCAGACGCAGACGGGGCTGACGCCGGGGAAACGCAAGACGCCGGCGAAGAGAAGTACCGCATGACAGTCTGGGTGCGCGATACAGGCGCCGGCATAAAGCAAGAGAGCCTGGACATGCTGTTCGACGAGTTCGTAATGGTGGACAGCCAGGCAGCTCGGCAGACTATGGGGACCGGGCTGGGCCTGCCAATAACAAAAAGGCTCGTGGAACTCATGGGCGGCACGATAACAGTCGAAAGCGAGTTTGGGAAAGGCAGCCTTTTCAAAGCAAGCTTCATCCAGACTCACGCATCCGAAACGCATATCGGCGCGGAAGTAGTCGCGAACCTTAAGACATTCAGCTACTCCGACCACAAACGCCACAGCAACGCCGGCATAGTGCGAACTAAAATGCCGTATGCGCGCGTGCTCGTGGTTGACGACACTGTGACGAACCTGGACGTCGCTAAAGGTCTGCTGAAACCATACGGCATGAAAGTTGACTGCGTGACGAGCGGCGAGCAGGCTATCGACGCTATAAGGCTGGAGAACGTAAAGTACGACGCTATTCTCATGGACCACATGATGCCGGTCATGGATGGCATCGAAGCGACGAACCACATAAGGGATTTGGATACACTTTACGCAAAAACAATCCCGATAATCGCGTGTACAGCCAACGCTGTAACCGGGAGCAGCGAAATGTTCCTGCGGCAGGGATTCCAGGCCTTCATCTCAAAACCGATAGACATCACGCGCCTCAACGACGTTCTGCGCACCTGGGTGCGCGACAAAGACCGGGAGAAGGAGTACTATGAGAACAACCCCGAAGAGGCTGCGGACAGCGCGCAGGGCAGAGACGGCGCTGACGGGGAATCGCCCGCCTCCGTTGCCGCACGCAATTACTACCTGCGCGTACTCGACAGCCTACGCGAAGACATCGACGTCGACAAAGGGCTTGAGCGTTTCAGCGGAGACGCGGAAGTCTACCTGGGTATATTGAGCTCCTATGCCGCGAATACGAGGCCGTTGCTCGATGAAGTAAAGGGAGTGACGCAGCAGACGCTGTCCGAGTACGCGATAATAGTGCACGGGATCAAAGGCTCAAGCCGCGTCATCTACGCAGAAAAACCCGCCGACCTCGCGGAGGCGCTCGAAACAGCGTCGAGGAACGGCGACATGGACTTTGTAACCGCGAACAACGCGGGGCTTGTCGAAGCCTTGGAAAAGTTGCTTGGGATATTCGACGAGGCTCTGCGCACCGCTGCGGTCGACGAGCCTGTGGTGGAAAAGCCGAAAAAAGACAAGCCCGACGAGACATTGCTGAGAAAGCTCATGTCGGCTTGCGGCGATTACGATCCGGACGCCGTGGAGAACATTTTCAAAGAAATAGACAGCTTTGACTACGAGACCGGCGGCGAACACGTGAAATGGATAAGAGACGCAATCGACCAGTTCGCATACGCTAAAATCGCCGAAAGAATCAACGAGCTGCTAGCCTAACAAGACAGGGGGACGGTTCTCTTGTCTTGTTCGTCATGCCCCCTTCGCACGCCCCATGCCCCCTTCGCTCACATGTGTGTTGGCTTGGTGATATTCAGGCTTATCTTACGTTATCTTTTTCCGCCTTACTTCGTTGAAAGTCCTTGAAAGGCCTGGGGCATTCCTGCGGACTTTCGCCTCGTCAGACGAAAAAATCTACCGCAATCTTAGCCCAAATATCACCAAGCCAACACACCGGGGGAAGCCGCCCAAAGGGCGGCGGGGGTTGTCCTATCCCACTATGTTTCCGCACTAACAAACCGCCGTCACCACAGCCAACAAGCTGCGGTGACGGCGGTACTACTAACTACTAACTACTAACTATCAGTACGCCCCGTACTTCAGCGTCGTGTCGAACATCGCGTGCAGATTCTCCTTAGGCGCCCTGTCCACAGGGATCGAAACGTCCATCATGAACCCACCGCCCGGCGCGCAAGTGTCGAGCAGCCGCTTAGTCTCGTCGGCGACCTTCTCAGGAGTGCCGTACATCAGCAGCGAGGTTGGAAGATTGCCGTTGATGCAAGCGACCTTACCCACCGTCTCCTTGGCACGCTTCATGTCGACCTTCTCGAACATATAGATGACCTTGCCCGGAGGCACGTCGCAAAGCTGCTCTAGCCTTGTGTTGTAGTTGCCCTCCGTAAAAATGTACGGAGTGATGTTGTTGTCGATACAAGCCATGATAAGCGCCTTGAGACCCGGCCAGTAGAACTTCTCATAATCCGCCGGGCTCATAAACTCATCGACGCCCATATGCAGCGGAATGAGGAAATACTCTCGACCCATCTCTACCGCGCTGCCCAGCGCGTTTCTCAGCATGAGACCCTGCATCGTGTTGACAGCCGCGAGCAGCTCGTCAGGCCGCTCCTTGACGTCGACGATGGTGTTGATCATGCCGCGGAAAGTATCTGCGAGCATATCGAACGGGCACGTAGTGCCGAGCTGCGGCCCCAGGACGAAACCCTCTTCCTCGATGACCTGCGCGATCATGCCGCCGCCGATCAACCAGTTGAGCGAATGCTTGCCTGACTCGGCCAGGGCGTCGAAAGCCTGCCTGACCTCGGGATCCGCGAAAGGCACTGTCGCAGAGAACATGCCGAACTCGATTGGGTTTTGAACGTTGATCTTAGAAAGGCCGGCGAGGTTCTTGTTCCTCCTCGGGAACCATTTTGTCAGGATAAAATGAGTCGGGTCAAAGCAGAACTCCTCGTACTCATCCTCAGACATGTACTCGCCGTCGAGGTACTGGTAGCTCTCATTGAGCCCGATGCCATGCTCGAACCCGGGAAGCTTCAGGAACTCAGAGCCCAGCGCGAGCGACGCCAGACCCGGGTAGACAGCCGGCGGCCACACGATGTCCGGGTCGAACTCTTCCAGATAAGCCTTCACGCCGGGGATGGAGTTGCGAACATCCATCAGCGTGGCGTAGCTGGGTATCCCATAGGCGGAGCCATAGAAGAAACCCAGCTTCGGGGCAATCGGCACGCGGTCGCCCTCCGTCAGCGCGGTCGCTGCGTGCACGCGCTTCTGGCGTACTTTGTAATCGTCTTGTTTGGACATTTGATAACCTCCTGTATGTTATATTTGTTGTATCTTTGGTATTGAGCAGTACAGTACAGTAAGCCCATGTACAAACTACCAAAAAACTGCCGAAATGTCAACAACAAGACAGGGGGACGGTTCTCTTGTCTTGCTCGCCAGCCCCCTTCGCTCGGCGCTGAGCGCCACGCTCCCCCGCAACAAGACAAGAGAACCGTCCCCCTGTCTTGCCCGTCCCCCTGTCTTGCCTGCAAAATGCAGCTTGAAATATCACAACTTTTGGTATACAATTCTACAAATCATAAATCATTGTGGAGGAGGTGGAGTCGGGCCCCTTGCGCCCGGCGCTGCAGTGCATTGCATCAGAAAAGTTACGGAAGACCTCGTATGGGTGGGATCCAACGACCGCAAACTGCTCATGTTCGAAGGCGTATACTCAGTCCCCAAAGGCGTCGCGTACAACTCCTATCTGCTGCTCGACGAAAAGACCGTGCTGTTTGACACGGTCGACAACGCAGTCAGGAACCGATTTTTCGAGAACCTGGAAGAAGCCCTCGGCGGAAAAACCCTGGACTACCTGGTAATCCAACACATGGAACCGGACCATACCTCCGCTATCATAGAACTGGCCGAGAAGCACCCCGGAATGAAAATAGTCTGCAACGCCAAGTCCCGGGACCTGCTCAAACAATACTTCGACTTTGACATCGAATCGCGCGTGCAGCTTGTAAAAGAAGGCGACACGCTTGAAACAGGGAAGCACGCCCTGAGCTTCATCATGGCGCCCATGATACACTGGCCCGAAGTAATGATGACCTATGACTCGACGTCGCATATCCTGTACTCGGCGGACGCGTTCGGCTGCTTCGGAGCACTCAACGGAGCGCTGTTCGCCGACGAAGTCGACTTCGACAGGGAATACATGGACGAAGCGAGGAGATACTACGCGAACATAGTCGGCAAGTACGGCAACCAGGTAATGGCGCTGCTGAAAAAAGTATCGTCGCTGCAGATCGATATCATCTGCCCGCTTCACGGCTTCGTGTGGCGCAAGGACATAGACAAAATCATTGAAAAGCACGCGCTCTGGGCATTGTGCGCCCCCGAAGAGCGCGGCGTGATGATTGCATACGCGTCCGTCTACGGGAACACAGAGAACGCGGCGGAAATACTATCATGCAAATTGCAGGAAGCCGGCGTGAGGACAGCCATGTACGACGTCTCGGTCACGATGCAGTCTGAGATTGTCGCCGCGGCTTTCAAGTGGAGCCACATAGTATTCGCCTCAACGACATACAACGCGGGCATCTTTGTGACAATGGAAGCCGTGATTAACGACATAACCGCGCACAACCTCCGCAACCGGACCGTCGGGATAATTGAAAACGGCTCATGGGCGCCAACCAGCGGCGGGCTTATCCGCGAAAGCCTCGAGAAATGCGAAAACATCTGCTTCCTGGATAAGAAAGTCACGCTGAAATCATCTTTGAAAAAGGAGCAGCTAGCCGAGATCGAAGCAATGGCCGAGGCGCTGATTGCGACATTGCAGACCGAAGAAGCGGGAACAGCCCCGCAGCCGCAAACGCAGCCCGAGGAGAAAAAAGGCTTCGTATGCTCGATATGCGGCTACGAATATGAAGGCGAGACGCTGCCGGAAGACTTTATCTGCCCGCTGTGCAAAAACGACGCCTCCGTGTTCGAACCGATGTAGCGTACGATGAGCATAGAAACGATGTTCCCGGGAGTATCCAAAACCGACTGGGACAACTGGGAGTGGCAACTGCAAAATAGAATCGAAACAGCGGCCGGGCTGAAGAAGTACATACCGCTGACAGAAGAAGAAGAGACAGGAGTCACCGCGTGCCTGAAAACGATAAGGATGGCGATAACGCCCTATTACCTCTCTCTCATTGACACAACAGACTCATTCGACCCGATCCGGAAGCAGGCAATACCGACCGCAAAGGAACTAAACCTAACAATAGGCGACTTGGCCGACCCTCTGTGCGAGGAAGCGGACTCCCCGGTGCCGGGGCTAACTCACCGCTATCCGGACAGGGTTCTGCTCCTGGTTACAGACAGATGCGCAACGTATTGCCGCCACTGCTCGAGACGCCGTTTCGCCGGTCAGACCGACAGCACTCTTCCGATGGAGCAGATAGAGCACGCCACCGCGTATATAGCCGAGCATCCGCAGATCAGGGATGTCCTGATCAGCGGGGGAGACCCGCTGATAATGGGTGACGGCGCTCTGGAAGAGATACTTAGAAGAATAAGAGCCATCCCGACGGTCGAAATCATCAGGATCGGTACGCGCGCGCCCGTGGTAATCCCGCAAAGGATAACGCCGGAGCTTACAGCGATGCTGAAAAAATACAACCCGCTATGGGTCAACACGCAGTTCAACCACCCCCGCGAGATAACAACTGAGTCGGCAGCCGCCTGCGCGATGATAGCCGACGCCGGGCTACCGCTCAGCAATCAGAGCGTATTGCTCGCCGGGGTAAACGACTGCCCGCATGTGATGCGTGAGCTTGTGCAAAAGCTCCTTGTAAACAGGGTCAGGCCATACTATCTGTACCAGTGCGACATGTCGCTGGGGCTTGAGCATTTCAGAACTCCTGTATCCAAAGGCATTGAAATAATCGAATCCCTCAGAGGGCATACGTCCGGCCTTGCCGTCCCGACATTTGTGGTTGACGCGCCCGGCGGCGGAGGAAAGATCCCGGTCATGCCAAACTACCTAATATCCCAGTCGCCGCAAAGCGTCGTGCTAAGAAATTACGAAGGCAATGTCTACACATACCCGCAACCGGCCGGCTACGAAAAAGCATGCCACTGCGAGACGTGCCTCGGGAAGAAGAAAAGCCCGCTCAAGGGCGTTGCGGGACTGCTTTAGTAATCACGACAGAAAGGAGCCATATATGATCAACAATTTCCCGAACCTGTTTAAACCCATCAAACTGGGCGGCGTCCTGTTCCGCAACAGGATATTCTCAGCCCCCACAGGCCTGTACAACTACATCCCACTCGGGACGCCGACGCCCGACTTCATAGCCTACTTCGAACGCAAAGCGAAAGGCGGCGCCGCATCCGTGAACATAGGCGAATGCTACGTCGACGACGAAGGCATACCCCGCAGCAGGGGCTTCATCATGCTCGACGACCACGAGACCGCCCGCCTCGGGCTCGGCAAACTTGCCGACGGCATTACGAGGCACGGAGCCATAGCCACCGTCGAACTCAACAAACGCGGAATGGTCGGTACGCCAAACAAGGACGGCCATATAATCGGCCCGAGCGAACGAGAGCTCAACGCGCTCGAGTGGAACGACAACGTCGGAACGAGCCACGCCATGAGCGAGGAGCAGATACTCGCCAGCGTGGAAGCCTTCGTCAGCGCGGCCGAGTTCGCAAAAAGCTGCGGCTACGGCATGGCGATGGTGCACGCGGGCCATGGCTGGCTGCTGCACCAGTTCCTCTCCCCGACGATAAATAAACGCACCGACCGCTGGGGAGGCAACCCCGAAAACAGGGCGCGGATCGTAGTAATGATCTGCGACGAAATACACAAAAGATGCGGCGCCGGGTACCCCGTGGAAGTGCGCATGAGCGCGGCGGAAGAAGGCTGGGAAGGCGGCTACGGGATCGAAGAAGGCGTCGAAATAGCCAAACAGCTCGACGGGCACGCGGACCTCATACACGTCTCCGTCGGCAATATATTCGTGCCGGCGTCGATGGGCGTCACCCACCCCGGCATCTTCAGCGACGAAGGGCGCAACGTGAAATATGCCGCCGAGATAAGAAAACACGTCAAGACCCCTGTGGCGACCATCGGAGCGCTCTCGGATCCCTATGTGCTTGAAGAGATCATAGCCACCGGAAAAGCCGACATCGTAGAAATGGCGCGCGGCCTTATATGCGACCCCGACCTGCCGATCAAGGCGCGCGAAGGGCGCGAAAAGGAGCAATACCGCTGCATGCGCTGCTTCTACTGCGTAGGTGTGAACTACGCCTACGGCCACCTCGTCTGCGCGCTCAACCCCGAGTCCGGCAGGGAATGGGAGCAGGACTCCGCGCTGCCCCCGGGCAAGAAACAAAAAGTGCTCATAGCCGGAGGCGGCATCGCGGGGATGCAGACCGCGATCACAGCCTCGCAGCTAGGCCACGAAGTCGTACTGTGCGAAAAGACGGGCAAGCTTGGCGGCCCGATAATGTGCGAGAAGGACGTACCGTTCAAGAAACGGCTGTCCGAATATGTGGACAGGCAGATATATATGCTTGCGAAGACGGGCGTGGAAATCCGCCTCAACACGGAAGTCACTCCCGAATACGCCGCGCTTCTCAACCCCGACGCCATCGTCGCTGCCGTGGGCTCGCGGCCGTTTATCCCGCCGATCCCGGGCGCCGAAGCGAAAAACGTAGTCAGCGCCGAAGAAGCCTTCTCCGACCCCGGCTGCGTCGGCTCAGCAGCAGTTATCCTCGGCGCCGGACTGACCGGTGCGGAGCTCGGGCTGTACCTGAACTCCCTGGGGAAAAAGGTTCAGCTCATAGAAATGCGCGACGACATATACGCCGAGCACAGCGCCGGCACGTACAAAGCCGCGCTCAGGGACGCCGGAGTCGCCGTACACTTCAATACGAAAGCTTTGGAGATTACCGAAACCGGAGTTAGGTGCGAGCAGGCAGGAAACGAAGCGGGCGGCGAAGCAGGCGGCGGCGATACATTCTACGAATGCGATACCGTCATACTGGCCGCAGGCCGCTTGCCGCTGCACGAGACAGTCGAAGCCTTGTCAGACTGCGCGCCGAGATTCTACTACATCGGCGACTGCCGCACCCCGAGGATAATAGCCGCCGCGACAGGAGAAGCATGGACGACCGCAAGGCACATAGGGAGATATTAGCGTGATAAATCACGCTAACCGAGGAATGTGCCAATCGCTCCCCCTGCGGGGAATCGCGAGTTGATGCACAAAAAGTCCATTCCTTATCATGGACGATTTGTGCCTGAAGTGAAACGAAAGGAATGGACTTTGATATGAACAAATACTACCCTCATCTGTTCAGCCCGCTGAAATTCGGGAACCTTGTCAGCAGGAATCGAATATTCGCCGCCCCGTACGGCGGCGTGGCGACGCCCGAAGGCTCGATAACGCCTGAAGGCACAAACCGCTTCGAGGAAGTCGCCAGAGGAGGCGTAGGCCTCGTGTGCATCGGCGAAACGCTTGTGCACAATGAAACGGGCAACAACCACGGGCGGGTGCTGCGCCTTGACCACGGCGGCGTAATACCCTCATTCCTGCGCTGCACCGACGGAATCCACCGCCAGGGCGCGCTTGCGTCGATAGAGCTTATACACCCCGGCAACCACGCCAGCCCGGAGTACACGCCCGATGGAAAAGTCTACGGCCCCTCCGGAGGCATCATCCACGACCCGGACGGCGATTTCGAGATCACGGAGATGGACGAAGCGATGATCGCCGTCATAGTGAATGCCTTCGGCGACGCCGCCGAAAGAGCGATGTTCAGCGGCTTCGACATGGTCACGGTACAAGCAGCGCACGGCTGGCTGCTCAGCCAGTTCCTTTCGCCGCTATCGAACCGCCGCACCGACCGCTTCGGCGGCCCGATAGAAAACCGCGCCAGGTTCCACGTCATGGTAGCCGAGAATATAAGGCAAAAATGCGGAGACGCGCTGGCGATTGACTTCCGCCTCAGCGGGAGCGACTTCATCGAAGGCGCATCGACGCTTGAAGACGTAGTCGAAGTGTGCAAAATGCTTGACGGCAAAGTCGATATGCTGCACATATCGGCAGCCAACTTCGACGACAAACGAGCGGGCATACGCATGTTCCCGACCATGTTCTACGAGCGCGGCTGCAACGCCTTCCTCGCCGAAGAAATCAAAAAGCACGTCTGCGTCCCCGTCGTGACCGTCGGGGGCTTCAACGACCCAGAGCAGATGGAAAAATACATAGCCGAAGGACGCGTCGACGCTATAGCCCTCAACCGCGCGCTGCTGGCGGATCGCTTCATGCCGGAAAAGGCGCGGCTCGGCCTCGCGGACGACATCATGTACTGCACCCGCTGCAACGACTGCATCAGCTCCACGTACGGCAAACGCCCCACGGCGATAGCGTACTGCTCCGTCAACCCCTTCTACGGCATGAACGACCGTGAGTATAATAAAATCGTGAGAAAAGGCAGCCAGAAAGTGCTGGTTGTCGGAGCCGGCCCCGCCGGGATGGAAGCCGCGCTCGGCGCCGCAGAATGCGGGCACGACGTCGTACTGGCGGAAAAAACCGGCAGTTTTGGCGGCATGCTCAAGAACGCCTGGCACCCGGAGTTCAAAAAGGACATCAAACGCTTCGTCGAAGTTCTGACCCGCCGCATTGAAAAAGCCGCCAACATCAAAGTCGAGCTCAACACGACCGTCACGCCGGAGTACATAGAAGCCATGGCGCCAGACTCCGTGATAATCGCCATCGGCGCAGCGCCGGCCGTGCCGGACATCCCCGGCATCGACAGACCCAACGTCATCCTCTCGTCTGAGATACACACGAAAGGCCTGGGGCACAAAGTCGTATTCATCGGCGGCGGCCTGATCGGAGGCGAGGAAGGGATCGACGCAGCGAAGTACCACGGCAAGGACGTCACAATTATCGAGCTGACAGGCGAAATCGCCGCAAGCGCGACGCACCTGCACAGGCTCACCATACTCAGCGAATCCGAAAAACTGCCGAACCTGCGCGTGCTCACCCTGACGCAATGCCTCTCCATAGACGAAGGCGGAGTCACCGTGAGAGATAAAGACGGCAAAGAATCGTACATAGAAGCCGACACAATCGTGCTTTCTGCGGGCATGAAGCCACTCAGCGAGGAAGCCTGGAAACTGTACGGCATCGGCGGACAGACGATTATTACCGGCGACTGCGCCAAACCCGCCCGCATGAACGAAGCGGTGCGCTACGGCTGGTTCGCCGGATTCAACCTGCAAAAACTTGAACAATAAAAAAGGAGCCTACACTATGTTCTTCACAAACTTCAACACCATGACCCCGGAAGAAATCGACGCGAAAGTCAAAGCGAACCCGAAAGCCGCAGGCCCGGACGAAACCTGCGCATGCCTCGCCGGCGGAACGCTTAAACTGAAACTCGAAGGCGAATATGCCCCGGAGCAACTGGACTACGAGTTCAAGGACGAAGCGACGCTGAGCTTCACGGAAAACGGCCAAACCCACGAAGCGCCATACACAGTCGACTGCCTCGGACGCATCGCCCTTATCACGCACCTTGTACCGGGGACGACCCGGGGCTGGCACATCGTGTACGACTCGGAAACGCAGCTCGTCACAGTCTTTGAAACCTGGTTCGGCATAACCGTGCTCGTAGGCATGGACCTCGGCGGAGAGCGCGAACCGACCGGCATGCGCGAAATCTACCGCGAAATCCAGCGCCAGTACTACTTCGGCTACAACGACATAGGGCAAGGCGCGCCCGAAAAACTGCACACGACGACCAACCGCCTCGAAGGGCGCGGAATGCACTGGCTCTTCGGCAGCGGCAGCGAAATCCTGACATACTTCCCATCCGTAGTATGCTCAACGACAGTCTCGCTAGACGAGCCCGAAGACACGCTCACAGTAACATACCCATCGGACTACATACGCATAGACGACGAGTATTACATCTTCGCAAAATGGGGAGTTGAGTTCGGCGGCGAAATGCACCTGCACGTGCTGAACCTGCTGGACATGGAAGCGATAGGCTTCGAGTTCGGGTTCAACGAAGCAGACGAACTCGTATATGAATTCTGCGAAGCGTGGCTGACAGTCACGGGCGATATAGCGCACCTCGAAACCATAACCCTCAACGGCGACAAAGCACCGCCGATGGCAATGCTCAGGCCGGGCAAAGGCGCGCGCTACGGATACCGCCCGCGAGACATCGACGTCCCGATGACCAACGAAGAAGCGCTCGAAGCCGCAAAAACGCAGCAGATATTCGAGTTCGGAGGTCCGAACATAATGATGAGCAGGAACACCCTCGAATTCAAGTATGACCTCGTCGGGAAGCAATTCTCGCTATCATACGACCACGTCCGCACGCCCTACGCCTGGTCCGCGGCCAACACACCGGAAAAACTGATCCAGGAGTACGAGTACGACTTCATCTCGGAAGAAACGCTCAAATGGCGCGAGCGGGGCGGCGACTGGCATGAGGAGAAGTACGTCTGCTTCGAACCCGCCAGGGATATATGGTTCTTCATGCACATGCTGACAGGCGACCCCGACCACGCGAGCATAGCGCACGCAGTCGACTTCTCGAACGGGCTGACGACAGGCGTGTACGGCCGCATCGGAAGTTGGCGCAGCGGCTGGGAGATCGGCGCCACCGTACTCTTCGGGACAGCCGCCGGCGAAAGCATAGCCCCCGCGCCATTCTCCAAGCGCCATGACTTCACGACCGACCTCGTCGGCAAAGCTTACGCCTGGGCATATTCGGAGACGATGAGCAGCATCCACGTATACAGCTCGCCCGACAGCTATAGCTGGACGATATTCCAGGGCGACAACTCCGGCGGCGCGACATGGAGCAGCCCCGGCTTCTACATCAAGCTCCGCGAAGACGCCTATCTCTTCCAGTGGGTCGAAGAAAACTGCAACGGAAGCCAGGGGCTCGTCTGCATCAACCCGCAGATAATGCACGACGGCGGCTTCTTCTTCGGAGTGAGCCACAACGGCCTGCGCCTGAACATCACCGGAGCCTACGCGCGCAGCCTAGGAACATTCAACGTCAACCCCTACTTCGACGACAAGGGGAATCTATGACAACTGTCCAGTGTGGTGTCCGAAAACTGTTTTTTGAAGCGCTAATGAAGCAGGAGGCGGTAGCCACTGCACATATAACCTACTCAATTCACAGATAGCTTCAAAAAAAGTTTTCCGGACATCATACTGGACAGCACAAACACGAACTGTACAACCGGAAGAAGTTGAGTTATACTAAAGAAAAGTACAAAAACAGGGGGATACACAGATATGGCACAAACATTCCAATTCGCGCCCGTGACCGACAGAATCGCGAAAATGCGGGACATGCGCGACGCCTTCACGCAAGGCGAACTCATCACCATCAACACAGAACGCACAAAACTATACACAGACTACTACAGAGACCACCCCAACGAACACCCGCTCCTCAAACGCTCAGGCGCCGTGCAGTACTGGGCCGAAAACCACGAAGCGAACGTCTTTGACGACGACATCATCGTAGGCACGCCCGGCCCCGACGAACGCAGCCTCGGCGTCTACGTAGACAACAGCCCCGAATGGATACTCGGCGTCATCGACGAAGCCACATTCAAAAAAGCCTGGCAATCCGAAGGCGCGATCCGCATGAGCGACGAACAGAGGGACATCCTGGCCGACGCCTACGAAGTCTGGAAAAACATCAGCGTCAGCAAAATGTTCGAAGGCGCCGTCACCGAAGACTTCTTCCCCGCGTTCGGCACAGGCCCCGTCATGAACTACATGCAAGGCCGTGCAGGCAGGCCGAACGTATTCGGCATGATCCAGGGGCACTACGTAGCGAACTTCCGCAAAGCCGTCAACACCGGCTTCGGCGAAGTCAAACGCCAGGCGCAGGAAAAAATCGACGAACACAAAGGCAAAGTGTTCGGAGACTGGGCGAAAAAACACGTCTTCTACCACGCAGTCGTCAGAACCTGCGACGCGGCGATTACGCTCTCGAACAACTACGCGAAATCCTGCCGCGAAAAAGCAGCGGCGACGAAAGACGAAAAGCGCAAAGCGGAACTGCTCGACATGGCGGACTCGCTCGAATGGATCATGGACAAACCGGCCCGAACCTACCGCGAAGGCCTGCAAGTCCTTATCCTCTACCAGCTCCTGCTGACGGCGGACTGCCAGCAGCACGGCCAGTCGATGGGCCGCGTGGACAAATACGTAGGCCACCTGCTGGAAAAAGACATAGCCGAAGGCAGGCTGACCATGGACGAAGCGCAGGAACTCACGGACGCCTTCCTGCTGCGAATATGCGACATCATGATCGTCCACGGCATGATGCTCAACAACAAACGCGTCATTGAACTCAACGAAAACGGCATGAACGCCTTCATGGCGATATACATGGGAATGACCGCCACAGGCGGGATAGTCCTGACGATCGGAGGCTCCACGCCCGACGGCGAGGACGACTGCAACGACGTGACCCGCCTGATGCTCCAGGCATACGGCAGGATGAAAGTGCCGGACCCGACCGTCGCGCTGCGCATCCATTCAAAAACTCCCGAAGATATATGGCGGCTCGGCATCGAATGCAGCAAGCTCTGCGGAGGCATGCCGGAACTCCTCAACGACGCGGTCGTGATCCCCTCGATGATGTCCTGGGGATTCACGCACGAGGACGCCGCAGACTACAGCATCGTCGGCTGCGTGGAACCCGGCGGCACCGGCAACGAATGGTCGGCATCGGGCAACGACGGCGGCAACTCCATCTGGAACATGATGGAAGCGATAACTCTGCTTATTAACGGCGGCGTCTCCCCCAGGACGGGCAAGACCGCTGTCGAAGTGCCGAAGCTGTATGAATACGAAAGCTTCGAGCAAGTTAAAGAAGCATTCGTAAAACTCGTAGAATACTGCATGGACTGGACAGTCTCATTCACGTCCATCTATGAACTTGCCTACTCGCAGAACTTCCCGTGCATAGTCGCATCCACGATGATGGAAGGCTGCATGGAGTCCGGCAAGGACGTCACCGAAGGCGGAGCTAAGTACAACAGGACCGGCCTCACAGCCTGCGGCACCTCGAACGTCGGCGACAGCCTCATGGCAATCAAGAAACTCTGCTTCGACGACAAGACCGTCTCCCTGCGCACCCTGTACGACGCCCTGCAAGCGAACTGGGAAGGCTACGAGGAACTGCGCCAGACAGTCATCAACGAAGTCCCGCATTACGGCAACGATCTGGAAGAAGTCGACGGCCTCTCCTCATGGGCTCTGGAAGTTTTCGCCGACAGCATCGGCTCGAAATACGGGCCGAGGGGCCGCTACTGCGGAGGGACATTCACGATGACGGCGCACATCAGGTTCGGCGAAATGATCGGCGCGACGCCTGACGGGCGCAAAGCCGGCGAGCCGATAGCGGACGCGATCTCCCCACGCCAGGGCTTCGACAAGAATGGCCCGACGGCATATCTGCGCTCCGCCGCGAAGCTGCCGCACCTCAAGCTCGCCAACGGCGACCAGCTCAACATCCGCTTCACGCCATCCTCCGTCGCCGGCGACGAAGGCGCGATGAAGCTGAAGAACCTCATATCAACGTACTTCCGCCTCGGAGGGATGCAAGTGCAGTTTAACGTCGTCGGCACGGACAAACTATACGAAGCGCAAAAAGACCCGCTGAACAATAAGGATCTCATTGTCCGCATAGCGGGCTTCTCGACCTACTTCGTAACCCTGTCGGAGGACGTGCAAAACGACTTCATCACAAGAACCGAACAGGCGATGTGACGTCTATTTCTAGTTAGTAGTTAGTAGTTAGTTAGTAGCGACGACGAGGAGGCATATCAATGTACCAGTTTAGACCGTACACAGAAAGAATTTGGAAAATGCGCGAGCGCATCCGCGACAGAGTGATCAGGGCGAGCCCTGACAAACTGCGCCTGAGGCTCGAAGCCGCCGAAAAGTACGAAGGCATCGTGCCGCTGATACAACGCCCGATGCAATCGCTCCATGTCATCACGAACATGCCAATCAGGATTGAAGACGACGACTACTTCGTCGGAAACCTCGGCAACAAGTACTTCAACGGCAGCAGCGGCATGATGTGGCTGATGGCGAACATCGAGAAAGACTGGCCTATGAAAGAAGACGGCCTGTACCACAGCCCCGACCACTTCGAGCTGCGCCTTGCAGTCTCGCCGGAAGACCTGAAAGAACTGCGCGAACTCGCCGTCGGCATGAGGCGTGGCGGAGGGATGTTCGGACGCGGCGAATGGCTGCCGGACAACGCCGGGCAGTTCATCGAACTCGGCGCCAGCGACTACGGCATACCGGGCCGGCCCGGCGCTCTGACCCCTCCCGGGCACCTGACGCCCGGATTCCAGCATATCATAAGAAAAGGCTACGGCGCCATACGCAAGCAGGCGCAGGACTGGATGGACGAGCGCGAAGGCAACCTGATGAACGACGACATGCGCAAGTACATGTTCTACAAAGCCGCGACGATAGCCTGCGACGGAGCCATCACGCTGACAAGCCGCTACGCCGAGATGGCGGCGGAAAAAGCTAAAGAAGCTGAGACGCCTGAGCGCAAAGCGGAACTCGAAAAAATGGCTGCATCGCTCGAGTGGATTTCGACGAACCCGGCGCGGACATTCTGGGAAGCCTGCCAGATGGCTCTGCTCTATCAGCTCTTCCTCGTGGTGGACAATGGCCCGGGCGTGACCGCTATGGGGCGCTTCGACCAGTACACATGGCCATTCCTGAAAAAGGAACTTGAAGAAGGCTCGATAACCCTCGACGGTGCGCAGGAACTTGTCGACGCGTTCTTCCTTAAGCTGAACACATACTACGAAGGCGGCTTCGGGAAAATGGCACAGACTGCCGGCATCGGCAACACCTACCAGCACACGACGATAGGCGGCTGCCTGCCCGAAACCGGCGAAGACGCGACGAACCCAATAACCTACATGACGCTCGAGACAATAGCGCGCCTCAAGCTGCACGATCCGACGATCTCGCTTAGAGTTCACAAGAACTCACCAGATGAGATATGGAACTGCGCCCTCGCGACCTCAAAGATGGTCGGCGGCCTGCCGCTGTTCCAGAATGACGATATAATTATCCCGGGACTCATGAAAGAACTCGGGTTCACCCTTGAGGACGCGCGCGACTTCAGCCTCATAGGCTGCCAGGAAATCGTCGGCTCCGGCAACGACTACCCCGCGCCGAACGGAATGGGCATGACCCACGCCGCGCTGTACTGGGCTGTTATCATGGACATGGCGATCAACGACGGGATAAACCCGCTCAGCGGCAAGCAGGCTCCGGAACACGTGCGCAGCGGGCATCTGTACGACATGAACTCCATCGAGGAAGTCCGCGACGCTTTTGAAAAGCTGGCGACGTGGCTGCTGAAGTGGTACGTGACGATCAACAACTATGCCGAGTACCAGCAGGAGCAGCACTTCCCCTTCCCGAACCTGTCCATATCCACGGAAGGCTGCATGGAAAAGGGCATGGACGTCTCCGTAGGCGGAGCGAAATACAACTCCTACGGCGGGACGGCGACAGGCCTCGCGACCGTCGCGGACAGCATTACGACTATCAAGTACATGTGCTTCGACAAGAAGCTGTGCACGACACGCGAGCTGTATGATGCCGTCATGGCGAACTGGGAAGGCTACGAGCCCCTGCGCCAGCAGATAATTTCGGAAGTCCCGCACTACGGCAACGCCGACCCCTACGCTGATATGGAACTCAAGTGGGTCATCGACCTTTACTACCGCCTGTGTTCCGAGTGCTCGAACCAGCGCTGCAGCGTCTATAAAGCGGGCATGTACGGCGCAGCCGACCATGTCCAGCAGGGCGAAGTCACCTGGGCGACGCCGGACGGGCGCCGGACGGGCGAGCCTATCGCCGACGCGATGAGCCCGGCACAGGCGAGGGACGTCAACGGGCCGACCGCTGTGTTCCTGTCGACCTGCTGCTTCGACCATACGAAGTTCATGGACGGCATGGCGCTCAACCTGCGCATGCACCCCTCGGTGCTCGCTAACGACGGCGGCGTCGAAAAGCTGCGCGAGATGACGAAGACCTACTTCGAAAACGGCGGCATGGAATGCCAGTATAACGTCGTCGATACCGACACGCTGCGCGCCGCCCAGGCTGACCCGGGCGCGCACCACAACCTCGTCGTGAGGATAGCAGGCTACTCGGCATACTTCGTCGAGCTGGGCACCGACCTGCAAAACGACATCATAGCCAGAAACGAAAATATGATATAACTAGTTAGATAATAGTTAGTAGAGAGAGCAGTATGCAGCAGTTGACAGGAAAAATCTACGACATCCAGGGCTTCAGCGTCCAGGACGGGCCGGGCGTGCGCACGACAGTCTTCCTCAAAGGCTGCCCGCTGCGCTGCCCTTGGTGCCACAGCCCAGAATCCCGCCGCTTCGACACGGAGCTCAACTGGATGCACATCCGCTGCACAGGCCTCGACGCCTGCGGGAAATGCCTCGGCGTATGCCCCCGCAACTGCATAACGCGCGGCGAGCCCACCAGGGGCGTGACCGGCGAGGAGATAAGCTACCCGGCGGTTGACAAGACGGACTGCGACGAATGCGGGCTGTGCGCAAAAGCCTGCAAAGCTACTGCGCTATATATGTGCGGCGACGACAAGACCGTGGACGAAGTCATGCACAGGATTGAGCGCGACATGCCGTTTTACGAGGACTCCGGCGGCGGCGTAACCGTATCGGGAGGGGAGTGCCTCTCCCAGCCCGCCTTCACGCTGGAACTGCTGAAACGTTGCAAAACCCTCAGCGTCAATACGGCAGTCGACACCACGGGCTTTGTCCGCTGGGAAACTATAGAGAAGGTCATGCCGTACGCGGACTTGTTCCTGTACGACCTCAAGTGCATGGACGAAGCCTTGCACGAGCGGGTGATTGGCGTCCCCGGCGGCCTGATACTGGAAAACGCTGTGAAGATCGCGGAGGCGGGCGGCTCGCTCTGGGTGCGCATACCGGTAATGCCGATGTTTAACGACTCGGAGGAACATTTTGAGAAATACGCGGCTTTCCTCTCCGGGATAAAAGACTCAATCGTGATGGTGCAGCTCCTGCCCTATCACAAAATGGGCGTGTCAAAGTACGCCCGCCTGCTTACACGCGAGCAAGTCTTCGTCGCCGAACCGCCGACCGATGAGCTCATGGAAGCCCGGAAGCAGCAACTCGAAGCAGCCGGCCTGCCTGTAAGAATACACTAAGGGGGCGGGTACCTGAACAAACACAAACGCGGAGTCATTTCGACTCCGCGTTCCCGTGCGCACATGGCAAGTGCGTCAGCTAAAACAATATCTGCAGCGGGAGGCGCTGGACCTCGCTGGCCTTGATGCCGAACTTCTCCTCGTTATAGCGGTCGATCTCCTCGACCAGAGCATGGTAAGTGCCCTCGAACAAGGAACCCGGGCCGCCCTGGGTGATGCAAGGGATGAAATAGTTGATCCCGCAAGCGTCGCAAACCTCATGCACCTTGTTCCTGACATGCTCCTGCGTCCAACCCGTGAAATCGACGGACTTGTTATCGATGCCGCCCATGAAAGTCATCTGCTTGCCATACTTCTTGACAAGCGCCGGGACGTCGTTCGACTCCATGCAGCCCTGCCAAACATCGATGCCCATCTCGATCATAGCCGGAACGAGCGTAGCCTGGTAGCTGTCGGCATGGTGGATAATCAGCTCTACACCGTTATCCTTGTAGTACTTGTAGACCTTCTTGTACGGCTCCAGGAAAAAGTCCTCGAACATAGCCGGGCTCATGAACGTGCTGCTCTCGCTGCCCCAGTCGTCATGATGGAACAAAGCGTCCGGCTTGAGATGCTTGCAGATGCCCTCGGCAAGCTGGAGCTCCCACTCGGCGAGGTACTCGATGAGCGCGTGCATCTCGTCGGGGTACTCGATGAAAAAGCTCAAAGCGTTGATGATCTCGCACAGATAGTGCGTCTGGTCGAAAAGGCCCGGAACCACGAAAGCAGCCTTGTAAGCCTGCGTGCCGTCGACTTCGTCGTAGGTGGCCTTCGCGATAGCCCACTGCTCATCGGTGAACTGGAGCGGGGGGCCTTTCACATAGTCGCGCCATTTCGTGATGTCCTTGATAACGATGGTGTCCTTGTTATGCACCGGGAACTGGCCCGGGACATTGGCGGGGAACGACATCGTGACGCCCCACGGGTTGATGACGTTCAGATCCCCCTTGTTGAGCAGTATGCCTTCGGTGAACATAAAGTAGGGGTGGAACATGAGGTAAACAGCCTCGTACTGGTTGACGAACCGCTCCGGCTTCCCGCCTTTGATGACCTCCAGCATGTTTTGTTTCGCAGTAAGCATATGCTATCTCCTTTATCTTTGTGATATGCCCGCATTAGCAGGCTGATAAGCAGTCGTGAATCGAACCCCAACGCCTCTCTCTTACGACACATCTGCGGGTCAGGCGTTCTCCTTGTCGTAAAACTCGCGGCTGTAGGCGTAGAACTCATCCGCAGCGAGCCAGAGAAGCTCGGGGTCGCGCATGAACGAGAAAGCGTAGAACCCGCCCGTCGGGGCGAAAAGATCGACAGTATCGCGGATCATCTTGACAAGCTCTTCTTTCGGCGGCGGAGGCTTCATCATGTCGAAACCCTCGATGCCGGAACCGAATCCAAGGACGGTGCCGTAATCCTTCTTGAGCTGGATGAAATCGACCGCCCTGCGCTGCATCTGCAGCAGGTTGACGCCGAGCTCAACGAAGTACGGCAGGAAGCGAGTCAGGTTGCCGCAGCAATGGAACTCGAAAACGCAGCCCGCCTTCTTCACATGGTCGACGAAGCGCTTAGTCGGCTCCATCAGCATATATTCAAGCATTGCCGGGGAGAAGAACGTGTCGCGCTCGTTGCTCCAGTCGTCATGGTAAGTGAGCCTTGTGATGGGATAGAGCTTCATGATCCTGTCGAACTGCTCTATCTCGTGGTCGATAAAAGCGTTGAAGAAGTCCTTGCAGGCGTCCGGCTCGGTCGCGAAAGCCATCATAGCCTCCGTGTAGCCGCCCATGATCGAAACGAAACGCTCCGTGCAGCCAAGCCCGATGTCGGTCGAAAGAGCCTTGGCCGGGTCGTACTCGTTCTTCATGAAGTTGCTGTGGAAAGTCTCCCAGTCCCAATCGTCGAACTTCGGGAAAACAGCGCACTTCTCCCAGTTCGTGACGTCGTCGCACAGCGAGAAGCCGGGAGTAAGCATCGGGCCGCCCGCTGAATGGACGTAAGTCCAGTCGGTGAGGAACCAGTCCGTGAACGTGTAGTCCGCCGTGTGCGGGTTCGAGAAGTCCATGCACACGCATTGGCCTTTGACGGCTTCCGTCGGGAGGATCATGTCGTTGGGGCTGATCGTCTGGCAGTCGAGCGAAGGGTTCGGCACCCACATGGGCTTGTCGTGCAGCGCGGACCGCTTGAAGTTCTCGACGGGCGTGATGGGATAGTCCGGCGCCGGCAGCGTAAACTCGCCGCCTCCGAAAAATGACCTGGACTTTACGGTCTTGACCGCCGGGTCGCCATACTCATGGCGCGGGTAAATCATAGAGCGTTCACCCTCTCATATTTTTTATACGGCAATTCTACCACGCGGCAGCGCGGAAATCAAGCGATATGTAGCGCCGCATGTCAATGAAAACGGAGGAAAAAGCACAAAAGCTAGCCGGTGAGAGGCGTGTTGAGTTCGAATCCCGCCCCCCTAATCGCAACGACCTCACCGAGGCACTGAGTAGTTACAGGTGCGGGCCTCCGTGCCAGCCTACATCCTAAGCCCGAAGAAGCGCTTGCCGTTCTCCATGGTCAAAGCAGCCGCATCCTCGACCGTGATCCCGCGAACCTCCGCAACCTTCTGCGCAATATGCGCAAGAAAAAGCGAACTGTTGCGGCGGCCGCGTACCGGCTCGGGCGAAAGATAGGGGCAATCGGTCTCAATCATGATCCTGTCAGCAGGAACCTTCGCGACGACGTCGAGCGCCTTGCGTGCGTTCTTGAACGTTATGACGCCGGTAAAAGATAAATACCAGCCCATATCCAGAATAATCCTAGCAGTCTCCCAACTGCCGGAAAAGCAGTGCAGCACCCCGCTCAGGTCGCGAAACTCCCTGATAGTGTCCAAGGTATCGCGCAAAGCCTCGCGCTCATGTATCACGACGGGCATACCCGCAAAACGCGCCAGCTCAAGCTGCTCCCTGAAGCGCGTCATCTGCACGTCGCGCGGGGAGAAGTCGTAATGATAGTCGAGGCCGATCTCGCCGACGGCCACAGCCTTCGGGTGCCGCAGCAACTCCTGAAGGACGTCGACTGAGCCGTCATCCATCTCCTTGCTGTCATGCGGGTGCACGCCTACGGTCGCGTAGACGAAAGGGAACCTGTCGGCAAGCGCCAGTCCCGCCGCCGACGACTCCATGCTGCTGCCGGCGTTAACTATCAGCGAGACTCCCGCGCTCTCCATAGCGCCGAGAACCTCGTCGCGGTCGCCGTCGAAGCGCTTGTCGTCGTAATGCGCGTGCGTGTCAAAAAACATCGTAGTACCTCAACCAATGCAATCAGAAAAAAATGCTTGCGTTTCGCCCGGGCGTATGCTAGAATACCTTTCACGAATGCCCGTGCGCATCGGAAACGAAAGGATTGAACCAATTTGAAAACAGCGCTTGTTATTATCGACCTCGCCGTATGCCTGCTGCTCGTCATCGTCGTGATCTTCCAGTCCGGCAAAACATCCGGGCTTTCGGGAGCGCTCAGCGGCAGCTCCGATACATTCCTGTCAAAGAACAAATCCAAAACATTCGACGCGAGGCTCGCGCGGGCCACCAAATGGATCGCCGGCGTATTCGTCATACTGACCCTCGTGCTGAACCTGATCTGAAACATCGGCCCGAACCCGGCGTCACCAGGGCGCCCTGCTTGCAGGGCGTCTTTGCCATTTGCAGGCAGGTCGAGCATTGATTCAGTCCGCAGTATGCCCGCAAAAAACTTTTTGAAGCTTTCTGTGAACTGAGTGTGTTATGGTTCGCCCGACAAAAGCACGCCCGTCTCTTTTTGGCGCTTTTTCCGCCAAACTTCGCCCAATATGTTGGGTAATACACATAGTATTACCGCAACATATTGGACTCGCCTGACGAAAAAATCACTCAAAAATCGCCAGACGCGGTTTTGTCGGGCAAACCATGTTATATGTGCAGTGGCTATCGCCTCCTGCTTCATTAACGCTTCAAAAAGTTTTTTCGGACACACAGCGGACTGTAAGACTAATCCACTATCACGCCGTAGATATTCGGGGGAAACAGCATCGCGGCGTTTATCTCATCATAATCAACATGCATATACGTCGCGTACTCCGGGCTGACGCGAGCAACAACCTCGTCAAAAACCATAGCCCTCTCGCCCTCGACCCTCACCCTGATAATCTGCTTATCCACCAAACCGAACTTATCAGCATCCTCCGGCGTCAAATGCAAGTGCCGCTTAGCGACTATGACACCCTCGTCGATAACGACCTCGCCCTTGGGTCCGATGATCTTGCAACCCGCGCTGCCCGCGACATCGCCGCTTTCGCGCGTAGGGGCATGGATGCCCAGGGCGAAAGCATCGGTTATCGACAACTCGACCTGATTGACCTTGCGGCACGGCCCGATGATGGACAGCTCCGTCGAACCCTTCGGACCCTCAATCCTGACCTTCTGCGGCGTCACGAACTGCCCCGGTTGAGTGAGCATCTTCTTGATCTCCAACTCGAAACCATCGCCGTACAGAATATCCAGCGCCCCCCTGGTGACATGGCAATGCTTACCAGAACCCTCGATCTCAACTTTAAAGCCCGGCATAAAAACATCTCCTATTATATAATAATTCAACGTTGCTGCCGATATGTTAGCACTTTTTGATGAAATTTACAAATAATTCTTCACTTTTCTTCTCATTAGTAGTAAAATCAGATATTACATACTTTTTACGTCGTGAATGAGAGAGGAGGGGTGGTCGTGAAAGTTGCGCTGGGGATGATTATAAGGAACCTGCTATCCTCCGCAGAACTGATAGCGTTTATCGACAACGCCGAAAAACACGGACACGAACTCGATTGCGTGATAGCGGCATACTCGCAAAAACTTGACCCGAAAGTCGCGGAAACCCTGTGTAAAAGAATACCGTTTCACGCTATTGATATTAAAAACCCGGACTACTGCAAAGAAAACCTGCGCCGCATAGGCGTCAGCGAAAAAACCGCGCAAACGCTGCTCGAATGCCCGGTGGACCCGATGGGCGGCCCGGTACCCTACGGGTACAAACGCACGCTCCTGACAACCGAAGCGATACTGCGCGGAATGGACGTGCTCTTCTTCGTCGACTCGGACGTGCACCCTGCCGTGCTGAAAATGACGCAAGACGGCGCGGTGACGGAAGACGCCGACTTCTTCGGCGCCCACCTGAGCCACCTCAACAGCGGCTCGCTCGTCACCACAGGCGAGTACAGCGGATACAACATCCTGCCGCCGGCATCCTTCGACGGCATGGACGACCTGCTGTATGGGCTGCAGAAAGAAGACATGCTCGAGTACTGGCAAAACAGCGAGAAGCACAGATGCCTCTACACCCAGCCGGCGGCGACGGAACCGAAACCCTGCACGAAAATACTAGGCGGCAACTGCGCTATCACGCTGTCCGCCTTCTCAGCGCTTCCACCGTTTTTCTCATCGTTTTACAGAGTCGGCGGCGAACTCTTCCTGAACAGGGGAGAAGACACGGTACTCGGGCTTGGAATCGCGAAAACCGGGACCGTCTGCACCGACGTCGGCCTGAACCCGCTGCACGACACATACAAAAACTACCCCGCCGAACCAGACCTGCGCGGCAGCGCGGAAGACCAGGAGCGGTTTTATTATGCCTGCACAGGATGGGTCGGCCGCAACCCGCTCTACAACTACGTGCGGGGCGGCGACCTGCAAGCGATCAGGGAATCGCGGCGCGAACGGCTCGGCCCCGGCCTGCGCGCGCTGGCGCAATACACGAACAACGAACGCTACCTCGGCGTGCTGGAAAACTTCGACGTGAGTTGGAGCAACCTTGACAGGTACATCGAAGAATATGAACGCGTGATGGAAGCCTGGGAGGATTTCATTGGAAGGAGTGAACACAAATGAGGGTACTGATGATAAATCATTTCCCCATAGCCGGCTCCGGGAGCGGCACCTATACGCGCAACATTGCTGTACACCTTATGAAGAAAGGCCATGAGGTCTGCATTGTCATGCCTGAGAACACAGTACACTTCAACGGCGTCCCCGGCGCGGTGATATACCCCGTGTTCTTCTCGTATGACGAACCTATCAGGGACGCGCTGCCTTTCAATTTTCCGTGCTTTACGACGCATCCGCGCAGCCTGACGACATTCTTTGACCTCGACGACGGACAGTTTGAAGCATACCTGAACGCGTTCAGGCAAACGATAGCGAAAGCAGTCAAGGAATTCAGGCCTGATGTGATCCACGGCCAGCACGTGTGGGTCCTCAGTTGGCTTGCGAGGGAGACCGGCCTGCCGTACGTCATAACCGCGCACGGGACTGACCTCATGGGATACCAGAAGACGTCGCGGTTCCGCAAATATGCCGATGAAGCCGCGGCAGGGGCGAAACACATCATTACGATATCCAACGACAACGACGCGCTGGTCCGCGAACTCTTCCCGGCGAGCGCGGATAAAGCCGTCTTCATGCGCAACGGGTACGACCCGGAGAGATTCTTCCCCGAGCGCGTGCCGCAGGAACGGCTGCTGCCCTCCTTCGACATCAACCCCCTCAAGAAGCTCGTGCTCTTCACAGGTAAACTCACCTACTTCAAAGGCGTAGACATACTGCTCGAAGCCGCCCGGCTCTACGAAGGCGAGCGCCCGGGTGAGATTGTGACGATACTGGCAGGGGAAGGCGAACTCTCGGCGCAGCTCAAGAAACAGGCGAGGGATTACAAGTTGCAAAATGTGCATTTTCTGGGCTTTCTCGATATATCGGAACTGCGCAACCTGTACAGCTCGGCCGACGTCAGCATAGTGCCGTCGCGCCGCGAACCCTTTGGCCTCGTAGCCGTGGAGGCGCTGGCGTGCGGGTGCCCGGTCGTGGCGACGAACCAGGGAGGGCTGCCCGACATAATAAACAGCGACGTCGGGACGCTTGTGGACGTCGACGACGCATTCGGGCTATCCTCGGCGATACTCAAGGAACTCAGCAGGGACGACGTCGAACAGCGAAGGAAAAACGCTGCAAAGTACGCGTTCGATACATACGCTCAGGATTCGCTGATCGGTTCGCTCGTCGAACTGTTCAAATCATAAAAATGAGATCCTAAACAAGGAAAGGGTATTTGTAGTTATGCGAAAAGTGGTACTGATTCCGACATACTGGTCACGAAAGAAAGACGACGCCTGGCACGAGGGGGACGCGGTATATGACCACCCGACCCCGATAGACGAGGAAGGGACGCTCCAGCGCACGCTTGAAAGCATGAACATGCTCAAGTACAAAGACTTCAAACTGGTACTGCTCATCTGCCCCACAGCGCCGGAAGTCGCCGAAGAAGCGGAGAAACGCGTCGTCGAGATAGTCAAGCGCGTGGATCTGAAAGCGGAAACATATATCTTCACAATTGGAGATTTAGAACGCATATCGAACATTATCTACGAAAAGGACGCCGTCCGCAGGACAGCATCCCTGCTCGTTATGGCAGGCTACGCGAATGTCAGGAATATGTGCCTGCTATGCGCGGACATCCTCGCCGCAGACGCCGCGATCCTGATAGACGACGACGAAGTCTTTGAAAAGACCGACTGGATCGAAAGCTCAGTGGAATTCCTCGGCAAACGCATATACGGCGACGTAGTGTACGGCATGGCAGGGTACTATATCAACAAACACGACCAGTATTACGACGACGTCAAGACAGAATCATGGATGACATACTGGGACAGGTTCGGCGCGAAAGCCGCCGCCTTCGATGAAATCATAGGATGCCCTCCGAGGGTCAAAAGAACGCCATTCGCGTTCGGAGGAGCCATGATCCTGCACCGCGACCTTTTCCAGAGCGTCCCGTTCGACCCTCAAATCACGAGGGGCGAAGACATCGACTATCTCATCAACAGCAGGATGTACGGCTTTTCGTTCTTCCTGGATAACACCTTGTCGATCAAACACCTGCCCGTGCCGAAGAAGCACCCGCAGTGGAAACGCATCCGCGAGGATATTGTCCGCTTCGTCTACGAGCGGGCAAAGATAAACACCCAGTACAAGACCGGCAATATGGTCATGGTCACCCCGGAAGATTTTGACCCGTACCCGGGCGAGTTTCTGCGGGACGACCTGGATGAGAAGATATTCCGCTCGAACATGATGCTCGCCGCTGACTACATGATCCAGGGTGATTCAGACGGCTGCGCGGAGTCGCTGAACAACATCGCGATAAGCAGGAAAGACGCGGTGCCGAACTACGACGCCTTCTCGCGGTATCGCCATAACCAGAAACTCTGGGAGCAGATCAGCTCAATCGTAGGGGAAAAGCGCTACGAACTTCGTAAAGTCATGGAGGAGCACAACCTCTCGAAAGCCCCGATCGTGCGAGATGCCAACCGCGCGCGCATAATGACGACGGAAGAGATCGCCGTACACCTGCGCAACACATTCGAGTCGGAGCTCACGGAGGATGAATGCTCGCGGCTTTGCAAGCTGTTCTTTGTCAACACTTACTACGAGGATGAGGTAGTCTTCAGCAGCGGCGACTTCAACGACGCGATGCACATACTGCTCAAAGGCGAACTTATCCTCTACTCAGGCACGCGCGAGACCGGCGGGGAAGTCGAAGTCGCGAGGCTGCACAAAGACGACGTGCTGGGGGAAAGCTGCCTGACGCATTCGCTTTTCACGCTAAACTGCCGCGCCGGGCAATTCACGGAGATAATCGGCATAAAAAAAGACGACATCGAGAAGTTCGTCGAAGCCGACCCGAGGCTCGGTATGAAGTTCTACCAGATAATCCTGAACAAGGTCGTAGCGAAGCTGCGCACAAGCAACGACCAGAGCATCAGCATGGGCGACCGCGCCGTGCTGGAAACCTTCATCAACGGCGGCGCGGAGGGCGCGGAGTAGGATTTTTGCATTGCAGAACCTGAAGGTAGCGGATACCTGAGCAGAAGCAACAGCCAAAAAAAGGACGGCCTGTGAGCCCGCCGCAGGCGGAGCGCAAAGACCGTCCTTTATTTTAGTCGTTAGAACACTACTTTTTTCTTGTCCTTATCATCTGAGGACGAACTCATCTGCATCTCGATTATCCTCATCAGCAGCATCTGCGGAAGGCTCATGTTGAAAGCGCCTGCCAGGCCGGTGGACTTCTTCTCGCCGGAAAGCTCCTTCGCGCTGCCATACGTGACCGAGCCCGCGTAAATCGACTCGCCGCCAAGCAGCGACAGGACATTCTTGACATAGTTTTGCGTCTCGTTAAACGGCGGAACCCCGCCATACTTAGCCACGTTGCCCGGACCCGCGTTGTAAGCCGCGAGCGCCAGGCGGACGTCGCCGTCGTACTTATCCAGGAACTGCCTCAGCAGGTTTGCCCCGCCCATGATGTTTTGCTCCGGGTCGTAAGCGTCCGTCACGCCAAGATACTGCGCCGTGCCCGGCATAAGCTGCATGATGCCCATGGCGCCGCTCCTCGACGTCGCGTCGGGGATGAAGTTCGACTCCGCTTTTGCGACAGCCTTCAAGAGATCGACCGAAACGCCGTACTTGCGTGAAGCAGCCTCGAAAATCGCGTCAAGATCGTACTTGCCGCCGCCCGATGCCGACTTCAGGGCGTCGGAAAACGCCAAATCGACCGCAGCCTCGGGTTTCGCTGCTTCCGCCGGCGTACCGGCGCCATAGGCGTTCCCCGGTGTGACTTCATTAATAGTCATAGAAAACAGTACCTCGCGAGCATTCTTGGAGGAGCGGCGCGATGACCGCGATGAGCCCGAATCCCGCTCCCTACGGTAATATCTTCGACATAAGCGCGCAAAACTTTAGCCGAGCCGTCCAACTACTAACTGTTAACTACTAACTACTAACTCCTAACTACTAACTATAGTAAGTCCCCCGGAGCTTCGTGAACTCGTCGTTAATCCATTCCGTCCGCTGCTGCGAGACAGGATCGGGCGCGAGCACGCCGCCGAAGAACGCATAACCGCCGCCGGGAGCCAATCTGTCGAGAAGCTGCTTGACCGCATCGCGAATCTCTTCTTCGCTGACGTCTATGTGCGGCAGGAAACGCCTCGACTCGAAACCCCCGCATATCATAAGCCTGTTGCCGAACTTGCTCTTGATAGCGGAAAGATCGTTCGACTCCTGGGCGGGATCCCAGGCGTTGAACCCCATATCAACGACGTCGTCGAGGAAAGCCTCGAAATGCCCGCAGTTATGATGGACGGCGAGATAGCCCCTGTCCTTGAAGAACTTTATGTACCTGCGCCAAACCGGCTCAAAGATGTCGTGGAAAACCTCCAGCGACACAAACGGATTGCGCTCATGCGCGATATCGTCGCCGAAAGATATATAGTCCGGCTCATAGTACTTAAGATAGTTATCCGCGAGGCTCAGATAGTTGTCGCAGAGATAGTTCAGCAGAGCCTTGACTTCCTCCGGCTCCTCAAAGCAGGCGACAAGCCCTTCGGTGAAGCCCATGAAAGCCATGAGGCTCTGGAAGAAGCCGCCTGCGGAGATTCCGCCGCCCCTCGGGAGTTCCGGGTCGGTATCCTTGAGATCCTTCTTTGCCATCGCATCCCAGTCCAATCCTGAAAAATCAGGGAACTTGATGACGTCCCGCCAGTGGCGGATATCGTCGAGCAGGAAGACGTCGTTCCTCGGCAGAGCGGCCTCAAAAGCGCTCCCCTCGTTCGTCCATTCCACGCCGTACATATCCTTGCCGACCCCATTTACGCGCTCGCCAACGAAAATCGACGGGCGCACGCCCCAGAAAATGTTGTATCGCGGCACATACTCGGGAACCTCGCCGCTAAGCGCGCGCAAAAAGTTTTCTTTCTCGCTCAGCATGATAACGCCTCCTTTGTAGATCAAAATGATTGTAGTAGCATTGTAGCACATAAGAAGGAGTAATAGAAGAGCGAATTCAGGAGCAGTGCCCAGCCTTGCCCTCTTGATGAATAGTGGCAGTACCCAGCCTTGCCCTCTTGATGAATAGTGGCAGTACCCAGCCTTGCCCTCTTTAGCAAAGAGGGTGCCGCCCGCAGGCGGCGGGTGATTTGTATGTCACACAGGGCATTATCTATCGTGCTGGCAGCAAGCCCGACATCGTCTCTTACCAAGCACGACGCCTCGCGTCGCGAGCAGCGCGCCGCCCACCAGCATTTGCCGCAGCGCATGTCTCCCGTTCCCACCCGCCCTGCGGCGCGCTGCTCCCTGTCCGCAGAAATTGGTTGCGTTTTCTCGTCTCTTTAGATAAACTGT
>WRJQ01000006.1 GCA_009778485.1 Oscillospiraceae bacterium
ACGGATACTTTCTGTTTCCATGCCGAGCAAACGGCGGGTACGCCATGATGTCATTTATGACGGAGCGACAACACCGACAGCCGGAAAGCGGATACGGGTGATTCGCGGGCTATGACCGCGTGGAAACGATGATGATACTCCTGTTTAGCCACAGTTTGAGCGTTAAAAGCGTCGCACACAATGGGAGCAGCCCGGTGAGATCCACGGGGGAGTGAAATTCTCGTGAGGACGCGCCCGCGTCCGTCCGTTTGGCTTATGGTTAACACGAAACAATAAACAAAATGGGGGTGTTATTTTGGCACGAAAAAAAGAAACTACTGCCGACACTCTCCCCATGCTGAAAACCGTAGAGCAAATGAGCCGCATTAGCGGCATTGGCGAGAATAAACTCCGCGACCTCATGGATAATGGGGAGCTTGAATATATACAGAACGGCAACCGACGCTTGATAGCCGATTCCGCTATTTGGGATTGGTATAACCGCGTCAAGACTACGGCGGCAAAGGGGGGATAAAAAATTATGGCAGTACAATCACGAGCAGTACAGAACAAGCGCGATGCTAACGGCGCGTTGACAGGGAAACCCGGCACGGTCTATGACGTTAATATAAAGTACAATACACCAGAGGGTAAAAAGAGTTATGCTAAGCGAGGATTTCTAACCAAGAAAGAAGCGACACAGCATGAAGCCGAAATGCGAACAAAGCTACAAAATCCCGTTTATGCAGCGGTGAACACGTTAAATACCAAGCTAACTGTCAAGGAGTATCTTGACGAATGGGTAGAGAACCACGGAAAGGCTAATCTGCGACCGTCCACGTTTAGCGCATATAAAAGTCATATAAAAACCCAGATTTTGCCGCATATCGGTCATATACAACTAAAGCAACTCACCCCTGCTGCGCTTGACAATATGTTTCAGAAACTATCCGAAGCAGGGTATGCACAAGCTACAATGCGGTATGTTCAACGTATTTTGAGTGTTTCAATGGAAGCAGCGCGAAAATACCGTTATATTGAACATAATCCCGCCCGCGACATTATAACCAAGTTCGGGAAGCAGGGTAAAACGCCCGATCCGTATACAATAGAGCAAATGCGTCAATTTATGAGTAAGATAATCGGCACATCATGGGAAATGCCTGTTGTACTCGGCGGGTTGTACGGTTTGCGCATTAGTGAGATTATCGGTATGCGCTGGCAGAACGTAGATATTGAAAAAATGCAGTTCAGCGTCGTAGAGCAAATGCCTTTCAAGGTTCCGGCAGGGACAAAGACAATAACGGAAATGGCTCCGACAAAATCCAACGACCGAATATTGCCAATCACAGACGACACATTACCCTATTTCATGCGACAGTTTGAATTACAGGAACGGCAAAAGGCTTTTGTTCGTGCTGGCGGTGGGGAGTATTATGACAATGACCTTGTGATTGCCAAAGCCGATGGTTCGCCATGCAGACGCGAAACCGTTTCAGCCGATTTCGGTCATCTTATCCGGGGTTTGGAAATGCCGCATATCCGCTTTCACGACCTCCGGCATACGGCGGCAACGAATATGCACCAACTAACAGGCGACTTCTACACCGTAGGCGAGATATTGGGTCATACGCTGAAAGGGATAGGTATGACACTCGGCATATCGACTAACCTTGAAGCGGTTACAGCTCTGTATGTTGATGTACGTCTTGAACGTAAAAAGGAAGTTCTCGACACCTATCATAAGGCGGTACACACCAAAGAAAAAGACACGGTTGATGGCGAACAAAAGAAGAAACAAAAGAAAAAAAGCAACGATATTGACCTATGAGAGCGTATAGCTGTTTATAAGTTACCGCCCTTTTTTATATCGTTTTATGAGAACAGGGCAACAATCGGGCAACAAATATTCAGCCTGTGAATATTTGTCTTATGTGTAGCTTCAAAGCGGGCAACAAAAATCGGGGCAACATTGACGAACAGGGCAACATAAACGCAAAACAGGGCAACAGTTTGTAGATAAGAAAAAAGCCTGAACCTACTGCGGTTACAGGCTTTTGTGGCGGAGAGGATGGGATTCGAACCCATGGTAGGTTGCCCTACACGACATTTCCAGTGTCGCACCTTACGACCACTCGGACACCTCTCCATGCTGTTTTATTCAGTTTTTACGCCATTTCCAATAGAGTTTACGCGATTTCCAGTGTCGCACCTTACGACCACTCGGACACCTCTCCATGCTGATTATTCACTTTTACGCCATTTCCAATGCGGCCCCTTCACCGCTTGGGTACTCCTGCGAATAATAGGGGGGGCGGGATTCGAACTCGACGCGCACTTGAGCAATTATATACTGTATGCAGAGGCATTTCAAGACAAAATCAAAAAATTCCCGCGAAATGCCCGTTAAATTTTCTTGACAGCCGCCGGGTTGGGATATAGAATAGTTCGGATGATTAGTGGCGCGTTACTCATGGCGCAGCGCTAATCGACAATATGTGAATGGAGGTGTTTATTGACAGTGCCTGACTCACTGGTTTTTTACCTGGTTTTCGCCGTCGCCATTATTGTGCTGCTGGGACTTGCGTTCTATCTGGGCATCATCTACAGGAAAAAAGTCTCCGAGCGCGATATACAGAGCGCGGAAGAAAAAGCCAAGAGTATCATAAACGAATCAATAAAATCCGCTGAAAACAAGAAACGCGAAGCCCTACTAGAGGCAAAGGAAGAGATTCACAAGAGCAGGAGCGAGTACGAACGAGAGGTCAAGGAACGAAGGACGGAGATCCAAAAACAAGAACGCAGGCTCCAGCAAAAAGAGGAAATGCTGGATAAGAAGACCGACCTGATAGAGAAGAAATCGGACACCCTGACAAAAAAGATGTCAGATCTTGACACGGCTCACGAAGAGGTGGCCGCGCTGAAGAGAAGCCAGTTCGAGATGCTGGAAAAGATTTCGGGTTATACTATTGAAGAGGCCAAAGCCTACCTCATTAAGAACCTGGAGTCCGAAGTCACGCACGAGGCTGCAATCAAAATCAAAGAAATCGAAACGCGCTTGAAAGAGGACGCGGATCAGAAAGCGCGGGAGTACATCTCGCTCGCAATCCAACGCTGCGCGGCCGACCATGTCGCAGAAGCGACAGTCTCAGTCGTTCCCCTGCCGAACGACGAAATGAAAGGCCGCATCATCGGCCGCGAAGGCCGCAACATCAGGGCAATCGAGACGCTTACGGGCGTCGACCTCATCATAGACGATACGCCCGAGGCTATCACATTGTCCAGCTTTGACCCGATCCGCAGGGAGGTTGCGCGCATCGCTCTGGAGAAGCTGATCCTCGACGGACGCATCCATCCGGCAAGAATAGAGGAAATGGTCGAAAAGGCTAAGAAAGAAGTCGACGCTACAATAAAATCAGAAGGCGACCGCGCCACTTTCGAGACCGGAGTCCACGGACTGCATCAGGAGGTCGTGCGACTGCTTGGCAGAATGCGCTATCGCACGAGTTACGGCCAGAACGTCCTCAATCATTCCATCGAAGTCGCTCATATCGCAGGGCTGCTCGCAGCCGAGCTGGGCGTCGACGTCATGTCGGCAAAGCGCGCAGGCTTGCTGCATGACCTGGGCAAAGCGATAGATCATGAAGTCGAAGGCAGCCATGTCAGCATTGGCGTCGATCTGGCGAAGAAGTATAAGGAGAGCGACGAGATTATCCACGCGATCCACGCTCACCACGGCGATGTGGAACCGCGGACAATCATCGCCTGCATCGTCCAGGCTTCAGACTCGATCTCCGCCGCGCGGCCGGGCGCCAGACGCGAGAACATCGAGAGTTATGTCAAGCGGCTTGAGAAACTCGAGGAGCTGACTATGTCGTTCACGGGCGTTGAGAGTTCATACGCCATTCAAGCAGGGCGCGAGATTCGCATCATGGTAAAGCCCGATGAGGTGAACGAGGACGAGATGGTTCTGCTTGCAAGGGATATTGCCAAAAAGATAGAGGATGAGCTTGAATACCCGGGGCAGATCAAGGTCAACCTCCTGCGCGAGACCAAAGCGATAGAATACGCGAAGTAAGCAGTATTTGCCGGTACGAAAGGAATGGGCTTTATTATGCCGTTTTATGACTTGCGCTGCAATAAGTGCGACAAGGAGTACAATATCATGGCGTCGATGGCCGACAAGGCCGCGCGCAAAATCCCCTGCCCGGACTGCGGTTCGACGAGCCTGGAAACCGTATACAAATCGGCGCCGTTCTTTATCAAAGGCGGGCAATCTTCCGCTCAGGCGGAGTGCCCGAACAGCCATACTTGCGGCGCGTCGTGCCCGCACCTGCGCGGGGCTTAGTGATCACAATGGGGCTTAGACATCGTTCCCGCATCTAAAGATTCCCGTAGTGGTACATTATCGCGGAGAGTGCCGCAACAGGCGCGGTCTCGCATCGAAGCACGCGCGGGCCGAGCGTCACCGATAGCATTCCCAGCCGGCGCGCGAGCTGCGCTTCCTCTTCTTCAAACCCTCCTTCAGGTCCGGTGAATATGGAGACTGTCGCGGCTCCGCTGCGGCTCTCCAGAGCTGACCTGAGTGTCAGTTCTTCCTCGGATTCGTAAAGGAACAGCGGCAGTATCGCTTGTGAGGCATCGCTGACCGCATCTTCAAATGAACACGCTGCCGAGACGACGGGTATACGGCCTCTGCCGCACTGCTTTGCCGCTTCGGCAGCGATTTTTTGCATTCGCGCAATCCTGTTTCCGGAGTCCT
Source organism: Oscillospiraceae bacterium (assembly GCA_009778485.1). Taxonomy (GTDB): domain Bacteria; phylum Bacillota; class Clostridia; order Oscillospirales; family Oscillospiraceae; genus WRMH01. The sequence goes on from WRJQ01000006.1 coordinate 4,742, forward strand.
CAGGTACGGCGATGCTTCTAGCGCAGGGGAACAACCTTATTGAGTGCGCTCCGAGCTCGACTGTCTTTTGCACCGCGTAATCGAGCCTGTCCCCTTTCGCGTAAGCGATGAACATCGCGCAATCCACGGCCGGTTCGCCTCGGGTCGGGCTCGAGGCGACAATGAGAGCCTCGGTTGCTGTTGTGGCTCGGTCTCTCCGACCGGGCGCTGCAGTATCGCCGGGTTCATTTCCCGCGCGGCTTTTCCGATTGCTCACAGGCGCTTCGCTTCGGCCGCTCCGGGCTTGGTTTATGCCACCGTCGGCGCGCTTCCTGCTCCCGCTGCTCTCCTGCGGTTTTGGCTTTTCGGCGAGCCTGCATATATAGTCTGTCCCGTTGCCGTCGCAGACCACAAACAGCTCGGAAGGGCGCAGCCGCAGCGAGCGGATGTGTTCCGAGTCCCCGGAGCTGAGGGTTATCGTCTCTCCTAAGACGTCTGATGGCTGAACGAAAAATCTGTACATAGCAGTTCAGTACCCCATAGTGATATTATACTAGCGTGCGTAAATATTCGCCATGCTGCGCCGGTCTTTTTGCTCTCAGGCGGCGCGTCAAAACCTTGAAAGGCTGCTAGCATTCCTGCGGTTTTGCCACACCACCTGAGAGCAAAAATCCTTGGCGGATCATTGGCAAATATCTACGCACGCTAGTATAATTGATTTTGCATGGTATTTCTGCTACAATCTAGCGCAGGAGCTCACCGCGCAGAGCGGCGTATCCCGCGACTCAACGAGTTGCGAATAATAATATGATATATAACAGGAGGACTCGCTAAAATGCTGACAAAAAGGCAAAACCTCATCGAGACAATCAAAGGCGGCAGCCCCGACAGGTTCGTGAACCAGTTTGAGGCAATCAACTTCATTTTCCGCACGCCGTACAGCTTCAGGTCGCCCCGGCCGATGCAGCCGGGCGGCACCATCGTCAACTCCTGGGGTGTGACTATACAGTTCCAGGAAGGCACTCCGGGTCCTTTCCCGGTGCATGATGAGGAGCATATTGTGCTCAAGGACGTTACCCAATGGAAGGAAAAAGTACCGTTCCCGAGCCTCGATTTCCCGCAGGAAGAGTGGGATGAGTGCGCCGGATTCGCCGCGCAGATAGACAGGAACGAAGTCTTCGCCGCAGCTATGGTCGCACCGGGCGTATTCGACCATCTGCATTACCTCATGGGTATGGAGGAGTGCCTTGTCAGCTTCTACACGGAACCCGAAGCTCTAAAGGAACTCATCGCCGCTATCACGGACTGGGAACTCGAGTACGCGCGGCTCGTTTGCGATAATCTGAAGCCGGATATGGTCTTCCACCATGACGACTGGGGCAGCCACCGCTCGACCTTCCTCTCGCCCGAGATGTTCGACGAGTTCATCTTCCCGTCGTACAAGAAGATTTACGGTTATTACAAAAGCCATGGCGTCGAGCTGGTCGTCCACCACAGCGATTCCTACGCGGCGACTCTTGTGCCGTATATGATCGACATGGGCATAGATATTTTCCAGGGCTGCGTCGATACGAATGACGTACCCGGGCTCATAAAGAAGTACGGTGGTAAAATCTCCTTCATGGGAGCTATCAACAACGGGGTCGTGGACGTCCCTAACTGGACTGACGAGCTCATCGCAGAGTATGTCGAAAAGACCTGCCGCGAGTGCGGGAAGTTTTATTTCATCCCTTGCTGCACTGCGGGGGGGCCGGCAAGCTCGTACCCCGGGGCTTTCGATGCTGTCACCCGCGAGATAGACAGGATGAGCAAGTTACTGTTTTAGGTGCTGTTCAGGTACCCTTTTTCTTTATGTCATATGCTCAGTTCTGGTTATGAAGTCGTCTTGCATGATTTTCGGCATTTCGACGAAATAGACGGAAAACCCTGCAATCCTGACAATGAGGTTCTCGTGCTTATCCGGGTTCTTTTGCGCGTCGTGTAGTGTGTCGGTAGCGACCACGTTAAACTGCACCTGCATACCGCCTTCACCAAAGTAAGCCGCTATCAGGTCTTTGAGCTTGTTGGTGCCGTCTTCCCCGCGCACGGTCGCCGGCGAAAACCTGATGTTGAGCTGGTCCCCGTTGCCCAGCTTGTAATGCGGCAGTTTCGCGGCCGACATCATATACGATGTCGGCCCGTTTTTGTCAAAACCTTGCCTCGGAGATATAGCCTCGGCCAGCGGCGCGAAGTTTTCGCGTCCATCCGGCGTCGCCATCGTCACCCGGCCGAACTCTATGTGCGTCGTTACAGTAAACGTCCCGCCGCGCCACTTGCCGCGCGGCCCGGTGACGCTGTTCATATGGTCGGCGTACGCCCCCATAGCCCAGGCGGCGAGTTCGTCTACGTCCGGTTCGTTATTGCCGTAGTGCGGTACGTCGTTGATGATGTACTGCTTGAGGTCTTCCCAGCCTTCCCAGTTGTTCACCAGCGCTTCATACAGCTCATGCGCTGTCACTGTCTCATCGTCAAACACCAGCTTTTTGATTGCCATTAGGCTGTCAGCGACGTTCCCGATACCCAGCGTCGTGAAGCCTGTCGAGTTGTACTTAGCCCCGCCGTCCATCACGTCGAGTCCGCTCTCCATGCAGCCTTCCATCGTCGCTGTCGCGCTTACGCAGGGGAAGAAACGGCTGTATGCCAGTTCGTAGAAGTTCACATAGGTGACGTGCCAGTCAAGGAAATATTTCATCTGCTTAATGAACGCTTCCTGAAAATCCTCGAATGTCTCGTAGTCGTAGAGGTATCCCGTCCTAAGGCCCGCGTCGCAGCCTGTAAGCGGGTTCACCCCGTTATGTATGGCCATGTTCATTATTCCGACGAGGTTGCTGAAGCTTTCTGCCCCGCTGCTGCCGCTCGCCGGCCACTCGTCCCCGCAGCCTGAGGGTTCAACGCAGCCTATGATGCAGTAGTTGTTCGCGTCTTCCTGCGATAGCCCGCGTTCCATAAGGCAGGGTATGATGATGTCGTCGTTCTCGAAAATCGGCATCCCACCGGCTATTTTCGAGGACTCGATTGCATGTTCCCACACCTCGTCGGGTGTACCGCCGTGGATTCTCACAGAGAGTGACGGTATCGTCAGGAAAAGCCTCGCGTATGTCTGCAGGAACAACAGCGTCAGCGCGTTAGTAGCGTCTGCGCCTTGCTTGTCCACACCGCCTACCGTGAAATGATGGCCGCCATTCTCATAGTGGTACGTCGGCTTCTGCCCGTCCGGGCCGCCTATCCTTGCAGGCGAAGCGAAGGGGATTACGAAATAGTCCCCCAGTTTAAGGATAAACGCGTCCGTCAGTTCCTGTGCCTGCTCCATCGTCAATGCGCCTTCGCTGAGTTCTTTTTCGATGAATCGGCCGCAGTACTGGTCCATCCTGCCGAGCGTAATTCCATGTGCCTGCGCGTCGATGTGAAGCAGCATCTGGTAGATTACTATGATTTGCATCGCTTCCCATGTGTCGCGCGCGGGATTAGAGCTGATCCACGCAAGCGATCCTGCCATTCTCAGCAGTTCCTCGCGTCTGCCGCCCTCCGCTTTTTCCGCTTCGGCCGCGACGAAGTCCGCGTAGCGCTGCGTCAGCAGCTTGGCGCCTTCGGCAACAAGAGCTATCGACCGCCATGTAGTGAACCTGCCGGCGTCTTTGCCGAACACGCGGCCATCGACCGTGCGCATGCGTCCTCGCGCTTCTTCGATAATGCTGCCCCAGCCCTTGTCTATGACTTTCTTGTAATTTGCGCAATAATGGCCCTGAGGCATTCCGGCTGTGCCGAGCTTGTCCCGGTTGCCGAATGTCGTGCAGTTATCTCCTTTGAGCTTCCATATTTCATCGGGGAGGTTCGCGATTACGTGAGAGTGTATAGTGCGGTCGCGCCAGAAGTCCACGGCTTCCCTGAATACTTCTTTGTCTTCTTTAGATATTTGCAGGAATGCGCCCGGCCGCTGCCATACTTCGGTGAACTCTTCCTCCGGTAGTTGCAGGACTCCTTCCAGCCAGAGGGTCCCCCATTCGATGTACGGGAGCGCGCTGCGCCAGCCCCGCCCGATATTTCCGACGAACATTGCGTCTTCTTCGACGAAGAGTTCATGTTTGGCGCACCAGTCGTACAGCGCGCCTGCGCGTTTAAGCGCCGCGACCTCCGACTCATGGGTTTTGTAATAGTCTGTATATATCTTCGTACGCTCGCCGCAAAGCGGCACGTTTCCGTGGTCGTGTTCTTTCCTTCTTTCCTTGATGCGCTGTATTCGCGGGCTGATCTGCGCAGCTTTAAACATATCTTCTCACTCCCTTTTTTCCTGATATTTCTTTTTCATTTATTATTTGACTCTACCTCCAATATTATATTTCAAGGTTTTCTTTTTTGCAACGCCTTTTGCGCTTTACATCGCTTGGATAATGCTGTATAGTTACTATTCAGTGCCACCTTAGTTCGGCCGTTACATCACGTTCCTTTCGCTCGAATGCGCATCCATGCGCATACTCGCGCGCTCCGGCATCCATGCCTCCGCTTTTCGGAACGTGATTGCAACGACCTCACCGAGGCACTGAATAGTTACGCTGTATATTAAGTTGAAAAGTGAAAGGAGATTGTTTCAATGCCTGATACCGGTGTAAACGGCCAGCGCGAGAGCTTTAAAGTCGTCGGCACGCGAAATCTGCCCGGCCGGCTTTCATATGCACTTGCAACGGGCGTGGCCAAGTTCGGAATCGACTATGCGCTGCCCGGCATGCTCCACGCCAAGTTCCTTCGCAGCCCTTACGCGAACGCGAAGGTCATAAGCGTAGACTCCTCGAGGGCGCTCGCAATACCGGGCGTAGTCGATATTGTCACCTGGGAAGATGAAGATATTACAAACCTGAAGACGAGCGGCGAGGTATGGGGCGCCGCTAAACCAATACTCGACAACGTCGCGGATCATGAGGGCGTAGAGGTGGCGGTTATCGTCGTGGCGGAAGACGAGGATATCTGCGACGAGGCGCTCAAGGCGCTGGACATCGAGTGGGAGGTCCTGCCGCACGTCGTCGATCTGCTCGAGGGCAGGCTTGACGACGCCCCGGTCATCCGGCCGGACGAGAACTTCCAGCCGTCGTTCGGCCGCCGTTCCTATGATCCCGACACTCCGCCTAAGAAAGGCAACGTCTATTATGCCAATGTCACAGCGGGCGATATGGAAGCCGGCTTCGCGGAGGCCGACCATATTGCGCAGTACAGCCTCTACACTCCGGCGTTCGCCGCCCACCTGCCGAACCCTTCAGGCTCTGTCGCGTGGTGGTCAAAGGATCCGTACCAGGGCGAGGGCCCCAACCTCCACATCGAGGGCGCGGTCCGCGAGAAGGACGCTATCAGCAGCACATACAAAGTGCCGCCCGATAAGACCATTCAGGAAGGCCTGTTCATGGGCGGCAAGTATTGCGACTGGGGTTTGCGTAAATCGCAGGAGATAACCCCTTTGCTGGCGAAGCGCACGGGCAGGCCGGTGCGCTGCGTGAACACGCGCGAGGAGACTTTCGATTTCCTTATGAACGAGCGTTACATGCATATGAAGGTCGGGTTTACCAATGATGGCATGATTACCGCCGTAGACGATTTTTCGATAGCCGATAACGGTTCAAGGGGCAGTTCCACTTTCGGCAATGTCGGCGACTTGACCCAGGGTCCGTATAACACCTTGCGTTGCAAAAATATTTTCCAGCACATGGAGGTCATAGATTCCAACCGCGGGGTTATGTACGTCTCCGGCCAGCATTGCCCTTTTAACTGGGATTCGATTACGATTGCCATCCACCTCATTGCCGAGAAGCTGGATATGGATCCAATTGACGTTGCGAGGCTGAACCTGCACGGGCCGACGTCGAAGGACGACCTCGACCCGGTGCCGAGTTTCGACTTGTGCATCGAAGCGGGGCGCAAGCTGATGAACTGGGAGTGGCACAAGTCCGGCGCGAAGAGGCTGCCCGACGGGCGGCTGCACGGCATGAGTTTCCGCTACCAGATGTGCCCCAGGCATTCCGGCAAGGATTATGAATGCAAGCTCGAGTTCAAGGACGGGGTCGTGCATATGCCGACGCAGGGGCCGCTCTTCGGTGCGTATGTCGTCGAGTGCAACGCCATGGTCGTCGCTGAGGAGCTCGGCATCCGCTACGAGGACGTCAGCATCGATTATGACTACCGCGAGCCTTTCCGCGCTTTCGGCGGCGGTTCAGACGGTACGACGGCGTCCGCGTGGTCAATGAAGGAGTGCGCCAACAGGCTCAAGCGGCAGATTCTCGCGGCGGCTATCGAGTACGCCGATAATCCTCCGCCTCCCTTCCGGTTCATGGGGCCTCCTCCGCCGCAGCCCGGCCCGTTCGCCGGCATGGCTCCTGAGGATTTGGACATTAGCGACGGGTTGGTTTTCGTCAAGGCCGATCCGGAGAAGTGCGTGCCGCTTTCGGGCGCGACGCCTCAAAATCTTTTCGCGACTTTCACCGGCAAGCCTCCGCTTTCGGTCTGGTCGACCGGCGAGATGGGCAAGCAGCTCGATGTTATGAACACGGCTTACTGCGAGGTCGCTGTGGATACCGATACCGGGGAGGTCGAAGTGCTGCGTTTCGCGGCGGTCGCCGATCCGGGTCTTGTGCTGCGCCCGATTTCCCTCGAGAGCCAGATCGACCAGGTTATGTATTTCAGCCAGGGTTGCCAGCTTCTGGAGGATTTCGTCTATGACAAGCGTACCGGCGTGCTTTTGAACAACAACATGGTCGAATATAAAAAGCCGGGTATACTGGACGCCGCGCATGTCGATCATGAGTTCATCGAGTCGCGCGCCAGCAACGCGGCTTATGGCGCCAGCGGAATCAGCCATTCGCTGGCGAACACGCATCTTGTCATTATCGCTATCTACAACGCAATCGGCGTTTGGGTCGATCCCCCGGCGACTCCGGACAAAGTATTAGCAGCGCTGGGGAAGGCTTAGGGGTCTGTAGCAGCACTATCTGTAGCAGCATTCAGTTCAGGTCATATCCGAAAAACTGAACTGTTTTCTACTTGTCTACAATAAATATCCCCAGTTCCTTCCGGTATGGAAGATAATATGGATAATCGTCGCGCCCGGTACTTTGAAGGTTCGCATTCAGGAACTCTTCGATCTCCCGGGCGCCCGCTTCCGGCGCGTTGGTCAGGACGAACGAGACTGCGTCGTCCCATGTCTCGAGCGGCTGCCCGAACTCGAAGGTATGTCGCTCAAGCAGGTAGTTGACGCCGCTTGAATCGAGTTCGCCGCTGACGACCGGCACTGCGTCTTTCGCTTCACGGCGGTGCCGCTCGGGGTAGAGTCCGCTTTTCCTGCCCGCGCCGGCGACTCTGATGAGCCTGCGGCTGCATAGTTCAAGCGTCTTTACCGAATCTGGCTGTCCGTACAGGCTCATAAGCACAACGTCGTAGCCGGGTTTGAGTTCCGCGGCGTCGCCGCACAGCGCGCGGATATTCTCTATTCCGGCTTCTTTAGCGGCAGCCCGCAGCGTATTGACAGCATAGCCGCTGACGTCGACGGCTGTGATTTCGCGGACATACGGCGCAAGCTCAAGGTCCAGCCGCCCAAGCCCGCATCCTATGTCGCACAGCTTGTCAGCGCGGTCAAGGTATGGTATGAGCCTGGCGGCCAAGAGCTTGTGGAAGCCTGTGTATTCGCTTGCTGCTATGAATCTTCTGCTGCTTTGTTCGTCCCATGTTATAAGCAATGCTGTCACTCCTGAAAAGCGTGTCACTCGACGTGCGGTATGAAGACAGGCACGTCGCCCCAGGGCGCGCGCACAGTCTGAAGTTCTACTGATATGCCATAAACGCTTTTTATCAGATCCTGGTTAAGTATCTTCCCCGGTTCCCCGTACACCATGGCCTTGCCTTCTTTTAGCACGAGGACCATATCCGAGTACAAAAGCGCGTGTTCGGGGTTATGCGTCGAGAGTATCACAAGATACCCGTCCCTCGCGAGCTGCCTGATGTGCCGCATTACGCGAAACTGGTTGCCGTAGTCAAGGTTCGCCGTCGGCTCGTCCATGATGAGAATGCGGGATTTTTGCGCGAGCGCCCGCGCAATCAGCGCGAGCTGCTGCTCACCGCCGGATATCTCCGCGAATCCGCGCTCGCCGAGGTGCGGGATATTCATCTGCTCAAGCATCTGTTCCGTCGTTTCGCGTTCAAGTTTGCCCGGCGTCCGCAAGCCCGCTGTAAGCACGTTCGTCCCCATGAGCACGGTTTCAAACACGGTATAGTTGAACACGGGCGTATGCGCCTGCGGTATGTAGGCGATTTTTCTCGCTATCTCGCGGGAGGACATGTTCGCCGCGTCCGTGCCGTCGATATGTATCTCGCCTGTGTAGCCCGCCAGCAGCCCGAGCAGGCATCTGAACAGGGTCGTCTTTCCGGCGCCGTTTTCGCCCAGCACAAACACGCATTGCCCCGCGCCGGCGGACAGGTCGACGCCTTTGAGTACGCGGTTGTCTTTATATGAGAATCTCAGGTCTTTGACTTCGAGAGTCAAACGCGCCTCCCCCTGTCCAAAATAAGATATAGGAAAAACGGAGCTCCGACGAAGGCCGTGAGGATGCCGAGCGGTATCTCCACTGTCGTCAGGGACCGCGCCAGGTCGTCGACGAGTACCATGAACGATGCGCCCATGAGCATCGAGACCGGCATCATGACGCGGTAGTCATAGCCGACAAGCATCCGCGCAAAGTGCGGTATTACGAGGCCGACCCAGCCGATCAAGCCGCTTATCGCGACGCTCGCGGAGGTAATCAGCGTCGCTGCGCACACTACGACTGCGCGCATGAGTTTCGTGTTAATGCCCATGGAGCGCGCCTCGTCTTCGCCGGTCGTGAGGATGTTGAGTTTCCACCGCAGCGCAATCAGGACGAGCATGCCGCCGAGGATTGGTACAGCCGCCCATATCAGCCTGTCTTCCCTGACGGAGGATATGCTGCCCATAAGCCAGAATGTTATAGAGGGCAGGGTGTTGTTCGGGTCGGCGATGAGTTTGATGAACGACGTCCCCGAACTGAACAATGATGATATCATTATGCCCGCGAGCACCATGCCCAGCGTCTGGCTTCTTCTCGCTTTCGCGCTGACGAGGTACGCCGTGGCGACGGCAGCGATCCCGCAGACGAACGCAGCCGTTGAGATGAGCGTGTACCCCAGCCCCAGATATATCGCGACCGCGGCGCCAAACCCCGCTCCGGCAGAGGCGCCCAGGACGTCCGGCGAGACGAGGGGGTTGCGGAAGAGTCCCTGGTACGCAGCTCCCGCAGTGGAGAGCCCTGCCCCTATCATCGCCCCTGCCAGGAGCCTGGGCATGCGTATCCTGAATATCACAAGCTCGGCTTCGTCTGTCCATGTTTTTGCCGCGCCTGTAATCTTTCCAAAGAGTACGCGCAGCAGTTCCCCCGGAGCGACAGGGTATTTGCCTATCGCAAAGCTGAGGATAAATACTGCCGCAAATATAACCGCGAACGCGGCTATGTAGATTCTGCCTTTTTCTGCTTTCATTCCCACTCTTTCCAGACGTCAGGGCAATAGCCGACCGTTGCTTTCTTTCCGTTTCTCACGATCGGTGTTTTGATGTACGATGGGTTTTCCAGGAGTTTTTCTTCCTTGTCGGTTTCATGCGCGAGGTATTTTATTATTTCCGCTCCCGGCGCCGATTCATCTATAAGGGCCTCGAGGCCGACTGCTGACTTCACTGCCGCCAGCTCTCCCCTGCTCATTCCGATTGCGGGCAGGTCGATGCGCTGGTACTTGACCCGGCGTTCTTTGAAGTACCGCTCCGCCTTCTTCGTGTCGAAGCATTTTGATTTCCCGAATATCTGGATATTCATCTAGTTCTATATTTCCAGTATGACCGGGAGGATCATGGGGTTGCGTTTCGTCGTCTTGTACAGATGCCTGGACAGGTCAGTCCTGATGGAGCTCTTGAGGGCTTGCCAGTCCGTCACTTTCTCCTGCGCGCACTGCTCAAGCGTCGCGAGGACGACGTCCTTCAGCTCGCTGATAAGGTCCTCGGATTCTTTTACATATACGAATCCGCGCGTGATTATGTCCGGGCCGGTTATCAGGCCGCTGTCTTCGCTTGAGAGGGTGAGGATAACGACAAGCATGCCGTCCTGCGCGAGATGCTGTCTGTCGCGCAGCACTACTGAGCCGCCGTCGACGAGACCTGTCCCGTCCACAAATACTCTGCCTGACTGCACTTTCCCGTTCCTCGCTATGGCGTCCTCGCTCACTTCGACTATGTTGCCGATATCCGCGACGATGATGTTGCTTTGCTTTATCCCCATCTGCGACGCGAGTTTCGCGTGCATCTTCAGGTGTCTGTGCTCTCCGTGCACCGGCATGAAGAACTGCGGTTTTGTCAGGGCAATTATCATTTTCAGTTCTTCCTGATAGGCGTGCCCGGAGACGTGCAGGTCTGAGATGTTGTCGTATATGACTTCCGCTCCCCGCCTGTACAGCTCGTTGACGACGCGGCTTATCGTTTTTTCGTTGCCGGGTACGGCCGAGGCGGATATGATCACTTTGTCCCCGGACCTTATTTCGACTTGCTTATGCCCGGAGAATGCCATGCGGTACAGCGCGCTCATTGGTTCGCCCTGGCTGCCGGTAGTGATTATTACTGTTTTTTCCGGCGGCAGGTTTTTTGCCTGGTTGATGTCTATGATCAGCCCCTGCGGGATGCTCATCTGTTCGAGTTCCGTCGATACGCGCAGAGCATTTTCCATGCTGCGGCCTGTAATCGCCACGCGGCGGCCGTATTTTTGCGCGCAGTCCAGTACCTGCTGCACTCTGTGTATGTTTGAGGCGAATGTCGTTACTATGATCCTGTGGGTGCTGCCGCGGAACAGTTCGTCGATGCGTTCCCCGACTTTGCTCTCAGAGGTCGAGTAGCCCGGCCTTTCTATGTTCGTCGAGTCTGATATAAGCGCGAGTACTCCGCTGTTGCCGAGTTCTCCGAAGCGCGCGAGGTCTATGATGCTCCCCGATACGGGCATCGTGTCGATTTTGAAGTCGCTCGTGTGTATCACGAGCCCGACCGGCGTCGTGATTGCCAGAGATACTGTGTCGGGTATGCTGTGGTTGACGTGTATCATTTCGACTTTGAAGCATCCAAGCCTGAAGCTGTCGCCCGGTTTCCTGACTTCGATGACTGCTGTGTCGAGCAGTCCGTGTTCTGCTAGCTTAAGCTCCACGAGTCCCGCTGTCAGCGGCGTCGCGAAGATTGGGGCTTGTATTTCGGTTATCACGTACGGCAGAGCTCCTATGTGGTCTTCATGTCCGTGGGTCAGGACGATGCCGCGCACTTTTTCTTCGTTTTTCGCAAGGTATGTGACGTCCGGCGTCACTATGTCGATTCCGTACATGTCGTCGTCCGGGAAGCCCAGCCCGCAGTCGACGACTATGATGTCCTCGCCGTATTCGTAGGCTGTAATGTTTTTGCCGATTTCGTTCAGGCCGCCCAGCGGTATTATTTTTAGTTTTCCTGGCATATTGTTATTATTATCCTTTCTGTTGTGTGTCTGTTCAGGGCCTGGACGGGGTACCTGAACAGATAACTCATATAAACTCCATTCTGCCTTCGAGAGCGCGCATGAGGGTCGCGTCATCCGCAAACTCAAGCGACGCTCCAACGGGTATGCCGTAGGCGAGCCTCGTAATCCTGACGTCGAATGGCTGCAGCAGGCGCGATATGTACCTGGCTGTCGTTTCGCCTTCAGTATCCGGGTTTGTCGCCATTATGACTTCCCGCGCTCCGCCGTCGGCGACACGCGCGACGAGTTCTTTTATCTTCAGGTCGTCCGGCCCGATGTTGTTCATCGGGGATATGACGCCATGCAGCACATGGTAGAGGCCGTCGAACTCGCGCGAGCGCTCGATCGCCAGTACCCCTTTCGGGTCGGACACGACGCAGATAATCCCTGCGTCCCTCCTGTCGTTGCCGCAGATGGCGCATATCGCGCCGTCAGTAAGGTTCTGGCAGACGGTGCAGCAGCTGATCGTGCGAGCGGCTTCTCTCACTACGTCGGCGAATGACTGCGCTTCTTCGTCCGGAAGGGAGAGTATATGAAAAGCGAGCCTTTGCGCCGTTTTGCGGCCAATGCCCGGCAGCGAGGCGAACTTGTCTATGAGTTTTTCCATTGCCGAGGGAAAGTATTCCATTGCTAACCTCCAACATAGGCGGTCTCGTAATATTTAGCCGGCTGTGGCGCTCCGGAGCCTCGATATGCGCGCCGCCCTGTCGTCGCTGCGGAATACGTCGTTGCCCGCGACGAGGACGTCCGCTCCGGCTTTTACGCACAAAGCCGCTGTTTCCGGGTTTATCCCGCCGTCTACTTCTATCTCGCAGTGCAACGAGCGCTTTTCAATCGTTTCTCGCAGCAATGCGATTTTCGGCAGGGTTTCCGGCATGAACGTCTGTCCGCCGAACCCCGGTTCGACTGTCATAACCAGGACGATGCTGAGTGTTTCGAGATACGGCAGCAACGTTTCGGCAGGCGTCCCCGGTTTTATTGCCAGCCCTGCCCTTTTGCCTGCGCCGCAGATCGCTGCTATCGCGCGGCGGGCTTCGTCTTCCGGCTCCGCTTCTATGTGGAAGACTACTATGTCCGCTCCTGCCGCGGCAAATCGAGCCGCGTACTTGGAGGGCGATGCGATCATGAGGTGCACGTCGAGGGTCATATCCGTGGCTTTTCTGACGCTTTCAAGCACAGGCAACCCTATGGAGATGTTCGGGACGAACACTCCGTCCATAACGTCGAAATGCAGGTAATCCGCAGTTTCGACGCTTTTGGCTTCTTCTCCGAGTTTCGAGAAATCCGCCGACAGTATTGATGGGGCAATCTTTATCACTGTTCTCCGGGCGCCTCCTGAGCTGTAATCAGGTGACTAATCAGCCGCGCTTTTACAAAAAATTAATTTAAATTAAAAGACATATGTGTTATCATGGGTGTATTATCATGGGTATTATCATTATTACATATATAATATACGATTAAGGCGCAATGTCAAGGGTCAGCGCCAATAATCCCGGGAGCCTGATGAGGTACCTGTTTGCATGAAAGAAGTCAAGAAGAAGTCCGTCATACCAATTTATGCTTTCGCAGCGGTCTGGATTGCGTATTGCGCGTTCTTCCCGCTGTATAAAACTTACCATTACATCGCGCTCGTATCTTCCGCCGCTCTGGCATATATCGCTGCGTCCTTGCTTTTCCCCGGCAAGTCCGAGTTTGTCGAGTTGCCGCAGGAGCCTGCCCGGACAGGCGTAGAAGGCGTCGACGCGTTGCTTTCGGCCGGTGAGGAGGCAGTCGCGGAGCTGCGCGCGCTGGGCGCTTCGATCCCGGACGCAGCGGTTCGAGGCAAGCTGGACAGCGTTATCACAGTCACTGATAAGATTTTTAAAAACCTCATCGACGCTCCGGCCGGCGAAAAGCAGGTCAAGCGTTTCGCGGAGTATTATCTGCCGACAACGACAAAGCTGATGCGCGCATACGTAAAGTTCCTTGGCGCGGACACGGGCGGAGAGAATGTCACGAGTTCGCTTGAGCGCATTAGCTCGTCTCTTGATATGATTCTGGAAAGCTACCGAAAGTTCCTGGATTCGCTCTTCATGGATCAGGCGCTCGACATAGAAACCGATATCCGCGTGCTGGAAAGTTTCCTAAAAAAAGAAGGCCTTTCCGGTAACGACTTTACTAATTAAGGAGAAGCACTATGGATACAATGGAATACGTCCCCAGCCTGACTCTTGACGCCGGAGGCGCCGGCGCCGCCGCAGCAATCGCGCCGCTTGAGGTCAAGAAAGACGACACGGCGGTACAACTCGACATCTCCAAACTGACGGAAACCGAGCAGAAGGCTGTGCATGATTTCTCGGAAAAAATCGACATCACGGACACGAACGCGATTTTGACTTACGGAGCGGCTTCGCAGAGGAACATCGCCGGTTTTTCCGAAAACACGCTCAACAGCGTGAGGACGAAGGACATGGGCGAAGTCGGCAACATGCTCTCGTCGCTCGTCATCGAACTGCGGGGTTTCGGCGGTGACGGAGACGAGAAGAAGGGTATTTTCGGGCTGCGCAGAAAGGTCCAGACGCAGATAGCTACTATGAAGGCCGAGTACGACAAAGTCTCCGTCAACGTCGATAAAATCGCCGATATGCTCGAGAAGCACCAGTATACGCTGCTCAAGGACGCCGCAATGCTCGATAAGATGTACGAAGTCAACCAGGCGTACTTTAAAGAACTGACTATGTACATCCTCGCCGGCAAGCAAAAGCTGGCGGAGTGTTCGACTACGGTCCTTCCCGAGCTGCGTAAGAAGGCCGCCGAGTCAGGGCTGCCCGAAGACGCTCAGGCCGCCAACGATTACGCAAACATGATCAACCGCTTTGAGAAGAAGCTGCACGACCTGGAGCTCACGAGGATGATTTCTATCCAGATGGCGCCCCAGATCCGGCTGATCCAGAACAACGACACGCTCATGGTGGAAAAGATCCAGACTTCTATCGTAAACACCATCCCCCTTTGGAAGAGCCAGATGATCCTCGCGCTGGGGATGCACCACTCCCAGCAGGCTATGGAAGCGCAGAGGCAGGTCACAAACATGACCAACGAGCTGCTGATGAAGAACGCGGAGAAGCTCAAGCAGGGGACCATCGAGATCGCCAAAGAGTCCGAGCGCGGAATTGTCGACGTGGAGACTCTCGTCGCGACAAACTCGCGGCTCATAGAGACCCTTGAGGAGGTTCGCACAATTCAGACCGAAGGCAGCCAGCGCCGCCGCGCGGCGGAGGTCGAGCTCGGCAGGATCGAGGGCGAGCTCAAGCAGAAGCTGCTTGAAATAAGGGGCTAAGAGCCTTGTTCAGGGAGAGGAAGACGGCGTTTCTGATCGCAACTGCCGTCGTCGTTATAGCGACTCTGGCCGGCGTCTATAAAAGCCTCGCGCGCCTGTCGCGCGAGGTTGACGAGCTGTTCTATAACGGCGTCTATCTCGAGGACGCCCGCTACTTGGAGCCGTCTATCAACTCGCATCTGCAAAACAGCGCGCGCAGCGCCCTTAACGCGGGCACGCTCCTGAAGACATACCCGCTGCTCTCCGGCGAGGCGGAGGCTTTGCTCGAGGCTCGCCGCAAGCTGCTCGACGCGACCGGCGTGGCGGAGAAGTACGACTGCGACCGGCAGATGACGGATGCTTTCAATGTCCTGCTGAAAACCGCTATGATGGTCGATATAGCGGAGAACGATCTCAAGATTATTTCCGAGGACTACCTGGCGACGTACAGGGGCGCGCACACAAAGATGGCGGAAAGCAAGGGCTTCCACGCGGCAGTCGGCAAAATGCGCAATGATACGAGCGCGATAACAATCGCACTTTCGGCGATTCTGCCCGTGAGCCCGCCGAAGGATGTTTTCGCGGAGTTTGGGGCACTGATACAATTTCCGTAAGTCAATAACAGGAGACTATACTATTGAAAAAGCTTGCAATCGCTATACTTATCATAGCCGCGCTGTCGGGGCAGGCTGCGCTCGCCCTGGTATCTCCCGCCCCCGAGTACTACGTGACAGACGCCGCTCATGTCCTAACAGAGCAGACGAAAAGAGACATCATTGACGCCAACGCCGGCCTCGAAGCGGAGTGCAACGGAGCGCAGATCGTCGTCGTCACGGTGGAGTACCTGGACGGCATGTTCTCCGACGAGTATGCGACGCAGCTTTTTAACGATTGGGGCGTTGGCAGCTTCGAGGGCGGTAATAACGGCATGCTGCTTCTGCTCGCGACTGCGGAAAACAAAGCCTGGCTTGCAGTTGGAGCAGGTCTGACAGGCATCTTTGACGAAGCTGCGGTGAACGACTATTTCGATATGTACTTCTGGGAGGACTATGACGCCCGCAACTTCGACGCCGCCGTTCGCAAGATGTGCGACGCTCTTTTTTCCTGGTTCGCGGTGTACTACGGGCTGAGCGACGGAGCCGCGGTTGACGCGCCCTCTGCGGGCAACACATATACACCCGGCAGCGCGCCCGCGACCGGCGGAGCGTTTACTCCCGGAGGCAATGCGCCCGTTCCGTATGAGCCGCCCCGCGCATCTGCATCTTTTTCGGACGTTGCGGGGGCCATTATATTTATTGTTGTCCTGGTCGTGATACTCGTTTTCATCATCGCCATATCTTCCGCAGTCGGCAGGCGCAGGCACAGGCTGTACTATACCCATATGGGTATGCCCGTGCCGCGGTTTCACTGGTGGTACGGTTTCGGCAGTTACAGGCGCCGCCCTTACCGGTACTGGTACCGCCATACCTACAGGCGCCGCCCGGTTGCTTATCGCCCGCAGGCCGGACGTAGCTCCGCTCCGCGCAGCGCGCCTCCGCGAAGTTACCGCAGCGCGCCTCCGCGCGGGTACCCCGGCAGCAGGCCTACCGGCAGCAGCAGCTTTAAAAGCATGGGCAGAGGCGCGGGCGGCATTTCCGGCGGGGGCGCCGGTCGCGGCGGCAGCCCCGGTGGGAGGTCCGGCAGCAGCTTCGGGGGCTTCGGGGGTTTCAGCAGCGGCGGCTTTGGCGGGCGCTCAGGAGGCAGCTTCGGCGGCGGCGGACGCTCAAGCGGCGGAGGCGGCCGTTCAAGCGGCGGCGGTGGCGGGCGTTCCGGCGGCGGCGGCGGCAGGAGATGATCGACAGTTAGTTGGTAGTTATTCATATTTCGTGGATATTTTGCATATTTATGCACTCACAGAATCGCGTACTGTCATGTTGTTTGACTCTTTAGCCTTTCTGTGGGCGCATTTTTGTGCAATAATACCCGCATTTTAGCGAAAATTCTTCTTGCATAATCATTCACTATATGCTACACTATGCCCTAATGCGGGTTTTTTTACACTTTTATTACTCCGGGTAGTGTCAACCCGTCTATGAGAGGGGATATATATTATGGGAGAGATCAAGAAAGTAGTGCTCGCGTATTCGGGCGGGCTGGACACCTCTATCATCATTCCCTGGCTGAAAGAAAACTATGACGACTGCGAAGTGATCGCTGTGTCGGGTAACGTGGGCCAGGGCGACGAACTCGATGGCTTGGAGGAGAAAGCGCTCAAGACAGGCGCATCAAAACTGTACGTCGAAGACTTGACAGACGAGTTCGTCAACGACTTCATAATCCCCACGATGAAAGCCGGCGCGAAATACGAGGGATACCTGCTCGGCACGTCGTTCGCGCGCCCGGTCGTCGCAAAGCGCGTCGTCGAGATCGCTCTGAGCGAGGGCGCCGACGCAATAGCGCACGGCTGCACAGGCAAAGGCAACGATCAGGTACGGTTCGAGCTCGCGATCAAGGCTTTCGCGCCGCACATGAAGATCATCGCCCCCTGGCGCGAATGGGAACTCAAATCCAGGGATGATGAGATCGACTACGCCGAGGCCCGGGGCATCCCGCTAAAAATCACACGCGAGACCAACTACTCCAAGGACAAGAACCTCTGGCACCTCTCGCATGAGGGGCTGGATCTCGAAAACCCCGGCAACGAACCGTCATACGGTAAAGACGGATTCCTCGAACTTGGCGTCGCGCCGGAGCAGGCTCCGGATAAGCCCGAGTATGTCGAGCTGGATTTCGAGCGCGGAGTGCCCATAGCGCTGGGCGGGGAGGCAATGGCTCCCGCGCAGATCATCACCGCGTTGAACACGCTGGGCGGCCGCAACGGCGTCGGCCTGCTGGACCTCGTCGAGAACAGGCTCGTCGGCATGAAGAGCCGGGGCGTATATGAGACGCCCGGAGGGACAATCCTCTACCGCGCCCATGAGGTCCTCGAGACGATTTGCCTGGACAAAGAGACGTCGCACATGAAGGCGCAGATCGCCCTCAAGTTCGCTGAAATAGTATATAACGGGCAGTGGTTCACTCCTTTGCGCGAGGCTCTGTCCGCTTTCGTCGACAAGACGCAGGAAAGGGTGACAGGCAAAGTCAGGCTCAAGCTCTACAAAGGCAACATCGTCAACGCCGGGGTATGGAGCGAGTACAGCCTGTACAGCGAGGAGCTCGCATCGTTCGGCGAGAGCGACTACGACCAGCGCGAGTCCGAAGGTTTTATCAATCTGTTCGGGCTTCCCGTCAAGGTACGCGCGCTGCTGGACGCCCAGCGCGGCATATAGGGGTTTTCGATGAAACTATGGTCAGGGCGCTTTAGCGCCGATACGGACGCCGCGGTCGACCGGATGAACGCGTCGATCGGGTTTGACAACCGTATGTTCAGGGAAGATATACAAGGCTCGATTGCGCATGCCCGCATGCTTGGCAAATGCGGGATTATCGATCAGGCTGAGTCGGAGTCGATAATCGCGGCGCTCGGCGGCATCCTGCTCGATATGGAAGCCGGAAAAATCGAGTTCAATATTGCTGATGAAGATATTCATATGTGCGTCGAAGCGGAGCTTACGCGCCGCATAGGCGAAGCAGGCAAGCGCCTGCACACCGCGCGAAGCAGGAACGACCAAGTCGCGCTCGACTTCAAGCTGTACCTGCGCGGAGAGATCGCGTCAGTCATCGGGCTCGAGCTCTCGCTTATCTCCGCGCTGGTCGACATCGCGGAGGAGAACACGCTCACGATCATGCCGGCGTACACCCACTTGCAGCGCGCGCAGCCGACGACTTTCGCGCATTACATGTTGGCATACGCGAATATGCTGCTCCGGGACGTTACCAGGCTCGAGGATTGCCTCGCCCGCATGGATACAATGCCGCTCGGCAGCGGGGCGCTCACCGGGACCACCTACCCTATAGATAGGGCGATGGTCGCCAATGAGCTGGGCTTCTCCGCTATAACCGGTAACAGCCTGGACGGCGTATCGGACAGGGACTACGCGATTGAGCTGCTTTCGTGCCTTTCCATACTGATGATGCATCTGTCCCGCTTCGCCGAGGAGATCATCCTCTGGTGTTCCTGGGAGTTCGGCTTCATCGAGCTTTCCGACGCATTCAGCACAGGCTCGTCTATCATGCCCCAAAAGAAAAACCCCGACGTAGCCGAGCTGACGCGGGGCAAGACCGGACGCGTCTACGGCGCGCTTATGAGCCTGCTGACGGTTATGAAGGCTTTGCCTCTGGCATATAATAAGGACATGCAGGAAGATAAAGAGCAGGTTTTCGACTCGGTCGATACCGTAAAAATGTGCCTTGGCGTCTTCACGGGCATGCTGCGCACTATGGCAGTAAAACCCGAAAACATGCGCAAGGCAGCGTCAGCGGGGTTTATCAACGCGACCGACTGCGCGGATTATCTGGTCGGCAAGGGAATCGCGTTTCGCGACGCTTATACCGTCACCGGCAACCTGGTAAACTACTGCGTTTCACATGGCAAAACGCTGGAAACGCTTGATATTTCGGAGTATAAGGACCACTCCCCGTCATTCGGGGACGACGTATACGCAGCGATCGACCTCGAAGCCTGCGTCAAGCGACGATGCGTCCCCGGAGGCCCGGCGCCTGAACAGGTTGACGCCCAGATAGCCGATGCGAGAGCGTTTGTGGACCGGAGAGTACCATAGCAAAACTCCCGCCAACTGCATGCTGTGCGAACCGGGCGAGGGATAGAACCCCGACCGGAGTCAAAGGAGCTATATGAAACCAAAGATTTTCATCGACGGCAGCGAGGGCACGACAGGGCTGCAGATTTACGATAGGCTCGGAGACAGGAGCGACATCGAGCTGCTTCGGATCGACGAGAGCAAGCGCAAAGACGCAGGCGAACGGAAAAAACTGATCAACGCGGCCGACCTGGTCTTCCTTTGCCTGCCCGACGACGCGGCGCGCGAGTCCGTATCGCTCATCGACAACGACCGCACGCGCGTAATAGACGCTTCCACCGCTCACAGGACGCACCCCGACTGGGTGTACGGCCTACCGGAACTCTCGCCCGAACGCCGCAATCTGATACGCACGTCCCGCAGGGTAGCCAACCCCGGCTGCCACGCCACCGGCTTCATCCTCTCGGTCGCGCCGCTGCTTGCATCGGGCATAATCCAGCCGGACCACCCGCTGACCTGCGTCTCGCTGACAGGCTATTCCGGCGCCGGCAAGGCTACGATTGCAGAGTACGACGAACGCAAGACGCAGCAGATGTGCTCCCCGGGTATGTACGCTCTCGGGCTCGACCACAAGCACTTGCCTGAAATGACCGCTGTGACCGGCCTGGCCCGCGCCCCGATATTCTGCCCGATTATTTGCGATTACTACAAGGGCATGGAGACTACTGTAACAATTCATAACGATTTGCTGGGTAAGCCTGTCTCAACTGACGGCATCAGGCAGCTCCTGGCCGACAGCTACGCGGGGCAGCGGCATGTCTCGGTCGCACCGGAGCTTCCGGGCAATGTACTCTACAGCAATACTATGGCCGGCAGCGACGATCTCGAGATTTTCGTCACCGGCAACGATAGGCAGACACTTATAATCGCCCGCTATGACAATCTTGGAAAAGGCGCCGCGGGCGCCGCCGTCCAAAACATGGAGCTAATGTTAGAAAGGTAATTTACAGCATGAAGAACATCACAGGCGGAGTTTGCGCCGCCAAAGGTTTCAAGGCGGCGGGAATACACGTCGGCGTAAAAACCAACAACGCGGACAAAAAAGACCTGGCGCTGATACTCGCGGACTGCGACTGCGCGGCAGCCGCTGTATATACAAAAAACGTGGTCAAGGCCGCTCCCCTGCTCGTAACGATGGATAACCTCAAAGACGGCCGCGCGCGCGCCGTGCTCGCGAACAGCGGCAACGCGAACGCCTGCGCCGCCGACGGAGAGGCAAACGCCATGAGGTCATGCGCCGCTGCCGCGAAGGAGCTGGGGATAGCCCCCGGCGACGTCATCGTCGCATCCACGGGCGTCATAGGCCAAAGGCTGCCGGTCGAAGTCATCGAGAACGGAATCCCCGAGCTTGTCTCTTCGCTGTCATACGACGGCTCCGACAACGCGGCCTCCGCGATAATGACGACGGACCTCACCATGAAACAGTACGCCGTCGAGTTGGAAATAAGCGGCAAAGCGGTCAGAATCGGCGGGATCGCCAAAGGCAGCGGCATGATCCACCCGAACATGGGGACAATGCTGGCCTTCCTCACGACCGACTGCGCGGTTAGCGCCCCCCTTATGCAGGAGATGCTGGCCGAGGCCACGCGGATCAGCTTCAACCGCGTATCCGTTGACGGCGATACCTCCACGAACGACATCCTTTGCATTCTGGCAAGCGGCCTCGCGGGCAACGTAGAGATAGCCGCACAGGGCGCCGATTACGACGCGTTCGCGGGAGCTCTGGGAACAGTTTGCGTCGAGCTGGCAAAGATGGTCGCCGCCGACGGCGAGGGCGCGAACCATTTCATCACATGCGCAGTAGCGGGCGCGGCGAGCGAAGAAGACGCCGAGGCGCTATCAAAGGCAGTCATATCCTCGACGTTGACGAAAGCGGCGATTTTCGGCGCGGACGCAAACTGGGGGCGCGTGCTTTGCGCCATGGGCTACTCCGGCGTCGTGTTCGACCAGGACTGCGTCGACATCGCGTTTGAATCCGCAGCCGGCCGCGTCGACGTCTGCAAAAGCGGCAGAGGGCTCCCTTTTGACGAGCCCTTGGCCAAGAAAATCCTGACAGTACGCGACGTGACCATTGACATAACGCTCGACTCCGGGACTGCGGGCTGCGTCTGCTGGGGTTGCGACATAACGTACGAATATATAAAAATAAACGGGGACTACAGGACATAATTCAATGAACAACAATAATTCCGAAAGGGCGCGCACGCTTGTCGAAGCGCTGCCGTATATCCAAAAGTTCACAGGCAAAGTCGTCGTCATCAAATATGGCGGCAACGCGATGATCAGCGACGACCTGTTCGCCGCCGTCATCGAGGACATAATCCTGCTGCAGTTGGTTGGGATCAACGTCGTGCTTGTGCACGGCGGGGGCCCGGAGATCAGCGATATGCTGGACAGGCTCGGCATCGAGTCGCGCTTCGTCAACGGGCTGCGATACACCGACGCCGACACAATGGATGTAGTCCAGGAGATCCTCTGCGGGAAGGTCAATAAGGATCTCGTGGCGACGATCATGCGAAAAGGCGGCAGCGCGATCGGAATGTGCGGGCTTGACGCGAAGCTGTTCGAGGCGCGCAGGATGGAAGGCGGCGAAGAGGATTATGGTTTCGTGGGCGACATCGTTGGGGTCAACCCCGGCATAGTCCTGCAGGCAATCGCCAACGGCCACATCCCCGTCATAGCGACGGTGGCTTTCGGCGTAGATGATGAGACGGCGTACAATGTCAACGCGGACACAGCGGCGGCGCGCCTTGCGATAGCTTTGGACGCGGAGAAGCTCATACTGCTGACGAACACGCGCGGCGTGCTGCGGGTCAAGGACGATGAATCTACGCTTATAAAGCAGATCAGGCCGGATGAAATCGGCGGTTTGCTTGCAGGGGGAGTTATCGCCGGCGGCATGATCCCCAAGGTCGAGTGCTGCGCCGACGCGATTGCGGGCGGCGTGCGGCGTACCCACATCCTCGACGGCCGCATCGAGCATTCGATACTCATTGAGATGCTGACCGACGAAGGCGCGGGCACGATGATATATTAATGGTTTGCCCGACAAAACCGCGTCTGGCGATTTTTGAGTGATTTTTTCGTCAGGCGAGTCCAATATGTTGCGGTAATACTATGTGTATTGCCCAACATATTGGGCGAAGTATGGCGGAAAAAGCGCCAAAAAGAGACGGGCGTGCTTTTGTCGGGCGAACCATATTATAAGGAGATAATAATGAATATCAAATACAACGGAGACGAACTGAGCAGCGATGATATAAAGGCACTTGACGCGCAATACGTCATGCAAACATACGGGCGGTTCGACGTCGTGATTGACAAAGGCAAGGGATCGACGCTCTACAGCCCGGAGGGCAAGGAGTACATCGACTTCACGAGCGGGATTGGCGTCAACTCCATCGGCTACGGCAACATGAAGTGGGCGGAAGCAATTTACAACCAGGCTGTCAATCTGCAGCATATATCAAACCTCTTCTACTCGCTGCCTTACGCGGAGCTCGCTGAGATCCTGATAAAGCGCTCGGGCATGGACAAGGTGTTTTTCTCAAACGCGGGCGGCGAGGCGAACGAAGGCATGATCAAACTCGCGCGCAAGTACTCGTTTGACAAGTACGGTCCCGGCAGAAGTACGATCGTAAGCCTTAAACAAAGCTTCCACGGCAGGACCATCACCACCTTGGCGGCTACGGGGCAGGAATCTTTCCATAACTACTTCTTCCCTTTTACTGAGGGATTCAAGCACGTTCCCGCAAACGACGTCGCAGCGCTGAAGGTCCTTCTCAGCAAGGCAAATGCAGCTCCGGCACAGGTTGACGGTTCTCTCGCGCTCGCTCCGGAGCAGCCTGCAGAGGGAGTCTGCGGCGTGCTGATCGAGCTCATCCAGGGCGAAGGCGGCGTGCTGCCGCTGGATCCGGATTATGTCCTGGCTGTCGCCGAGATATGCCGGGAGATGGATCTACTACTGCTCATCGACGAGGTCCAGACCGGCGTCGGCAGAACCGGTACCCTGTTCGCGTACCAACAATACGGGATCTCGCCCGATGTCGTCAGCTTCGCCAAGGGGATAGCGGGAGGCCTTCCTATGGGCGGGATATTGGCAAACAAGAAGTGCTCCGCAGTACTCACGGCGGGCACGCACGCAACGACTTTCGGCGGCAACCCGATAGCCGCGGCGGGGGCGGTTCAGGTGCTTACACAGCTTGACGACGATGCTTTGTCAGGCGTCGTGAAGAAAGGCGAGTACATAACCGGCGCGATCAGGGGCTGGCATCTCCCCTGCATCACCGAGGTTCGCGGCAAGGGGTTAATGATTGGCGTTTCGCTCGCCGGCATCGCGCCTAAGGATGCGGCTGCTGAATGCGTTGGCGACGGGCTGTTAATTCTGACGGCGGGCGCGGACGCGCTCAGATTGCTGCCGCCGCTCACCATCTCATTCGAAGAAATCGACAAGGGGCTCGACATCCTCAAAGGCGTACTAATCCGGGTTAGCGCAAACGAAGGGCTTGAATAGAGGTGTCTGTTCAGGTACCCACTACCTCCAGGCGTTACATATTGAGAGCCAGAGCTCACCTGAGGGCTACCCCCCGAAACGGGGCGGAAAGGAATCTATTATGAACAAAGATCTTCTAAAACTGCTTGACTTGACAAGCGACGATATTCTTCTGATACTGGATACCGCAGACGCGCTCAAAGCGCAGCAAAAGGCAGGGGTAAAGCATGACTTCCCCGCCGGCAAATCGCTGGTAATGATTTTCTCGAAAAACTCCACCCGCACCCGCGTCTCTTTTGAGGCAGGGATTTACCAGCTTGGCGGCCAGGGGATTTTCCTTTCGAGCGCGGAAAGCCAGCTTGGCAGGGGCGAGCCTATAAGGGACACCGCGCGCGTCCTTTCAAGGTATTGCGATTGCATAATGATCCGCACCTACGCGCAGGAGGAGGTCGAGGAGCTGGCAGAGTACTCTGCTGTGCCGGTCATCAACGGCCTGACCGATTTCGCCCACCCATGCCAGGTCCTCGCGGACATTATGACCATACGGGAGTACAAAGGGAAGCTTGAGGGGCTCAAAGCCTGCTTCATAGGCGACGGCAACAATGTCGCAAACTCCATGATTGTCGGCTGCCTCAAGTGCGGCATGGATGTCTCAATCGCGTGCCCGGATGGCTACAGGCCCGACGCGAGGGCGCTGGACTTCGCGGCCTCCGTCAAGGGCAACGCGTTCACCCTGACGGACAAACCTGAAGCGGCCGCCGCAGGCGCGGATGTGATTTTCACCGACGTCTGGGCGTCCATGGGGCAGGAGGGCGAGGCTCAAAAAAGGAGAAAGGCGTTCTTTGACTTTCAGGTGAATGATGATATAATGGCTCTTGCGAACCCCGGGTGCATGATCCAGCACTGCCTGCCGGCCCACAAGGGCGAGGAGATCACCGAGAAGGTCTTCGAGGAGCACGCGGGGGAGATTTTCGACGAGGCGGAAAACAGGCTTCACGCGCAAAAGGCGATAATGTACCTGCTGATGAAGCGCTGACACTCTGTCAGAATGGAGTAATTGCTAAATGCCGGCTCCGGTTTCAAAACGTATTATCTCAGCGCTGCTGCTCATGACAGCGCTCGCGGCGGCGTGGGTCTCCCCCGCTGCCGCGGCTGCATACGAGCCGAGCGGCTGGGCGAGAAACGACATTTTCTCCGCGCGGATGGCAGGCATACTGCCCGAGAGCGCCGGCGAGCGTTCTTTCCAGGCGGCGGTGACTCGTCTTGAGTTCTGCCAAACGCTCATCCGCGCCTTTGAGGTCATTACCGGCAAGCCTGCGGAAAGGCCGCAGATTTCCCCATTCTCCGATACTGACGACGCTTCCGTGATTGCTGCCTATGCCCTGCGCGTCGTCGGCGGCTATCCCGACGGCACATTTAAGCCGGATAACCCTATCAAGCGCGAGGAGATCGCGAAGATGCTCTTCTCCGCCGCTTCGGCTATTGGCGCAGATCCGTCTTTCGACGGCTCCTTCCGTGACGCGGAGCTCGTCGACAACTTGCTGAATAACCCGGACAGTTTACTGGGCACCCCGGAGAGCTTTCCGAGCGATTCAGAGAGCTTGCCGAGCGGTTCTGACAGTTCGAAGCTGGAGGCGTTTTTCAACGACGCCGCTTTGATATCGGACTGGGCGCGGCCCGGGTCGATGTTCGTTGCGGAGGCGAGGATAATGTTCGGCTCCGACGGTGACCTGAGGCCGCAAAGGGATTGCACGCGCGAGGAGGCTTTTATCGTTATCATGCGCATGGCTTGGAGGTACAACGCCGCCAAGCTGCTGTCGTTCGGCTTGTTCCTTCCGGCGCCGGCGCTCAATGGCAACGACACTTTGTTTACCCGCGAGAATATCCATTTTTCATGGACCGACTATACTTTCGCGGCGCAGAAGTTCATAGTCACGCTTACAGACGAGGATGGCTTTATCCTCTACAGCGGCGAGCAGAGCTCCAGCGCTTTTGACTTGACCGTGCTGTCGGAGCCGAGCACAGACGACGTTTTCGGGTTCACAAAGAAGGAGCAGACAATCCACGCGTTCGTTTCCGCCACCAACCCGGATGGCGAAGTCCCGCCCAGTTCGCTTTACTTCACGTTCAGCATCGCAAACTACCAAAACAGCAACGAGCGTTTCTTCGGCGACCCCGACAAGCGCGGCTTCGCCAGCGAGGCAGAGGCCAAAACGTTCATGGAGAATGTCACCGTGCGGATCTGGAGGCTTCAGTCCGACGGCAGCAAAAAATCGGGTACCGCAACCATTGAGGTCAACAGGGGCGCGGTATCCGACGTTATCGGTATTTTCGAGTCGATATATAACGGGCCTGAGAGGTTCCCGATCAAGGACGTGGGCGGTTTCAGATGGGGCAGCGGTACTTCGGCCCACAGCAAAGGCTACGCGATTGACATCAATTACAATGAGAACTATTTTGTTTCCCGCAACGGGGCGACTATTTACGCGGGCAGTTTCTGGAGGCCCGGGGATAACCCGTACTCGATCAAGCCGGACGGCGACGTCGTCGCCGCTTTCACGAAGTATGGCTGGGGCTGGGGCGGCCGCGGCTGGTCAAACGGCTTCGACTACATGCACTTCAGTTGGGATGGGACTTAGTGCTGCGTGTCTGTTCAGGTACCCACTACCTCCAGGCGCACATTTTATTTTTTTTCGCCCTCTCGCGTGAGTATCCTTACCCAGCGGTATCGGTTTACGACGATGCCGTTGGGTATGCATTTTAGGAACTGATCCGCTTTGAGGAACATGAATGTCACAACAGGTGGGAGATCCCATACGAACGCGCTGAGCGCGGACAGCGGCAGGACGCACAGCCAGATGAACAGCGTCTCCACAATCACAGGGTACTTCGTGTTGCCGCCGCCGAGCACTATCCCGCTAGCCGCAGGATATTGGTATGACGCGAACACGACAACTATGGTCAGCAGCGATATAAACGTGTAGGTCAGATCTCGCGTCGCCGCCTCGAGCACGTAGACGTCGAGGATAAAGCTGCGCACGAGCAGCAGGAGCAGCCCTGTAGCGATGCCGCTCAGGACATAAAGCAACTGCAGCGTGCGCGAATACGGCTTAATCAGGTCCAGCCTGCCTTCGCCTACTGTGTTGCCGATTATTACGTTGCTGGAGCTGACTTGGCCGAAAGAGAATGATGTGAGTACCTGGTAGACGGTCGCTGCGATGCTGTTCGCGGCGACTATGGTTTGCGACATGTGCCCGAGTATGACGATCTGCAGCATCATGCCTATTCCCCAGGACGCGCCGCTTAGCATGACGGGCAGCGCGACTTTAATAAAGTCGGACAAGTAGTACGCATCCGGTTTGAAGAAGCTGAGCGGTTTGAGCCGGAGTTTGCGTTCGAAGAAGCACACGTATATCAGCACGATGCCGAGTTCAATAGCCCTCGATATCAGCGTGGCAAACGCCGCGCCTCTGATTCCCATTTCCGGGGCGCCCCAGTTCCCGTATATAAGTATGTAGTTGAGCAGTATGTTCGTAAACAGGCTTACTACGGATACTGCAGTCCCGAGGAGTACGACTCTTATACCGCGCAGCGAGGTGACCAGCAGGCTTTCCAGCGGGAATATCAGGTATGTGAAGCACATGATCCTTATATATTGCACGCCTTCGGCGCGTACTGCGACGTCGTTCGTGAAGATGCTGAGAACGCCTTGCGGCAGGATGAATGTTATGGAGAAGAATACGAAGCCTATCGAGAGCGCGAACTTGGCGGCCAGCGCGATGATTCTTCTGATCGGTTCTGTTTCGCCTTTGCCCCAGTATTGCGCGACCATGACGAGCGTTCCTGCGCCTATGCCGGCTATGCTGATCATTTGCAGGAGGTATTGTATCTGGTTTACCATGGCTGCGGCGGCGAGCGTCGTTTCGCTGTAGCGGCCAAGCATGATGTTATCGGCGAGGTTCACGCCGAACGCCAGCAGGTTTTGCGCGGCCATCAGCGCGGATAGTTTGAAGAATGTCGCGTAGAACTTTTTGTCGCGTACTAGCATGGTTAGAGTTCTATCCTCTCGTTTTTCTGGTGCATATTGATACAGGCTTACAGGATAACAGATTCACAGTTATTTTACAATAGCCGCGCGTTATGGTATACTGATTGCGCTGCAATCAGTATACGTTTATTATAGCCTCTTTCGCTCCTCGCTACGCGAGAACCGCGA
Source organism: Oscillospiraceae bacterium (assembly GCA_009778485.1). Classification (GTDB taxonomy): domain Bacteria; phylum Bacillota; class Clostridia; order Oscillospirales; family Oscillospiraceae; genus WRMH01. Next base: position 33,066 of record WRJQ01000006.1, read on the forward strand.
AAGATGGCACAGTGATTGCGCTTAGTTAACGAGGAGGTTGTATGCGAAGGTTATTGTGTATTATCTGCGCCTGCTTGTTCGTGGCGCTCTTGCTATCCGCCTGCGCGAAGGGGGACGACGCTTCGCCGCCTCCCGGCGCGAGCAGCGAGCCTGCCGACGTCAGGGTCGGCGTGATAAAGGGGCCGAGCTCTATCGGTCTCATCAAGTTCATGTCCGAGGCTGACGGCGGCGAGATTACTGATTTCCACTATACTTTTGAACTTTCGGGCGCGGCGGACGAGATTGTCCCTAAGATAGTACGCGGGGAGGTCGATATCGCCGCTGTTCCGCCCAATCTCGCTTCTGTCCTGTACCACAATACGGATGGGAAAATAGTCACGCTCGTCGTCAGCACGCTCGGCATGCTTTACATTGTCGAAAACGGCGATTCTATAAGCAGCGTGGGCGACCTTCGCGGCAGGACGGTTTTCGCCGCAGGCAAGGGTTCGCCGCCGGAGTATGTGCTCAACTATATTCTCAGTCAGAACGGCATCGACCCCGCGCGAGACCTGACCATCGAGTGGAAGTCCGAGCATACGGAGTGCGCGGCGGCTCTCGCGACGCAGGACGGCGCAATCGCGCTTTTGCCGCAGCCTTTCGTCGTCGTCGCTATGAAGTCAGATGACTCTATCAGGATGGCTCTTGACCTCAACCGCGAGTGGGACCGCATCATGGAATCTTCGCCTTCCCCCAGCGCTTTAGTGATGGGCGTCGTCGTGGCGCGCGCCGGGTTTGCGGAGGAGTTCCCTGATGCCGTCGCGGACTTTCTCGAGCGCTATGCGGCTTCCGTGGCATTTGTCAACGGGTATGTAAGCGAAGCGGCGGCTTTGGTCGGTGAGTACGGTATTTTCCCCGAGGCTGTCGCAATGGAGGCCATCCCGTACTGCAACATCACGTTTATAAAAGGCAGGGAGATGATGGAGAAGCTTTCCGGCTATCTGAGCGTCCTGCATGAGCAGAATCCCCAGTCCATAGGAGGCGAGCTGCCCGGTGACGAGTTCTACTTCCCCGGGTAAGCTGGCCCGGGTCCTGCGCGTCTGGCCGGTCGTCGCCTGGCTTTTGATTTGGCAGGGGTTGAGCATGTATATAGGGCACGAGGTGCTCCTTGTGTCCCCGGTGACGGTCGCGCGCAGGCTGGCTCAGCTTGTCGGCGAGGCGGTATTCTGGAGTTCTGTTTTTTTCTCGCTTCGCCGCATTGCTTTCGGTTTTTTACTGGCTGCCGTTACCGGCGTGCTTTTTGCGGCGCTGGCTGCGCGTTTTCGCCGTATTGAGGAGTTCCTGGCTCCTGTCGTCGTCTTGTTCAAGTCTACTCCGGTCGCTTCTTTTACGATCCTCGCGCTTATCTGGGTTTCTTCGCGGAACCTTTCCGTGCTCGTTTCGTATCTGATGGTTATGCCGATCGTTTACACAAACGTGCTCAACGGCATCAAGAGCGCGAATCCGAAGCTGCTGGAGATGGCGGATGTTTTCGGGATTCCCGCAGGCCGCAGGATCGCCTATATATATGTGTCGCAGGTCCTTCCTTTTTTCCAGTCGGCTTGCCTTGTCGGCCTGGGCCTTTGCTGGAAGGCCGGCATCGCGGCTGAGGTCATTGGCATTCCTGGCGGTTCGATCGGTGAGAAGCTCTATATGGCGAAGGTTTATCTTGCAACTCCTGATTTGTTTGCATGGACGTTGACTATTATTTGCGTCAGCGTCGTTTTTGAGCGGCTGTTCATGCTGCTGGTGCGTCTATTGATTACCCGTCTTGAGAGGCTTTGATAATGGCTGTTGAGTTGTTTGAGATTTGCAAGGCTTATGGCGCGAATATAGTTTTGGATAATTTCAGTTGCCGGATCGAGGAGGGCGCGGTCACTTGCATCATGGGGCCTTCCGGGCGCGGGAAGACCACTTTGCTGCGCATTATGCTCGGTTTGGAGCAGCCTGACAGCGGGCGGGTCACGGGGATGTCCGGCAGGAGGAAGAGCGCTGTTTTCCAGGAGGACAGGCTTTGCGACAATTTGAGCGCGGCTTCGAACATACGGCTTGTTTGCCGCAAGGGCATGCGCAATGAGGAGATTGAGGCCGCTATGTCGGCTGTTGGCCTTGCTTCCGATTGCTTGAATCAGACTGTCCGGAGCATGAGCGGCGGGCAGCGGAGGCGTGTCGTGATTTTACGGGCTCTCATGGCGGATTACGACGTCCTGGTAATGGACGAGCCGTTCAAGGAGCTGGACGTCGAGGCAAAGGAGAAGGCTATACTCCATACGAGGGAGCATAGCCTTGGCAAGACTGTTGTTTTTGTCACGCACGATGAGTCGGAGTGTGATATTCTGGGTGGCAGGCTCATCCGCCTGGAGTAATATGGCTTACTCCGGGTATTCGCCGTAGCCGCTGACTGCCATCGCGCCGTCTTTCGCGAATACGCAGCCGACGAACATAGAATGCTCAAAGTCTTCAAGCAGGACTGTCCTTGCTAAGCCTTCCGGCGCGCAAGTTCCTGCCGGCGCCCCGCCTGTAATGTCTACCAGGTATATGCCGTCTTTAATTTTGACAAACTTCGCAGGGTGCTCGGCGCCCTCTTTTTCTTTTGGCGACCAGGCGACGCTGCATTTCCCGGCGTCAATGTACTTATGCTGCGCGAACTTAAAGCAGCCAAAGACCCAGCGTACTTCTGTGTCTGCCATTTCATCCGTAAACCCGTGCGCGAGGCTTTGCGCCGCGATGGAGTGGTTTTCGATTGTTCCGAACGCATAGCCTTCCGGCAGCGCGAGCGTCGCATTGCCGCCGGCAAGTTCGAACACCGCGATGTTCCCGCCGAAGCGTATAAAATATGTGTCCGCTTCTATCTTGTGGCATTCCCACTCGACGTCCTGCTTGCCTGAGCCGTTATCGAACGTGAGTTTGTCCCGGCCGGTGAATGTCAGGGCGTATTTTCTCCCTCCGGCGTCTACTGTGAAGCTTTTGCCTTCAAACTCGTAGTTGTGAGCGAACCTGTATTGGTCTACTCCATACTTTGAGCCGTCATTCGTCATATTCATATTCTTCACCTTTTCCTATACTACATACGGGTTTGGCGCGTTCAGGAATGCTTCGTCGAGCTCCACGGGGTTGCCGAACGCCCCGAACAGGATGTTTGTGGGAGTGAACTTCCCGTCTATCAGGGAGGTTCCGAATGTGCGCCCGACATGGTACATGCGGTCGTAGTTCTGCAGGAACAGCATGTTGTTGCTTCTGTGCCGCCCTTCGTCGCCGTCTATCCTCTCGCTGTTGGCTTCCGTCAGCGTGAAGATGTACATTTTTTCTTTTATCTTGATGTATACGGCAGGCTCGTCCGACGACGGCGTGTTGCGTACTGTGCTCGCGAGGGCTTTGTTCGCCTCTCCGGCGTCCGGCAGCTTGATCCTGTAGAAGTCGGTGCAGTAGTAGGAGTGTTGCGTGAACATGTTCGATCTCCAGTGCCATTCTGCTGTCGTGCCGATAAGGTCGGATGTGAATCCATGGCGTTTGAACGGGAGTTCTTCGCCTTCGACTTGGATCGCCCCGAAGTCGTAGTGGCTGTATACGAGGTAGGGGTGCTTGGGGTTGACGCCCATTTTGCATGTGAGCATCGTCACGAGGCTCTGTTCGAGGTCGATCACGTATGTGTGGCCGACGCGGGGATTTGCGTCCTTGACTTCGTAGCGTAGGACGTAGGTCGTGTCGTCGCCTTTCAGGCAGCCGTACTCTTCTTTTTTCGGCGTTTCTCCGACTTTGTTCCAGGAGCATGTTTCTTTGTCTGCGATTTCCAGTTCGTAGTCGTAGCCGTCATCCATGATGAAGTGGAACTTCCTGCCTGCCAGTTCGTAGCATGATGGTTGCGTGAACTGGTTGATGGAGTACTGTTTTCTCGGGTAGTCCTTGAGATTCAATGTCATCATCTCCTTTTTTTGTGTCTGTTCAGGTACCTTTTTCAAGAAAATCTCATGTTGCCACTATATCAGAAATTTTCTTTTATTTCCATAGCTTTTGTATTGATATTTTTTAATAATGATGTATTATAGTCAAGAAGGCGTTGTTTCCAGTTAAGGGGTAAGTACATTATGGCTGATGATCCGCAATTATCTGTTCCGCTTACTTCGCCCAACGATGGCAACGGCGTTGTTTTGCTCATAGAGGACAATGCCGTAATCCTGGATATGAACACCAAGGTTCTGGAAAAAGACGGCTATAACGTCCTGACTGCGGAGACCTTAGCCGCGGCACGCGAGGTTTTGAGCTTGGAGTCGCCGGATGTCATCGTGCTCGACATCATGCTGCCTGACGGCGACGGAGTCGATTTCATGCCCGAACTGCGGGAGCTTACTGCGGCTCCTGTTCTTTTTCTCACCGCGAAAGATAAAGCGGAAGAGCGGCTTGTCGGGTTTTCCGCAGGGGGCGTCGCATATATTTCCAAGCCTTACGATATTGAGGAGTTTCGTCTCAGGATAAGGAACTTCATGTCGCTGATGCGGGCTTTCGAAGCTCCGGCTTCTGTGATAACGCTCGGTTCGATCAAGATTGATCTGGTGGGGCACAGAGCTTTGCTCAACGGCGTCGATATGGGGCTGCCTCCTAAGGAATTCGCAATGCTCATCTTGTTCATCCAGAACTTCGATACGGTGCTTGACACGACGTTTATCTACGAGAAGATTTGGGGGCACCCGATGCACGACGATACGTACTCAGTCAAAAAGGCTGTTTCGCGGCTTCGCCTCAAGCTGGATGAGAGCGACTTTATCATCACGACCCACAGAGGTACCGGTTACTGTCTGTGTAAAGAATAGAAACAGCAGAAACAAAATTGTACCATTTTTTTCACACTTCCGTTTTCGCGCTCTTCGTTTGGTATAATGTGCTACGTTACATATCAAACGAGAAATGCGAAGGCGGTGTTTTTTTTGCTCAACTCTCCGAAAATCAAAAGGGCTTTTCTTGACGATTTGTCGAAGAGCGGCGAGAAGGATGTTTCCCTGACGATCCATCTGGACAACGATCAACGCATTTTGTTGAACCTAAGTAAGAACGAAGCCGACCCCAGGATCTCCGGGATTGCCGAGGCAGGGCAAAGAGGCGACCCGCAGACTGACGGCAGCAGTTTTTTCTGGCCGGACGGGCCTTGCATGTCTCTCGAGGAGATTTTCGATTTGCTGCGGAAGGACAGCGACGGTGTCATAACGGGCGTGGAGACTTATGAAGGTCGATCCAACGAGATCGACGTCATGGTGGCGGACGGTCACATGCTCATGTTGTCGCTGGATGAGTTATATGTAGCCGCGGGGCAGCCGCGGGCAAGCGGAGCGGGCATATCATGGCCGAACGGCGCGACCCTGTCGTTTGATGATATGCTCGCTAAGCTTCGCAGTACGCCAGCCTGATACAACCCACTACTGCCTGAGGAGCCTGTGTAGAGAGTCTCGCCATCATCTAAGCGCCGCCTCTTTCCGCCTGTCTTGTGCATTTTTCGGTTAAATACAGCGAAGTATTCGCCCTCAAAACCCGCAAAACAGGCAAAAACAATCGGCACTTATCTAATAACGGGACTCTCTACACAGGCTCCTAAGCGCGCACAGCCGGACCTGCCGTTTATCACTTTGTGATATGGGCGGGTCCGGCTGAATTATGCCTGCCGATAGTATCAGTTCTGCGCGTTCATTGTCAGGTACGCGTCGATGAAGCCGTCAAGGTCGCCGTCCATGACGGCGTTTATATTGCCGTTTTCAAAGCTTGTGCGGTGGTCTTTGACTAGCGTGTAGGGCATGAAAACATAAGAACGTATCTGGCTCCCCCATTCGATTTTCATCTGCTCGCCCTTAATGTCGCCTATTTTATCAAGGTGCTCGCGCTCTTTTATCTCTATCAGCCTTGAGCGCAGCATGCGCATGCACACTTCCCTGTTTTGGTGCTGGCTTCTCTCCATCTGGCACGCAACGACGAGCCCTGTTGGAATATGCGTTATCCGGACGGCGCTCTCTGTCTTGTTTACATGCTGCCCGCCGGCGCCGGATGAGCGGTATGTGTCGACTTTGAGATCCTCGGGCCTGATTTCCACTTCGATATCGTCCGAAATGAGCGGCGTAACTTCCACGGCGGCGAATGATGTGTGCCGCCTGCCCGAAGCGTCAAACGGCGAGATGCGCACAAGCCTGTGGATTCCGCCTTCGCTTTTCAGGTAGCCGTACGCGTTATCTCCCGCGATCTCGATCGACGCGGACTTTATGCCCGCTTCTTCGCCGTCGAGCCAGTCAAGCAGGGAATATTTCATGCCGCGCCTTTCGGCCCAGCGCGTGTACATCCTGTAAAGCATCTGCACCCAGTCCTGCGCTTCCGTCCCCCCGGCGCCCGCGTGGAAGGATACGATCGCCGGGCAGTTGTCGTACTCGCCGGATAGCAGCGTGTCGAGGCGCGCCGCGGACAGGTCGTCGCTGTATGCCGCGTACTCCCCGGCAATTTCCTCGAGTAGTGATGCGTCGTCTTCTTCGATCGCCATTTGGCACAGTGTAGCGAGGTCGAGGAGGTTGCCGTCCAGTTTGTCGTACTTCTCGCGCTTTGCCCGTATCTGCTTGATTTGCTGGAGCACTTTTTGCGAGTTGTCCTGGTTGGTCCAGAATCCGTCCCCTGCGCTCATTGTTTCAAGCCGCGTCAGTTCTTCTTCAGAGCCTTCGGGCTTCAGCGCGGGTTTCAGCCCTTCAAGCACGGGGCGAAGCGCCGCGATTTTCTGCTTATATTCATCGAACTCAATCATTTTGTTCCTCACTTTCGCTTTCGCTTTGCGCCCAGCGCTTCTTGCATCCTGCCGCGAACTCGCCGAAGCTCCCTTGCGCTATGGCGTCGCGTATGTGTGCCATGAGGTCATTATAATAGTACAAGTTGTGCAGCACCGCAAGCCGCATCGCGAGCATTTCTCCTGCTTTGAAGAGGTGTCTGATATATGCGCGGGAGTACCTTGCGCAGACGGGGCATGCGCAGCCCGGGTCGAGCGGCGTGTCTTCGGTCTTATGCCGCTCGTTATTGATGTTCAGGCTCCCGTCTTTTGTGAATATTTTTCCGTGCCGCCCGTTCCTGGCCGGCAGTACGCAGTCAAAGAAGTCTATCCCCCTTGCCACGGCTTCTATTATATTCAGCGGCGTTCCGACGCCCATCAGGTATCTCGGTTTGTTTTCGGGCATGTGTTCTTCTACGGCTTCGATGATGTCGTACATCTCCTGCGCCGTCTCGCCGACTGCCAATCCTCCGATGGCGTAGCCCGGCAGGTCCAGTTCCGCGACGCGTTTCATGTGCGCTATCCTGATGTCGGCGTATGCGGCGCCCTGATTGATTCCGAAGAGTTCCTGCCCCGGGTTAACGGTCTCCTGTCCGCTGCGTATTTTGCCTATTTCTGCCGCGCATCTCTCAAGCCACCGGTGCGTTCTCGCGCATGATTCTTCAACGTATTCGCGCGGCGCGGGTATGGCGACGCATTCATCGAGGGCCATCGCTATGTCGGAGCCAAGGTTCGACTGTATGCGCACGCAGTCTTCCGGTGTCATGAATATCGCGCGTCCGTCGATATGGGATGCGAATTTTACGCCTTCTTCGCTTATTTTGCGCATTCCGGCCAGTGAGAATATCTGGTACCCGCCGCTGTCTGTCAGCAGGGGGCCGTCCCATGCCATGAACTTGTGCAGCCCTCCCCGGTCACGGATGAGTTCATCGCCGGGGCGCAGGCTCAGGTGGTACGTGTTTGACAGAGCGACGTTGCAGCCGACGTCCGCGAGGTCGGCGCTCGATAGCGCGCCTTTTATGGCGCCTTGCGTGGCGACGTTCATGAAGACCGGCGTGTGTATCTCGCCGTGCCGCGTCGTGTATGCGCCTCGCCTGGCTTTTCCGTCTTTCGCTGATATGTTGAACATCGCACCGCTTTCCGTTTCTCAGTCTGCCACAACTGCCACAGTTCGGGGCTATCCGTAAAACTTTTTGTGAAGCTATATGTAAGTTGAGTAGGTTATATGTGCAGTGGCTACCGCCTCCTGCTTCATTAACGCTTCAAAAAAGAGTTTTACGGATAGCCCCGAACCTGTGGCGATATCCTATCAGAGTTGCCCGATTTTGGCAATAACGCTTTTCAAAACGCAAATTATGCTGTATACTCATGTACGCATATAGTTAAGGGGGCAGGTTATTGGACAAACAACAAAAAAAGCTGATGTTGACTATTTTGTTTATCGCGTTCATCCAGATGCCGGCGTTGGCTCTCACGCCCGGTATCAATCAGATCAAAACGACCGCTTTCTCCAGCTACTCGCTGGGGGCGATACAGACCGCCCTCGCGGTTCCGGGTCTGATTCAGCCAATCGCGGCGTTCAGCGCGGCTATCCTCATCAACAGGTTGCTCGTTACCAAGAAGACTGTGATCATTGTCGGCCTCGGTTTACTTGCGGCGACCGGTTTTACGGCGCTTATCGCGCATTCCGAGTTTTGGCATCTTGTTCTTCTCAGCTTTATGCTTGGAGTCTCCACCGGGCTTTTCATTTCCAACGTTTTCGGCTTGATATTCGATGTGTTCGAGCCTGCGCAGCGCCAGGTTGTGATGGGCTGGCAGACGTCTGTGATTAACGCCGGCGGTATTATGATGAGCCTCGCGGGCGGTTTGCTCGCGACCTATATGTGGTATGGCGGTTACATCATGCTCCTGGTCGGGCTTCCCGCTGCGTTTCTGGTTGCCTTTACCGTGCCTAAGGTCATTCGGCCTCCCGCGCCGTCTGCCGGCGGCGGAGAAGACATCGAGGGTGCGGCAGCAGGGTCAGCCGGCGCGGCAGCGGCATCGGAAGCGGCCGCCAAGCCGCGAAGAGCGGCCAGGCTCAACCCGGGTATCTACTATTACTGCGCTGCAGCTTGCATATTCATGATGACTTACTCTGTCTGCGGGAGCAATCTCTCCACGCACATCGCCGGCATAGGCAACACGACCACCGCAGGTATCGCGGTGGCGTTCCAGATGGGCGGCGGCGTTGTTTCCGGGCTTTTCTTTGAAAAGCTTTCGAAGAAGACCGGTGATTTTTCGTTATCATTCGCTCTTGCGGCTGTTTTCGCAGGGTTCTTTATGCTCAGCTTGTTCCCTGCTTCGCTGGTAATGGTTTTCGTGTCTGTTTTCCTCGTCGGTATGGCTTTGAGCATAATGATGCCACGTTGCATTTTTATGGTCTCGACGCTTTCCGCCGGGGGGGCGTCGACTGCGACTGCGACGGCTCTCGTGACGACCGTCGCGCCTTCTGTCGGGGTATTCCTTTCACCGGTGATTTTTACGAATGTCACGACTGCTCTTTTCGGTGAGTCGACTTCGGCGCGTTACAGTTTCGTCGGGTTTGTCGTGCTTGCTTTCGCGGCGCTGAATGCTGTGGTAACAGCAGCGCGGAAGCGAGGAAGAAATGAGTAGCGATTTCTCAGCAGTCAGGTTGGTGGGCGTGGCGGCGCAGTACGCGCTCCGCTCTGCTGGGGAGCGTCTGAAGAACTGTAACAATCGGCACTTATCTAGTGTGCTCCTAGCTCCACCACTACCATTTGCGGGTTGTTGAATAGCCTGGGCCAGCCTGTGTGGTTGCCTATGCCGCGCGACACGACCATGTTCGTGCTGCCCATTGAGTATACGCCGCTTGTATATGTCGGGAACCAGTCGCGCGACGGCCCGATGAGCCCATCCGTAAACGGCAAACGTATCAGGCCTCCGTGGGCGTGCCCACACAGCAGGAGGTCGACGCCAAGCTCGCTGTAGAGCTGCAGCCGGTTGTTCCTGTGCTCAAGCATGATTATGAAGCGCCCGGCTTCCGAGGCGGCTATCCTTTCCACGAGCTCCCCCGGTTTCATCATATCGGAAGGGCCGTTCGGATCGTCCGCGCCCGCAAGAACCACGTTCTCGCCGCCCGCTTCAAGGAGCACATAGCTGTTGCGAAGTATCTTCACGCCTTTACTGTCGAGCATATCGAGCAGTTGCCACACCCCGCCGCTGTCCCACTCGTGGTTGCCGGTAATATAGTACACCGGCGCTATCGGAACCAGTTGCGCGACAAGAGCCTCCGCTATCTGAAGCTGTTCTTCAAGCGGAGGCTTTGGGTCGTGGTCGATCATATCTCCGAGCAGCGCTATTATGTCCGGCTGCGCTTCGGTTACCATCGAGACGAGCCTTTCGTTGTTCTTTCCGAACTCGCTCGCGTGCGTGTCGGAAATAACGGCGATCTTGTACCCGTCGAAGGAGGGTGGCAGGTTCGGGTAGGCAAGCTTGTACTGCGTAGTCACGAGGCGCGTGTTGCTGTCAAACAGCAGTGCCGCTATCGCTATGACGATAAGCAGGAGAAGGGCAATGACGCGCCTTCCCCGCCCCTCTCTTTTTACCCTTCGAGCCCCGGGAGCCTTTGAAGCCCCGGAAGCCTTGGGAGCCTTGGACTCATCGCCCATGGTATTACGCTTCCTTGTCGCGGACGAACACATGCTTTATGTTCGGGTCTGTAGTCTGCCTGAAGTCAATATCGAACCTGTCGATCGACTTTATCATCGCCGAAAGGCTCTTGTACCCGTAGTTCCTGTTATCGAAGTCGGGCTGCTTTTTCAGGATAAGGTTGCCCAGCTCGCCCATGAATACGACGCCGCTGTCGTCGGCAAGGTCTGCGACGGAGTCAGCTATGAGCTGGACAACGGCCTTGGGGACTTTTACGCCGCGCGGGCGTTGCTGGGCGTGCTGCTTTTCGCGTGGTTGCGACTGAGCCTTCTGCGCGCTGCTGCTGTCATCCTGCTCGCCCTGCTCGCTGCCCGCCTCCTCGGCATTCGCGCGGATTACTTCGATATACGTGAACTTGTCGCAAGCGGCGATGAACGCGCTCGGGGTCTTGCGCTCGCCAATGCCTATGACGCGCTGCCCGGCTTCTCGAAGCCTGATGGCAAGGCGCGTAAAATCGCTGTCGCTCGACACGATGACAAATCCGTCGGTCTTGTCCGAATAGAGGATGTCCATCGCGTCGATGATCATGGCTGAGTCGCTGGAGTTCTTCCCGACCGTGTAGCTGTACTGCTGGATCGGCGTAATCGCGTTTTCAAGCAGCGAGGCCTTCCAGCCGGCTATGGCGGGGTTCGTCCAGTCGCCGTATATACGTTTCACCGTCGGCGTGCCGTATATCGCTATTTCCTCCATGACGCTTTTTATGCAGTTGCGCGGGACATTTTCCGCGTCGATGAGTACCGCCAGTCTCAGGTTATTCAGATTTAGTACATTTGAGGGCATTTTTACTCCAGTTAACGCAAGCCCGGCGGCAAACCGCAAACGCGCGGCTTATCGCCGGGCCCGGGTATGATTATTTCTCGTACATCTCCTGCTGTTTCAGGAGCATTTCGTACTTCTCGGCCGCTTCATTCTCGGCAGCGGCGAAGAGTTCTTTTGCGCGCTCGGGGAACGAGCGCGCGAGTGAGCTGTACCTGACTTCGCCCATGATGAAGTCGTTGTAGCTCGCTGATGGGGCTTTGCTGTCAATCGTCAGCGGGTTCTTGCCTTCGCCGGCCTTGCGCGGGTCGAAACGGAACGTGTGCCAGTAGCCGGCTTCCACGGCGTTCTTCATCTGCTCGATCGACCTGCCCATGCCAATCCTCAGCCCATGGTTGATGCACGGCGCGTAGGCTATTACGAGCGAGGGCCCGTCGTAGCTCTCGGCTTCCAGCAGGGCGTTGAGGGTCTGCTGGTAGCTTGCGCCCATGGCGATCTGCGCGACGTAGACATAGCCGTAGGCCATCGCGATTTTTGCCAGGTCCTTTTTCTTGATAGGCTTGCCCGCTGCCGCGAACTGCGCCACCGCGCCTGTCGGCGTGGACTTCGACGCCTGGCCGCCTGTGTTCGAGTAGACCTCTGTATCGAATACGAACACGTTGATGTTCTCTCCGGAGGCCAGCACGTGGTCGAGCCCGCCGTATCCGATGTCGTAAGCCCAGCCGTCGCCTCCGAAAACCCAGACAGATGGCTTTACGAAAACGTCTTTTTCCGCGAGGACGTCGCGGGCTATCGCGCACAGGCCGCAGTTGCACCAGCCGTTTTCCTTGTCCCACATCTCCTCGAAGGACTTCGGGTCTTGGGCTTTCCAGCCTTCTATCTCCTCGTCGTCAAAGGTCGTCGCCCAGATAAGGGCATCTTCGAACTCCTTCGCGGCGATTTTGGAGGCTTCGGCGTCGTCCTTGGCTTCAAGCCATTTATTTGCTGTGGCGTACAGCGGACTTTCTTCATTCATCCACTCGTGGGCGAGCATTTTTTGGATGTTGCAGATGAGTTTCTCGCGCCTTTGCTTGTATGCCACGGCCATGCCGTATCCGAACTCGGCGTTATCCTCGAAAAGGGAGTTAGCCCAGGCCGGGCCATGGCCTTCGGCGTTGGTAGTATACGGCGTGACAGGAGCGCTGCCGCCCCAGATCGAGGAGCAGCCGGTCGCGTTGGCGATGAACATCCTGTCGCCGAACAGTTGCGTTATCAGCTTGGCATAAGGCGTCTCGCCGCAGCCGGCGCAGGCGCCCGGGAACTCGAGCAGAGGTTTCTTGAACTGGGAGCCCTTGACTGTGCTCGCGGCGAAGCCCGTTTCCTTCGCTGTCACGTTGTCGATCGCGTAGTCATATATCTCCTGGAGCTGCGCCGTCTCCTCGATGGGAGCCATTACCAGAGCTTTGTTCTTTGCGGGGCATACGTTCGCGCAGGAGCCGCAGCCCGTGCAGTCGAGGACGGAAGGTATGACAGCGAACTTGTAGGCTTCATTGCCCTTGCCGTTCATCTGAACTGTTTTTGTGCTCTTTGGAGCTGCAGCGACTTCCGCGTCGTCGAACACGAAGGGGCGGATGACGGAGTGCGGGCAGACGTATGAGCACTGGTTGCACTGGATGCAGTTCTCGGGCACCCAGCGCGGGGCGTCCACGTTGATGGCGCGTTTTTCGTACTGAGCCGTACCCGCCGGCAGCAAGGAGCCGCATTCGGTGTCGAGGAAGGCTGAGACAGGCAGATCGTCGCCGCGCATCAGGTTCATTGTGGTCATTACGTCGCCGACGTATTTTACTACGCTCTCGCGGCCCTTAATATTGCTTGATGCGGCCGCGTCAGGCTGCGGGTTCTTCCACGATTCGGGCACATCGACCTTTACTACGTTCGCGATGCCTTTATCAACGGCTTGGTTGTTCATGTTGACGACGTCCTCGCCCCTCCTGCCGTATGTGGCCTGGATCGCGTCCTTCATGTACTTAACGGCGTCGTCGATGGGGAGTATTTCAGAAAGCTTAAAGAACGCGGATTGCAGGATCATGTTCGTCCTGCTGCCGAGCCCGAGCTCCCTTGCTATGGCGACGGCGTCTACTGTGTAGAGCCGGACGTCGTTATCCGCGATGTACTTCTTCGCGGCGGCAGGCAGCTTCTCCGTGAACTCGCCGGCGTCCCAGGCGCAGTTCGCGAGGAATACGCCGCCCGGTTTGACGTCCTGCGCCATGTTGAATTTTTCGAGATAGGCCGTGACATGGCAGGCGACGAAATCAGCTTTCGATACATAATAGGCGGACTTGATAGGGCTGTCGCCGAAGCGCAGGTGGCTGATCGTCACCCCGCCTGACTTACGCGAATCGTACTGGAAGTACGCCTGGGCTTTCATGCCGGTGTGGTCGCCGATGATCTTTATAGTATTCTTGTTCGCGCCGACCGTGCCGTCGGAGCCAATGCCCCAGAACTTGCAAGATTTGATGTCCTTTGGCGTCGTGTCCGGCTCTTCTTCTATCGGCAGGGAGAGCTTCGTCACATCATCGGTGATGCCGATCGTGAAGCTGTTTTGCGGTTCGGCTGACTCGAGGTTCCGGAACGCGGCGACTACCGCGCCGGGCGTGGTGTCTTTTGAGGAAAGCCCGTAGCGGCCGCCGTATATCCGCACGCCGGGGATAGCTCCGGTCGAGAGCGTGAGCACGACGTCGAGATAGAGCGGTTCGCCCGCTGAGCCGGGTTCTTTTGTGCGGTCAAGCACGGCGATGTTTTTGACGGTTTTCGGCAGGGCGGCGATGAACTTGTCGCCGCACCACGGGCGGTAGAGGCGTACTTTGACGAGCCCGGTCTTCTCTCCGCGCGCGTTGAGGTAGTCCACAACCTCCTCGGCGGTGTCGCATACGCTGCCCATCGCGACGATTACCCTTTCCGCGTCGGGGGCGCCGTAGTAGTTGAATGGTTTGTAGTCCGTGCCGATTGCGGCGTTGACTTGCTCCATGCATTTTTCGACTATATCCGGCAGCGCTGCGTAGGCGGTGTTGCTCGCCTCCCGCGCCTGGAAGAATATATCGCCGTTTTGCGCCGAGCCTCGCAGCACCGGGTGCGACGGGACATTTGCCCTTTCGCGGAATTTCGCAAGCGCGCCTGCGTCGAGCATCTCAGCCAGCACGTCGTAATCCCAGGCTTCTATCTTCTGCATTTCGTGAGACGTCCTGAAGCCGTCGAAGAAGTGCAGGAAGGGCATGCTGCCTTTTACCGCCGCAAGGTGCGCCACTGCGCCGAGGTCCATGACTTCCTGCGGGCTGTTCGAGGCAAGCATCGCGAAGCCTGTCTGGCGGCAGGCCATGACGTCGCTGTGGTCGCCGAATATGGACAGCGCGTGCGTCGAGAGTGTCCTGGCCGAAACGTGTATCACGGCGGGCATTTGCTCGCCTGCGATTTTGTACATGTTCGGGATCATCAGGAGCAGGCCTTGCGAGGCGGTGAATGTGCTCGTCATCGCCCCTGTCAGGATCGAGCCGTGCACCGCGCCTGCGGCGCCGCCTTCCGATTGCATTTCGACTACTTTGACAGGTTGCCCGAAAATGTTCTTCTGGCCTCCTGCTGCCCATTCGTCGATATATTCCGCCATTGTGGAGGACGGGGTGATCGGGTAGATCGCGGCTACGTCTGTAAACGCGTACGCTACGTGCGCCGCCGCGTTGTTTCCGTCCATGGTTTTGAGTTTCCGCGCCATTAGCATCCAGCCTTTCTTTTTTTGAGTACTTTTTTTGGTTATTTTCCAACTAAAGTATAACAGTAATCTTGCTCTGTGTAAATGTTTTTGCGCTAAATATTTGAATATGGCGCTCACCCTGCACAGTCTATTGGTTATTGTGATAAGCGATGCACGATGGTATAATGACCTTGTAAGGTCATTATACCTCATATATGCCGTGGCGCGAGACGCGCCACATGGCAGATTATGCCATTCGCTTCGCGATGGCATAATGACCTTGTAAGGTCATTATACATCATATATGCCGCGGCGCGAGACGCGCCACATGGCAGATTATGCCATTCGCTTCGCGATGGCATAATGACCCTAGCGGGTCATTATACATCATATATGCCGACCTTATAGCATTGATAGGGGGACATTACTGTGGTATCAAAAGTGAGATCCCTGGGGCTGGGCGGCATCAGCGGGTACGACGTATCCGTGGAATGCTACCTCTCCGGCGGCTTGCCTTCCTTTGAAATAGTGGGGCTGCCCGACGCGGCGGTCAAAGAAGCGCGCGAACGCGTAAGGGCCGCTTCCAAGACCTGCGGCATGAGCTTCCCCATCAGCAGGATCACAGTCAACCTCGCGCCCGCGGACAAAAGAAAAGCGGGCACAGTATACGACCTCCCTGTGCTGCTCGGCATCCTCGCGGCTTCGGGCGCAATCAAGCCATTACGCGACGACGCGGCTTTTTTCGGCGAGCTCTCGCTATCCGGGGAGCTCCGGCACGTCCCCGGAGCACTGCCGATGGCCCTGCACGCGAGCCGCTCCGGCATCAGGGAACTCTATGTCCCTGCCGATAACGCTTGCGAAGCCGCTTATGCCTCAGACGTCGCAGTCTACCCTGTCGGGCATGTCAGCCAGTTAATAAAGCACCTTCGCGGTTCTGTGAAAATTGAACCGGTCAGCCCGCGTGAGCCGGCGCCGGCAGAGAATATCGGAAACGATTTTTCCGAAGTAAAGGGTCAGAGCAATGTCAAGCGCGCGCTGGAAGTCGCAGCGGCGGGCGGGCACAATATCCTGCTCGTCGGCCCGCCCGGAGCGGGCAAGAGCATGCTGGCAAAACGCATACCCACAATCCTGCCTGATATGTCCCGGGAGGAGATGCTCGAGACTACTGAGATCCACTCCGTCATGGGCTTTACGAACCGCGACAACCCTATCATATCCCAGCGCCCCTTCCGCTCGCCCCACCATACCGTTTCCGCTCCGGCGATTTCAGGGGGGACTTCCACTCCGAAGCCGGGCGAGATTTCCCTGGCGCACAACGGGGTACTCTTCCTTGACGAGATGCCGGAGTTCGGGCGCGACGTCCTGGAAGCGCTGCGCCAGCCGCTGGAGGACGGGCGCGTGACAGTATCGCGCGCGATCTCTTCAGTGACGTTCCCCTGCCGCTTCATGCTCGTTTGCGCGATGAACCCATGCAAATGCGGATGGTACGGACACCATTCCGGGCGATGCACCTGCAGCGACACCTCGATTTCGAAGTATCACGAGCGGCTTTCCGGGCCTCTGCTGGATCGCGTGGATATTTTCATAGACACTCCTTCGCTGGAGTACGATGAGCTGCGCGAGCGGCCCGCTTCCGAGAGTTCGGCAAGCATCCGCTCGCGAGTCAACAAGGCGAGGGACAGGCAGCGGCGCAGGTACAAGGGCAGCGGGTCGGGCTGCAACGCCCATATGGGTTCGAGCCTTCTCGAGCAGTTTTGCGCGCTATCGCCTGACTGCGAAAAGCTTATGCGCGACGCATTCTCGCGGCTTGCGATGACTGCCCGCTCCTATGACCGAGTGCTGCGCGTCTCCAGGACGATAGCGGACCTTGATGGTTGCGAAAATATTGAGGTCCGGCATCTCGCCGAGGCGATACAATATAGGTCCAGTGTGCTGTCAGAAAAAATGTAGCGCGACTACCCGGCTCTCCGGGCACTACATTTCCACGAGGTATTTATGAACGACATTATCCTCCTGAAACAGGGCGAACTCGTGCTGAAAGGGCTCAACCGCCGTGAGTTCGAGGCGAGGCTTGTCTCGAACCTCAAGCGGAGCCTTGCTCCCATAGGCGAGTTCAACATATACTGCATGCAGTCGACAGTCTATGCCGAGCCGCAGGGCGAATGCGACATGAGCGCCGCGCTGGAGGCCGCCGGGACAGTCTTCGGCGCTAATGCAGCGCTTCGAGCCGCAGCGTGCGGGAAAGATAAAGACGCTATCTACGAGACCGCGATTGCCTACCTGGGAGAGCAGTTGGAAGAGGCAAAGTCGTTCAAGGTGGAGTCCAAGCGAGCGGATAAAAACTTCCCCATGGGTTCGATCGAGCTATCGCAGTATGTCGGAGGATTGCTGCACAGGCGGTACCCGCACCTGAAGCCCGATATGCACAACCCCGATTTGACTGTCAACATAGAGGTACGCGAACTCGCCGCCTATGTGCACGGCCCGCCCTCCCCCGGCGCCGGCGGCTTGCCTGTGGGCACAGGCGGGAAGATGGCGGCTTTGCTTTCCGGCGGGATTGACAGCCCTGTCGCCGTTTACATGATGGCCAAGCGGGGCGTGAAGGTTGTGCCTGTGCATTTCTTCTCGCACCCCTACACTTCGGAGATGTCGAAAGAAAAAGTTCTGACCCTCGCTAAGATTTTAGGCGTTTATTGCGGCGACCTGCGTGTCAGGATAGTCCCCTTCACGCATATTCAAGAAGAAATACGCGACAACTGCCCCGAAAGCCTTCTCACGGTAATCATGCGCCGCTTCATGATGCGCATTACGGGCAGTATAGCCGAAGCGGCAAAATGCACGGCGCTCGTGACGGGCGAGAATCTCGGGCAGGTCGCGAGCCAGACCCCGGAAGCCCTGGCTGTCACGCAGCAGTGCGTGTCGCTGCCTGTGTTCAGGCCGCTGATTGCGTTTGACAAGAGGGAGATCGTCGACGTAGCCAGGAAGATAGGGACATACGAGACTTCGATACTGCCATACGAGGATTGCTGCACTGTCTTCACTCCGCGCCGCCCCAAGACGAAGCCTCGCCTCGACGATGTCCTGGAGGCTGAGTCGCGCCTGGACGCGGATGCGCTGGTTGAAGAAGCGATGCTGTTAGTTAGTAGTTAGTAGTTAGTAGTTGTCTGTTCAGGTACCCACTACCTCCAGGCGTTACATTTCATTTCTATCGCTCAATGACGCATCCATGCGTCAATTCGCGAGCGCTCCACATGATTACCTTGTTTATCGAATCGAAGCCTGCTTCGATTCGAAGAGGAGCTGCGATGGAACGAGC
>WRJQ01000007.1 GCA_009778485.1 Oscillospiraceae bacterium
CCGGCATAAAGCGAATATTCATCCCCCTTACCGAGCGAGCCATACTCGCTCGTGATGTAGTTGAGCGCTTCCACGATGGCAATGACTTTAGCCGGAGTGACGATTGGAGCCCATGCGTCGGTCTGGTCAATCAAATCACCAATCCCGCTCGAACCCCAGTTCGCGCAGAAAGAGGCAAATGTCTCGCCCGTCGCCTTGTTGGTCACTGAGAAGTTGTATGCTGTGTGCCTTATGAAGTCATACCCGGTAGCGCCATTCAGGTAGAAGAAGCTATGTGCGCCGTTAGCCATATTGGTCGAGTAAGTCGCTTTGCGGTCGAATGTATCGTCTTTGCCACCGGCTGAACCGAACACCGTGCCGCCGAGGACGAAGTATTCATCGCTGCCATCGTAGATTACGATAGTGATGTCTTTCATCTTCTTGAACACGCCGACCGCAGCTCCGGTGATTTCCTCAGACAGGGTGTATGTCCCGGGGTAGACGCTGCCGAACACTACTTCGCCGGTCCAGTTGTCAGGATATGCCGGTCCGTAGCTGTACGTTTCGCCATCTTCGCCGATGCCGTCAAGGTAAAACTCGAGTCCTTCAAGGATGTCCGTGCTCAAGTCGTGTGCGGTTAGCCATGCGACGATGTTCATGTCTTCGACTTTCTTCGTGAAGCTCAGCGAGCCCTTAGGGACGTAGGGATCATCAGGCTCGTTGTCGAACTCGACGCTTTCACCGAATAGCGGAACGATCTGAGGCTGGTAGTAGTAGGAACCGACGCTACCGTCCTCATCGTAGCCTTCAACGCTCGCAGCGGCTGTCAGGAAGACGAGGTCAACTACCTTCTTGGTTGGGTTGGCATCCGCGTAGTTACCGAGGACATAGAGCACTGCGCCATTGAGCTGCTCATACTCTGCCGGCCAATCCTTTACCCACTCAACTGTGTAGTTACCGACTCCGCCGGCGTTAAACCCAATGTTGTTATTATTGGTTAGGACTTCAATGTAGTCGATTTCTTCGCTATGCAGGATCATCCAAATTACGATCTGAGCGATAGCATAGGTAGAATTTTCCTCCAAGAGCGGTCTGATGTAACCAGGGGCATGTCCGTCGACTGACGCCAAGTCAGTGCCCCATTCAGCCCATGCGTCGATGCTGCCGTACTGCTCATAAATGAAGTTGAGGGCTTGGATAATGGCATCTTTCTTCGCAGGAGCCAACGGAGCAACGTTGTACTCTTCCTCGTAGAAGTTTTGCGAGCTATGGCTTCCGCAGTAGGAGAGGAACGAGTCGCCGGCAGCATTTGTCACAGCGATGTTGTAAACCGCGTTGGGGTTGCCGTCTTTGTTGATATGCGTGTAAACGTCATCAACATCAGTATACTTCGTTTCAAGGATGACGCTGCCGTACTCACTGACTTTTTCCCAGCTGACAAAATAGTCGCCGTCTTTGTCGAAGTCGCTGGCGATAATGCCGCCAATGGTTGTGATTTCGCCGTCCACGATGGTGATGGGCACATCGGCGTGGGGCTTGAAGACTTCATCAGCCGGGCTTTCAAGCCGCTCGCGTACCAGATAATCGCCTGCGGGGATCTCGCCGCCGAAGTCAACAATGTTGCCCTTTATAAAATCATCCTCAATCTGCGCGGTCGCAACGACTTCACCTGTATCAACGCTTACGAGGTCGAAGAATATTGCGGCGAGGATTTCATCAGCATTGGAGAACTTCTCATCAAGCCATACAATAATGTCGACGCCCTTGACCGTCTTTGTGAAAGTCAGACCGCCTTTGGGGTTCACGGGCGGCTCAGGCAGCGCGGGGTGGTGCGCCTGAATGTTCTTGCCGTTGATGACGCCGTTCTGGTTGCTGTATGTGACCCAGTCGGTCCTGCCGCAGGTTTCGCATACGATGTCGTCGCCTGTAATCAGGTTCCACTCTGTGGTCGTGCCGACCCTCTCAAGCTTGATCGGGTATGTCTTCGTTCCAAAAATGTCTTTCTGGTCGCCCTTGAGCACTACCATGCTGCCCGCGGGCTGCTTCTTGATGTTTCCGATTGCCTTGATAACGGCCGGGTTTGTGCCGGCATAGATAACCGACGTTTGCCCGTTGCCGCCGCATGCGTTACAGTGGAAGCCAAAGCCGTCTGTCCAGGTAAGCTCCGTGGGTTCGGCTTTTGGTGTGTTCCCCGCCATTGCGGGTACCGCAAACGCGACCACCATGACTGCTACTATGAGCAGCGCTAAAAACCTTTTCTTCATCCTCTTTTTTCTCCTTAAATGTTTGTATTATCCTCATTGATTGCGCTCAACTTGGTAAAACGGTCTCTTTTGATTTCTAAGGAGTTGGGATTCTCCCGTTTTCAGCCGTATTTGTTCTGAAGGCCGGTTCTTCGTTTTCAGCCTCTTTTTTTATGGAGTTGAGGTTCTCCTGAGACTATGCCCACAACTCCGGGACGAGTGATCCCGCAGTTATTGCTTGTGTCATGCGTCTCATGTGCGTCCGTCCGGGCCGACTCAATCAGCGGCCAAGCGACGCTTTTTCGTGTCGCCTCAATTGCACCCCTCCTTCATAGCGTATTAAACGCACATGGATGTGAATATGGTTTCTTATTGCAAAACCATTATAGCTATCGCGGCTGCTGCCGCGCTGCCACCATTGTTATGCCGCCGTTATCGTGAATCCCGTATCCGCGCTGAATATGAAAGAATAGTCATCCAATGAGTAGGCGCGGACTCTCAAGACGGCAGGGTATTCGCCTTTTGCCAGTCCCTTCGACAGGGTCAGATCTTCTATGCACATTCCCGGTTCTATCAGGCCGGTCTCGAATATGCTCTCTTCTTCGCCGCCGCCGGTCAGGATTATCTCAAACGATAGATTGCTTGCGCTGCCTGCCGGGTTGTATAGCAGCATCCGGACTTCGAGTGCGCCTGCCGGGATAGTGACGTCGCCGATGACCGGCAGCGATACTCCGGGTTCGTCCCCTGTGTACGGCTTTGCGTTGCCGTCGATCGACAGAAACGGCGAGAAGCCCATCGGGACGTCGTCTTCGGGTATATCTATAAAATCTCCGGTGGGGCCGAATAGGTTCAGCATGCCGACCCCTATCAGTACGCATACGATACAGGCGACCGCCGCCATGTATACGTGCTTCAAGCTGAATAGCTTTCTTTTTCCTGCGGGGGGAGTAAGGTTCGGCAGCATCGCCGGTTTTTGCGCATCCGTCCTTGCCATTTCGCCTGAGTAGCCCGGCGTTTCCTTCGCAGCCGCATCTGCGGTATCTGCTTCAGCGGCCGGAGCTGCCGGCATGGGGAGGCTTAGCATTACTTCTATCCGGGCCGCCATTATGTCGTAGTCGAACGGTTTCTTGAGGAAATCGCTTGCCCCGGCTTGCAGGGCGGGCAGCGCGTCGTCTTTTTCGTTGGATACGATCATGATCGGCGCCGCGCTCTTCGACCGCAGCTCTGCGAAGAAGTCGATCCCGCTGGTATCCGGGAGTTCGTTATCCAGAATGATACCGTCGGGCGAGTAGTCGGTGAGGATTTCCCGGGCGCCCTTCGCGCCTACGGCGCATCGCACTGTGTAGCCGGCGCGTTGGAGGATCTTTTTTGTGATATCCATGAGGACCTGGCTGCTGTTTATCAGTAGAAGCCTTTTCAAAAAAATATAACCCTCCTTCACGCAGCACACTAAGTAAATCTGCAAACTGCTTGATACCAGAGGATTATACAAAAAAAAAGAACATATTCTCAATTGTGTCTAAAATGACACAATTTTCTACATTTTTTTCTACATTACAGTAAATGTATAGCCGCCGCCGTATTTGGTATAGATGGCGAAATCCGCGTTATCTTCGCCCAGTTTTTTCTTTAGCCGCGAGACGGTCAGGCGCACGGCGTTCGCATCATTATTCATCGTCGCCCCCCATACGCGCATATATATGGTTTCGCTCGTTATCTCCTTCTCTTCATTTTGCATAAGTATGAGCAGGACGGCGAACTCCTTGGGGGTCAGCTCCGCATCCCGGCCTCCTACGAACGCTTTGCGGTCATCGAGCTTCAGGGTGAGCGAGCCTCTTTCGATGATGGAGGCTTCGTCGATTTTCTTCCGCGTCTGTTCGACGCGGCGGAGCAGGCTCTTGACTACGGCAAGGAACTCTTCGCTGTCAAACGGCTTTGTCAGGTAGTAGTCTCCGCTCAGGCTCAAGCCCTTTACTTTGTCCCTGGCCTCCGACTTCCCTGTCAGGAATAGTATCGGCGCGTCCGTGGTTTGCCGGAATTCCGCGCACAGCGAGAAGCCGTCCCCGTCCGGGAGTTCTATGTCGAGTATGAATAAGTCGGGCGCCGCGCTCGCGTACGCTTCTCGCGCTTGCGCTGCTGTTGCCGCGACAACTGCGTCATATCCATTGTATTTAAGGAAGCGCGCGTTCAGCCGCGCAAGTTCCGCGTCGTCTTCGACTATCAGCACCAGGGGGTTTCGTTCGCTCATTCTTGCCTCAATCTCATTCTTACTCAAAATTTGCCGGGTTGCAGTCGTGGGCGTGCGCTGCCTGCCGAGCCTCGCTCATTCTTGCTCCGCGCCTTCCGTAAGCGAAAAGAATACGCTCGTGCCGCGCCCTTTTTCGCTGTCTATCCATATTTCCCCGCCGTGCGCATTGATGATTTGCCGGCATATATAAAGCCCGATCCCGTGCCGCCAGAAGTCCGCTTTGGTCGACACGTATTGTTTCAGCACCGCCCGCGCCACTTCGGGCTCCATTCCTTCGCCGTCGTCAATCACGCTGACGACCTGCCTGCCCTCGCCCCGTTCCAGCTTAACCGTTACCGTTCCGGCTTTCGTGTGCGTGACAGCGTTCGACAGCAGGTTGACCATCACCTGCTCGAGGCGCGACGAGTCTGCCCATACGTCGGGCAGATGCGGCGCAAGGTTATATATAATGTTGTTGTTGTTCTTATCAAGACCGCTGAACTGGGCGTCGCATATACTCCTGATTTGATGGGACAGGCTTACAGGGCTGCGGCTCAATGATATCCGCCCGCTTTCGATGGCGACGGTGTCCATCAGGTCAAGAAGGATGCTGTCTATCAGCTTGACCCTGCGTATTATGAGTTGCAGATTCTCGTTTATTTCGCCGACTTTGATCGGAGTTTCTTTCAATAAATACAGGGCGTCGTTGCTGCTTGCGGATATTATGGCGAGCGGCGTGTTGATTTCGTGGGCTACCGTCTGGAGGAAGTCGCTTTTCATATTGTCGTACTGCGCCAGAGTGTCGTTGCGCGATGTAAGCTCGCGGTTGAGCTCTTCTATCAGTTCATGCCGGTTATTAAATATTTGCGTGCGCAACAGGAGCACGAAGAGTATTATCGTGCAGGCGGCCGTCATGTTGATGATCATGATTGACAGGTATTCAGACTCTGATGGCTGGGGTATAGCCAGTTCGGGCCTGAAATAATCGAGAAGGATGCTGGATAAGTACAGGATGAACTCGAGCACAAGCGCGGCGATACGCTCGTATCCTTCCAGCAGGAGCGCCGTGAACACTAGAGCGACGACAAAGTAGAAGGCCGCGCCGCTCCTGTGCCCGCCGTATAAGAAGAACAGCAATGTGAAAAATCCCATGAACCCGACGACGATGAAGAGCCAACTGCAAAAATGGTATGAGTTCTTCTTTTCGGTGACGAGCAGGAATATAAATGAAAGCACCGCGATTGTCAGATCAATCACGGCAATGTAGATGCTTTCACTATGGATAAGCGCGAGAGCCCCGATACCGACGCCGGCGAAAATCCCGACAAAGGCAAGCAGGTTGAACACCTGTACCCGGAGGTCGAGCGCCGGGTTGAAAAATCTTTCTGTTATGCCTTGTGTTTTTTTATTCATTCGTACTGCGTGCTCTCCGGCGTTGCTGCTGCGGCGCCGCTGCAATAGCGGCTTTGGTACAATCAGCTATACTCCGTTCAGCTTGCGAGCCAGGGCGCTCTTTTTGCGGGCAGCTTTATTTTTGTGGATGAGGCCCTTCGTCGCGGCGCGGTCCACGGTCTTGACGGCTACCTTGAAGGCGCCCTCGGCGGCGTCGCGATCGCCGCCTGCGGCAGCGGCGTCAAACTTCTTTATATTGGTCTTCATCAGGGACTTGGCCGACTTGTTCTTCGCGGCTGCTACTTGTGAGAGCCGAACTCTCTTTGACGCGGATTTGATATTGGGCATTTGCTGTTGCACCTCTTCCTGAAATCTTGGTTGGTCTATGTTTTGTGTTACGCGCACGGGCGCGTTGCGCACGGGCGCGTTGCGCACGGGCGCGTTGCGCACAGACGCGATGCGCACGGGCGCGTTGCGCACGGGCGCGTTGCGCACAGACGCGATGCGCACGGGCGCGTTGCGCACAGACGCGATGCGCACGGGCGCGTTGCGCACAGACGCGATGCGCACGGGCGCGTTTGTCTTCCGGTTCGCCTGCGGGCGCGTTTTGCGCAAGGCCGGGCCGAAATCGCGTTATTTGGCCGGGCTGTTTTAGGCGGAAAGTCATTCTACCACCACGCCGGAGCAATTGCAAGCTTTTTTTTACGCGATTGTGGGGGGTTACTTGAGTACCATTCTTGACAACGCACGTCTAAAACTGTATTATCCGATTATGGAGTTACAGTTTTATCTGCTTAGTATACCGGACTCTATGCAGGAGGTGCAATAATGGCGTTGCTAAAGGAAAAAGAGTACTATACATACGCTGATTACTGTGAATGGGACGACAGCGAGCGCTGGGAACTGATTGATGGCGTCGCTTATGCCATGGCACCGCCTTCAATACTGCATCAGGGAGTCAGCGGCGAACTGTTCATACAACTCGGTAACTTCCTGAGAGGAAAGACATGCAAGGTTTTCACTACACCGGGAGTCAGGCTGAACATGGAAACGACCGATGATACGGTGCTCATCCCTGATATTGTTGTAGTATGCGATCAAGCTAAGATCAGTAAAGCAGCAATTAACGGCGCGCCTGACCTCGTGATTGAGATATTATCGCCATCGACGGCAAGATTTGATTTGTACGGGAAATTCCAGCAATATAAAAAAGCAGGAGTCCTTGAATACTGGATAGTAAACCCGGAGATTAAGACAGTATCAGCCTACGCCCTGCATAACGGTGAATACATCGCTTCTGTATACGGCGATGAAGATACGGCGCCGGTTCGCGTACTAGAAGGCTGTGAGATCGATCTGTCGTTAGTGTTTGCGGACTGATTTATACCGGAGAGACGGGTTTAGGCAAGCAGGGGTACGGTTTCATCTGTTTTGACATTACGATAGACTCTCTGAAAAATTATACTCGATAATAAATGAGGCAATTATCGCAGGGATAAACACATATTGACTATGAGCGCGAAGCCTTCTCTCGTAAAGGCTCTCGCGCTCTCGTCCAAGGCTACTGGCCGGCGGTACTGCGCGTGTAGTGGAACATATACTGCTGCGCGATGCCGGCGTAGGGTGCGAACACGGCGGGGTCGAAGCCGGAGCCGTAGTTTGCGGCGACGGCGCGCTTCATCCAGACGTCAAGCGGGAAAGAGTCCAACATATGCAGGCCGTAAAGCAAGACGCAGTCCGCGACCTTGTCGCCGACTCCTCTGAGAGCCTTCAGCGCGGAGCGCGCCTCGCCCTGCGCCGCGCGCGACAGGGCTTCCAGGTCCAGGGCTCCGCTCGCGACGGCATTGGCCGCGCCGAGGATATACTCGGCCCTGTACCCGCAGCGGATCGGCGCGAGGTCGCCCTCGCTCAGGGCGGCGATTCGCTCTGCGGCGGGGAATGTGCAGTAGTCGCCGCCTTCAAATACGACGCGGTCGCCGTACAGGCTGCACAGCGACTCGATGATTTTTTTTATCCTGGGGATGTTGTTGCACTGCGAGATTATGAATGAGCAGAGCGCTTCCCATTTGTCCTGGCGCATAATGCGTATGCCGGCGCCGTACGCGCACGCTTTTTTCATGAAAGTGTCGACGCTCAATTGGTTCCGTACGCTTTCGTAGTCGAGTTCCAGGTCGAAGTACCCGCGCCAGACGTCCTCGAAATCGGCGGCTGTCCCGGAGATGAAAATGCTGCCGCCTTCGCGGCGTACTCTTGCCGCGCGGCCAAGCGCCACGCCGGTATAGGCGCCGTCCTCGCCCGCGTTCCAGCGGAAGCATTGCCCGCACTCGAAGATAAGCGAAGGGTCGAAGTCTCCCGCGCCGATAAGTTCGACCTCGCCTGTGTGTTCGATGAGCCTCATAGAATGCCCTTTCATCGTGACCCGGCTATTTCTTGCGAACTATCATCAGAAGCCAGAATACCCAGATAACCTCAAAAAAATTGAAAGGTTGCGCGCGCTCCGCCCGTCGCCCCTTGCCAGTCTGCCCGTCGTCACTCCGCGATCAGCAGCCTTTGCGTTTTCCATTTGCCCGAGACGAAGTAGGCTCCGCCGATCAGGAAGGGGACGTACCCCGCAAGGACGCTCCCGTACCAGAAGCCGCGAATGCCCATCCCGAGCGCCAGCCCCAGCAGCATAGCAAGGCCGATTCGGCATACGACGCCGTCGAGCAGGCCGACTGCAAGGTTGAGGCGCGCATAGCCGATCCCGTTTATCAAGGCGAAGAAAGGAGCGCGCAGGGCGAAGCCGAAGAAGTTCAGTATCGCGCAGGGGACATATATCAGCGCGACGTCCAGAACCTCCGGATCCGTATTGAACAGGCCGAATATCGCGCGGGGCATAAGCAAGGTGACTGTGGCAAACGCAGCCGCGAACGCCAGGTTGACCACGAGCGAGAAGCCGATGATGCGCGGGATGCGTTCCGTCTTCCTCGCACCCAGGCATTGGCCGACCATCGCCCCGCCGGACGCGGATAGAGACGCGGCGACGACTGCGGTGATGATGCCGAGTTTATCGCCGATCCCCGTCACCGCCGAAGCGATGACTCCGTAGGCGTTTATGAAAGCGCTCACGAACATCATGGAGAAGTTTATCGCGACGCTCTGCAGGCACAGGGGGATGCCAAGCCTCACCAGCCTCCTGAATATGCCCCTGTCGATCCTGAAGCTTTCCGCTTTGAAGTCGAAATGGAAAGCTTCCTTGCGTTTATAGAGGAACACGATCGATGCTATGAAGCTGACGGCCTGCCCGATCACTGTGGCAAGCGCTGCGCCGAAAGCTCCTAATGAGAGGCCCGCGACGAACACGAGGTCCAGCACGAGGTTGATAACGGCCGCAATCGCGATGAACACAAGCGGGTGGCGCGAGTCGCCCATGCCCCGGAGTATCGAGCTTACGAGGTTATACCCGTATGTGAAGAACAGGCCGACGAAGCAGGTCAGGCAGTATGCCCGAGCTTCCGCGAACGCTTCCGGCGGCGTGTTCATCCACCCGAGGAATGTATTGGCGAACACGAGCGACACCGCCGTGAACGCCAGCGAGCATATCACGACCAGAGAGAAGAGCGAGCCGATCGTTTTGCTGACGGATTTCGTATCGCCCGCGCCGACGTACTGCGAGATAATGATCTGCCCCGCGCTGCACAGCCCCATGGCGAGGAATGTCAGCAGATGCAGGATCGCCGCGCCAATGGACACGGCGGAGAGCCCGGCGCTGCCCACGAACTGGCCGACGACGATCATATCCACGATGTTGTACACGGTTTGCAGGAGGTTCGCCATCACCATGGGTATGGCGAACGTGATGAGTTTTCGCGAAACGGAGCCTGTCGTCAGGTCTCTTATCATGCTTGCGCCAGTATTTGCCAATATGATTACTCCAAAAAACAGATTTCCGCTAGACTACCGGGAGGCGCAGCCGCTTCATGACGGCTTGGAGAAGCTCTTCAACAGGAACTTGCATAGCAGGAACGTTGTGAAGGTCAGAGCAAAAACGATGTAATCGAAGCTCCCGTAGTAAGCGTTCGTCATCATCTGCTCGAGGTTGGGCGGGAGCTCGAGCTCGGTCGGGGCGGGCTCTTCAGATTCCGCAGCGCCGTCCCCGGACTCAGCGGATTCTTCCGGGACTTCCGGCTCGATCAGCGGCGAGGAGATAACGATCTTATCCGAATAGCCCCAGTTGACCGCGAAGCTAAAAACGACGGACATATCGCTGATCCTCAGGTAGTTGGCGCCGTCGATGACGTACATAGGGTACGAGGATTTCTCACCATCTATCAAAAGGCCGGACTCCGACAGCGCTGGCAGCTTTTTCTCCGCGCTTCTGCCGCCTGTTTCGCCGCCGACTGCGGTGTAGGGCGTCCCGCTCAAAAGCAGGACGCTTTTGGTTGCGTTGTCATACCCGACCTCAAACTGCGCCTGCTTGCCGATTAGAGAATATGCCAGGGAGCGCGCTTTGATGAAATAACTGCCCTCGATCATATAAACGTTCGTGTCGAGCAGCGTGCCGTTGACGTAAACCGGCATATCGGCCGGCGCGACCTTGCGGGCCTCGATGCGCCTGTCGAGCTCCTCGAAGCCATAGTCGAGCAGTATGGTCGTATCGTTGAAACGCTTGCCTGATTGCGACCTCAGAGTCACGGATATGATGCGCCTGCCACCGCGCACCGCTGTCCCGATGAAGCAATCGCCCGCGCTCGACGAGGTTCCGGTTTTCAGCCCGTCCAAGCCCTCGTACACGCCAAGCAGCAGATTGGTGCTGGGAAACTCCGCGCCGTGGAAGCGCGCGGACTTCTTCGATGTCTTTGCCAGTATATCGGGGTACTTGCTGATAATCTCTCTTGCCAGTATCGCCATAGCCCTGGGCGAGACGCCCGACTGGAACGAGCCGCCGTATGTGCTGTTGAAAAGCGCATCCATGCCCAGCTCCTTCGCTTTCGCGTTCATGCTTTCGATGAACGCAACGTCGGAGCCGCCGACGAGTTCGGCCAGGGCGAACGAAGCTCCGCAGGCTGAATGTACCATCACAACGTCGATGAGTTCGTCGACTGTGTACTTTTCGTTCCTCGACAGGGGCACGTTCGTGAGGCCCGCGTTGTGCGATATAGAGTAAGCCCTCGCGCTTATAGGGACGATGGTGTCCTTGCTGATCTTCCCTTTCGCGATGGCTTCGTAGACGAGGTAGACGGTCATCACTTTCGTCGTGCTCGCCGGCGGCAGTTGCGTGTCCGGGTTGTAGCCGTAGAGCATCTCGCCGGTTTCATAGTCGATGACGATTGCTGCGGCTGAGGTGATTCTCTTACCGTCAATCGTCGCTGCGGTTGCAATCGTCCCGGCTGAGACGGAGATGATGAGTATCGCGAGGATAAATGAAAGAGCTTTCTTCATACTAAATATTAACTTCCTTTTTCTGAGTACAGCGTATACACGGGGAGGATGTCGGCTAATGGCCACTCCGCGCCAAGCAATTTCTTCGACGTCTCGCGGTGGACCTCACGAAGGCGGGGCAGATCGGCCTGGCGCGGGGCGGGGGAGGTTCCTTCCTCCGCAGCCTTGAGAGCATCGTAAACAGGCAGCACCTTTATGTCGTAGCGGCCTTGCGCGTCGTAAAACTGCACCCAGGTAGGGGCGTAGGATACCCTAGTAATCCTAACGGCGGCGCTTGTCTCGTCTTCGATCTTCTCAAACTCAAGATAGAAGATGGCGCCAGCGTCGCGTGGCTTCGCGCGCTGGGCGGAGATGAAGTTGCCCATCGAGTAGGCTATGAAGCAGGTCCTGACAGAGCCGTCCGGCTCCGTGACCTCGTAAGACTCGGCAGGCTGCAGCACATGCGGGTGGCTCGCCATGATGACGTCGGCGCCGTAGTCGCAAAGCCGCCTCGCAAGGCCGGTGAAGTAGGCGGTCGGTTTCTCCTCATACTCGTTACCCATGTGCGGGAGGACGATTATAATATCGGCGCCGATCTGCCTCGCCTTTTCGATCTGGCGCTTCATGAGCGCTTCGTCCAGCATGTTGAGCAGATAGGGCTTTCCGTTTGCCAGCGGGATGCCGTTGGTGCTGTAGGAATATGAGAGGAACGCGAAGCGGATGCCATTGATGGTTTTTATGAAGGTGGCTTCCTGCTCTTCTTGCGACGCGTATGTGCCGGTATGGTCGAAGCCCAGCGAGTCGAGCACGCTGATGGTTCGCAGTATGCCGGCCTCGCGCCTGTCATTTGCGTGGTTGTTCGCTGTGGTCACGAAGTCAAAGCCGGCTTCTTTCAAAGCCTCGGCGAATGAGTCAGGGGTGTTGAAGGCCGGGTAGCCTGTGTACTTGGACTCCGGGCCTGAAAGAGTGGTTTCGAGATTCCCGACTGTATAGTCGGCGTCCTTTAGGTATGGCGCTACCGGTTCGAAGCACGATGCGAAGGAATACGTTTTATCCGAAGAGTTGTAAGCGTGGTTGAGCTGCGTCTCGTGCACCATTAGGTCGCCTGTC
This sequence comes from Oscillospiraceae bacterium, assembly GCA_009778485.1. GTDB lineage: Bacteria > Bacillota > Clostridia > Oscillospirales > Oscillospiraceae > WRMH01. The sequence continues at coordinate 12,352 of WRJQ01000007.1, forward strand.
ACAGCGATGCGGGCGGTTGTGACGACGGGCAGCGGGGGCAGCTTAGCGTACGGGTCGATCGCGGGAGAGGAGCCGCTTGCGGAGGGGGGAGCCTTACCGCCGGTGGCGTACGAGGGCGCGCTTTCGGGGGTGGGCAGATTGTGGGGAGCTTCGACCGATTGCCCGCCCGCAGGTTCGTTCGGCGCCGCGGATGCAGACGCCGCTTCGGGGAAGGTGGGCACAAGGGACGCGCGCGGGGGCGCGGCCTCCGCAGGGGGCGCCGGCGCGGCAGCGCAGGCAAAGAGCGCCATGAGCATTAGCGCGGCCAGCGCCAAGGATATGGTTCGTACTCGGTTAGGAGCCGTGGACAAAACTCTCGCCATCATCTAAGCACCGCCTCTTTCCACCTGTTTTGCGCGTTTTTCGGTGTGGTTAATTGTACCATGAGAGCAGCGAATGGTACAATTTGCCATGTGGCGCGTCCCGCGCCACGGCTAAAATCACGTATTATGGCTGATACAGCCATTGTACCACCGCACCGGCAATGGAAGCAAGAAAAAACGCAGAAGCGACCATAAGTACTAACTACTCACTACACCTCGTATTGCGCGGGGAGGTTGCGGAGCGCTTCCGTTGCAATGCCTCGCATGACAGACTCTCCGTGCGCGACCATGAAAGAGTCGCCGGAATCGGAAAGCCCCTGCGTTCGAAGCTCATCGGCGTAGATGGCGCATACCTTCTCGATTGCATCCTGCCGCCGGGCTTGCGACTCGTCGTCGAAACCTGCAGCGCCGGCAATTTCTGCAAGCAAGTCCGCAACTTCCCCGGCGGGGCGCGGGAGTTCGCGCATCGCCTTGAAAGCCCACTTGTAGTAAGGCATGTAGACCTTGCTCAGCAGGAATGCCATTGCAATAGCTGCGTCTGTGAAACGGGCGAGCACAGACCTGAGCGTGACGGTGTCGCCGCGCAGGGCTGTTCGCCCGTGGTTGTACTGGCCTGTCTGCGCGAGCGCCATGCACTTTGCGGCGATCTTCTTCAGGCGGATGTCCTGCGGGTAGTGGTCCAGCAGCTCGAGCCTCGCAGCCGTGAACTCACCCGGTCCGTCGAAGAACACTCCGCCGTTGACAGCCATTGCGAAGTTCTCCTCGGGCGGGCTCAGCCATTGGCCCAGCGTTTTTGGCCGCCCCGGCGTGCCTATCATGCTGCTGAAGAAGTCTGCGCATGTCATTACGTCGACCGGCGCTCCGTACTGTGAGCGCGATCGCGCTTGCGCGGGAGGCGTCTTCTCAAAAAGCTCCTCCTTCCACGCTGCAAGGGTCGGGATCATATCCCTGTCCTCTTCAAGTGCCCAGATGAAGAAGTCCACTCCCCAGTCATGGTCGCGCGAGATCTCGTCGTCATAGCCGTAGCACTCGGAGCCGTTGCCGGCGAGCCCTGCAGCAAGGCGCGGGTAGAGCTCCGGGAAGTCCCGCTTCAGGAGCGGCTTGGCTACGTTGTCGAAATACTCTTGGCTAAGTTGTAAGGCATTCATTGTGAGGCGCCCCCTATCCGGTGAGAAACCTGCATATTAGTCTAAAAGTTGCCTGTGTCGATATTCTTTTTTGCGCGGGTATGGTAATATAATGTAAAATAATACAATATAGGAGGGCGGAGCGCCAGACATGCCCCCCATACGAAACTAAAGGAGGATAACGATGAAAACAAGGAGAACAATCGCAATCGCGCTCGTACTGGTCATTTGCATATCTTTCGCGGTAGGCTCGACTGCGTCCGCAGCGACGCCGGGCAACGAGGCGGCGCAGAAGCTCAACACACTCGGCTTGTTCACCGGCGTAGGGACCAACGCCGACGGGACGCCGGACTTTGCGCTCGACCGCACACCAAACCGCAACGAAGCTGTCACGATGCTCGTCCGCCTGCTTGGCAAAGAGGCGGAAGCGAAGAGCGGGAACTGGGACACGCCCTTCACTGACGTCGCCGATTGGGCGCTGCCGTACGTCGGCTACGCTTATATCAACGGGCTGACAAGCGGCACCGGCGACAATACTTTCAGCGGTGAGAACCCGATAACTTCATCACAGTATATCACATTCGTCCTGCGCGCGCTCGGATATTCCTCCGGCGATGACTTTCAGTGGGATAGGGCGTGGGTCCTGTCGGACAAGCTCGGGTTTACCGACGGCAAATACAACGCGGGCAACAATGTATTCCTACGCAGCGATGTGACTTCGATATCCTTCGACGCACTGAGCGTCTGCTTCAAGGATTCGGACCAGCATCTGTACGAGAAACTCATCGACGCGAACGTGTTTTCCGAAGCCCTCGCGAAGAACACAGGCCTCATCCCGGGAATCGCGCCCGCGATAATAACCCTGTCAGTCACTGAGGCCGCTCTTGAGACAGGCGAAACGAAGGCCTTGACCGCGTCTGTCCTCCCGGAGGACGCCGATAACAAGTCGGTCACGTGGACGTCGTCGAACAATAGCGTCGCCACGGTTTCCGCAGACGGTACAGTCAACGCAGTCGCTGCGGGATCCGCCACGATAACGGCGACGTCTTCCAACGGGCTCACCGCAGCGTGTACTATCACTGTAAGCGAGAAGTCGCCGTCAAGGGCGCTGCAGCTCAACCACGAGTACGGGCCTTTTACCGTGACGAGTTACTACTCCTCCGGGAGCTACTGGGATTCGACCAAGGTTGACTCGCTCGTGTTCACGAAGCTCGAGAAGACGAACATCGGCAAACACAAAGCATATATAAGCGTCAAGGGGCAGACGGACGGCTCCATGATAAACCTATATATCTACTTCCTCGACTCCGGCGACAGGGTGCTCGAAAAAGTCTGGCTCACGGATAAAGTAGCGCCGAACCTGCCCTTCAACGAGCTCTCGGAGAGGTACATCAACGACGAAACTATTGCAAATGCCGTGCGGATTGAGTTCTACTCATACTCTGGCCAGCCCGCTGATTATGGCGGCGGCGGCGGCTCAGGCTCAGGTTCAGGTAGCGGTTCAGGGTCAGGCTCCGGCGATGGCGGCAGCGTGACGACGCCGCCGTCAGGTACGAAGATGTACGCGCAGTTCCCGACGGTTCCGGATTTCGGCGCTTATGCCGGCGCGACGCTGGTCAAGACAGTCACTTTGGATGACGGCCTTGGATACACCTACGCGCCCACGTTCGGTTCGGAGAAGCTGGGGGGGTACATTGACCTGCTGGGCGCCAACTCATTTGTATACCATAGCTCGTTCATATCGAGCGAGGGTACCACTCAGATGGTGTACGTCAAGGGGAATGTCTCCGTTACTATTGGCGTCTTGAGCACCTACTTCGGGGTTATGGTTTTGAACATCAGACCCTAAGGGGGCTAACCCCCAATCAGTACAATAAAGATAAAGCGACGGCCTGCCGGGATTGGCGGGCCGTCGTCGTTGCAGGCTCCTGAATTCTGGTATTGTACATTGGGTTGTGGGTGCAGCCCACCTTACATCACATCGGCGAAAGCCCGTCTATCCGCATAGCCTTGTAGAGCTCGCTGTAGTGGCCGCCCGAAGCGAGCAGCTCCTTGTGCGTGCCGCGCTCGACAATCCTCCCATCCTCGACGACGAGGATCAAATCAGCGTGCGCGATCGTCGAAAGCCTATGCGCAATGATGAAGGAAGTGCGCCCCGTGAGCATATGCGAAATCGCGTCTTGGATGAGCCGCTCAGTCTCTGTATCGATGCTGGACGTCGCCTCGTCCAGGACGAAGATAGGCGGATCTGCCAGCACGGCCCGCGCGAAAGAAATCAGTTGCTTCTCGCCGGTTGAGAGCTTATCACCGCCCTCGCCGACTTCTGCGCCGAAACCCTCCGGCATCCTGTCAGCGACAGTATCCGCCGCGACAAGCCTGGCGGCAGCAATGACGTCTTCATCCGAAGCCTCCAGCTTGCCATAGCGTATGTTCTCCATTATCGTGCCCGAGAAAAGATGCGGGTCCTGCAGGACATAGCCCAATGAGGAATGCAGCCACAACTGCGAACGCTCGCGGCTATCGCGCCCGTCTATCAGGACGCGGCCGCTCGTCGGCTCGTAGAACCGGCAGGCGAGGTTTACGATTGTGGACTTGCCGGCGCCTGTCTCGCCGACGATGGCGACAGTCGTCCCCGGCGGGATATCGAGAGAGAAATCCTCCAGCACGTACTCCTCGCCGTCGGGGTACTTGAACGTCACGTTATCGAAAGTTACGCCCCCGAGCACAGGCTCCCAGTTTTCGACCTTCGGCTCAAAGGTATCGCCGTACTTCTCCACGACCTCCGGAGAGTCCGCGATAGTCACGGTCTCGCCCTGCAGCCCTGTCACCCTCTCGATGCCGACCTGCGCCGAAACCATCTCCGACATAATCCCGGAGACCCAGACTATCGGCTCGATGGTGCTGACGGCGTATGCGATGAAAGCGGACAGCACGCCGAAGTCGAGCATTTCCCGGCTGACGAGTATGCCGCCCCTGTACAGTAGTATGCTCAGCGCAATCGAACCGAGCGACATCACCATGGGCATCATAATTGCGTTCAGCCTGGAGTTGCGCACGGACTCGCGCAGCATCTTAGCCGAAAGCTTCGCGAACTCCTCGCTGTTGACGTCCTCGATTACCAGGGTTTTTGAGGTCTTGGAGCCGGTTATGCCTTCGTTGTATGCGCCGGTTATCCGCGAGTTGAGCTCGCGAACCTTGCGGCTGACGACCATGATCTTCCTCTGGAAGTACCAGGCGACGAGCCCTGCGACAGGTATGACTATCATCAGTATCAGCGCGAGCTTTGGGCTGAGGATCAGCATATATGTGATGCTGAACACGAGTGTCAGCAGCGCTTCGATGAAGCCTGAAAACCCCCAGGAGATCATGCCGCCGATCCTCTCTGTGTCCGACATGACCCTGCCGATCAGGTACCCGACGGAGTTCACGTTGTGGTAGGCGATCTGCAGTTTCTGCAGATGGACGAAGCTGTCACGCCTTATGAGCAGGCCGATTTTCATCTCGACTGCCATGAGCAGCTTCACCCACATTACGTCGCCGGTACCGACGCAGACAATGAACGCGAAGTACGCGCCCGCGAACAGCGGGAGGCCGTCCGTCGTGCCGGGTATGACGAAATGGTCGACGGCGTATCGCGTGAAAAGCGGAAAGGCGGAAAACGCGGCTGTCGTCAGGACGACAGTGATAAGCGCGGGGAAGATCTGCCTTTTCATCTGTTTGAAGTATTTTACGAGGCGCAGCCACATTTTCAAGCTGAGCCCGCTTGTAGTTTCTTGTTCGTATTCCAAAGTAATTACAACTCCTAACGTGGGGGGTGCGCCCCCACAACCCAAAGGTGCTGAATGACGCCGGGCGATACCCGTATTGAGTTCGAATCCCGCCTCCTAAATGCCGTCAATCGGTTACATATCCTGACTGGAGGTCGTACACCCGGCGGTAGATGCCGTCCATTGCGACTAGCTCGCTGTGCGACCCGATTTCTGCGATCCGCCCATCCTCGAGGACCATAATCGTATCCGCACGCATCAGCGTGGAGATCCTGTGCGAGATAAGGATCACCGTAGAACCCTCGGTATCGGACCGCAGGGACTCCCTTATCTTAGCGTCGGTTTCCATATCCAGGTTGGACATCGAATCGTCGAACACCATGATCGGCGCGCCCATCATAAGCGTCCGCGCTATGGCGACGCGCTGCTTCTGCCCGCCTGAAAGCGTGACTCCGCGCTCGCCTACTATGGTATCGTACCCGTTGGCGAACTCCATGATGTTCTCGTCGACCGCAGCGATGCGCGCCTTCTCCCGGACCCTGTCGAGGTTGCGGCTGCGCGAAGATATGTCTATATTCTCGAGGATCGTCTTGGAGAACAAAAACGGTTCCTGCAGCACAAGGCCTATGTTCTTGCGCAGGTACGACTTTTCGATTTTTGAAACGTCGACTCCGCCGATGGTGATCAAGCCCCCGCCCTCCGGCAGCTCGTAGAGATTATTGAGCAGGTATGTGAGAGTCGATTTTCCCGACCCCGTAGCGCCGAGGATGCCGAAGGTAGAGCCGCTCTTTATGCTGAAGCTGACATTTTGCAAAACAGGTTGCTCGTCGTATGTGAAGCTGACTCCGCTGAACTCGATATCGCTGTCCATCGGCGGCCGGAGAGCCTCCGGGTCGTCCTTCTCCGCAGGCGAGTCGAGTATTTCCTTGATCCTGTTGAGCGACACGCCGGTTTTGCTCATTTCGGACATGACCCTTCCGAGCTGACGGACAGGCCACATCAGCATTTGCGAGTAGCTCAGGAAAACGACGAGCTCCCCGAACGTGAATGAGCTTGTCGCAGCCAGATACGAACCGACGACGACGACTGTGAGCAGTTGCAGCGCGGCGACAGAATCGCCGATGCCCCAGAAAAGGCCGTATGTCCCGCCGAGCGAAGTCCACATCTTCGTGTAGTTGATGTTCTTCTCGTCAAAGCGCTCCGTCTCGTAACGCTCGCGGCCGAACGCGCGCACGACGCGCACGCCTGTAAGGTTCTCCTGCACCCTGACCATCAGCTCGCCCTCCGCCTCGTCGCAGGCGCGGAACTTCTTTGAAACGCGCATGGAAAAGAAGATTGTGTAGACCAGGATGACCGGGATGAAGACTGTCACGGCGAGCGCCATGACCACATTGAGCGAGAACATGATGCTCATGGCAATGACGACGAGGATCACTGTCCGCAGCACTTCGAGAAGCTGCTGGAACACAAAGCGCCGGACTGTCTCGACGTCCGAAGTGCAGCGCTGGATTATATCGCCCGTGAGGTGCTTCGTATGCCACTCGAAGGGCAGATGCTGCGTGTGAGTGAAGAGCCTGACGCGCAGGTTGTTGATCATGCGCTCAGAGCCTTTAGCCATGTTGATGCGCGACGTGAAGTTGAAAACCGCCGCGAGCAGTGCGCAGCATGCGATGAAGAGCGCGCAGACTGTCAGCCTCCGGCTAAGGTTTCCGCCGGCGCTCAGCGTCTCGAAAAGAGACATTAGCGGCCCGGGCAGCTCCGATGCTTTGTCGCCTATCACCGAGTCCACGGTAAAGCCGACGATTAGCGGAGACAGGAAGCCCAGCAGCGACGCGGCGGCGGCCGCGAGTATGGCTGCGAGGAAGAAGCGCTTCAAACCCCGCGTAAATCCCGAAAGCATTTTCGGGATCGTTGTTTTTTCCATGATGGTATATTTCACTCCTATTTGTATCGTTAGGCAGTCGGGGATCGAACCCCGCCGGTTATAGCGGTCGGATTCGCGCCGGGGCGTCGGCGTCCATCGTGGCGTAAGCGTTCAAGTCCGGGCCGGCGCGCACGCCCGCCAGGTACTCGTAGTACCCCTGGCAGCCTATCATCACAGCGTTATCCCCGCACAAGTCCAGCGGCGGGATAAAAAGCGACAGCCCGCGCTGCTCTGCCGCGCGAAGAAAATCCACGCGAATGCGCGAGTTTGCAGCCACGCCTCCCGCGATTGCGATCTTGTCGCGCCCGCACTCATGCGCTGCAGCCATGACACGGGGAACCAGGATGTCGCTTACGGCAACCGCGAAAGAAGCGGCGAGCGACGCCTTGTCGAGCTGCTCGCCCCTCTGCTGAGCGCCGTGCACGATGTTGACGACCGCAGTCTTCAAACCCGAAAAAGACATATCGTATGGGTGGCCGGCAATCACCGGCCTCGGCAAAGCGAACGCTTTATCATCCCCGCCTTGCGCCAGCTTGTCCAGCGCCGGGCCCCCGGGGTAGCCCAGGCCTAGTACGCGGGCAGCCTTGTCGAAACACTCGCCCGCCGCATCGTCGCGCGACCTTCCGAGAATGCGGATGTCCGTATACCCGCGCACATCCGCGATGAGGCTGTTGCCCCCCGAAACGACGACGGATAAAAAAGGCGGCTCCAACTCCGGGTAAGCGACGTAGTTCGCAGCAATATGACCCCTGATGTGATGCACCGGGATCAGCGGCACGCCGAGCGCCATCGCAAGCCCTTTCGCAAAGCTCACGCCCACGAGCAGCGCCCCGATGAGGCCCGGCGCGTAGGTCACGGCTATGGCGCCAATATCTTCTTTAGCGACGCCGGCGTTCTTGACAGCGAGCTGAGCAAGCTGCCCGATGGCGGCGGCATGATTGCGCGAAGCTATCTCCGGCACGACGCCCCCGTAGACGGAATGCATATCCGCCTGCGAGAGCAGTTCGCCCGACAGCGCTTCGCGGCCATCTTTAACCACGGCGACGGCTGTTTCGTCGCATGAAGTCTCTATCGCGAGTATGAGCATGGGATAATTCCGGTTCCTACCTCTAAAGATCGACCTTCCACAGCCCGTGCAGGTTGCAATAGGCGAAGACGGCGATCGGTTTGTCGTCCACGAACGTGAACGTCGCCGACGGAGCCGCCCCGACCGGCAGAGCTTTGCGCTGCCCGCCGTGCTCGGTCTCCACATAGATGAAAGCGATGTTGTGCTCTTCTTCCATCGGGTGCGCCACGCTGCCTACCTGAACGGTCAGGACGTCGCCCGCAAGCTTCGCTTCCGGGATGTGTTTCTCGGCGCTGGCTTCGACGGTGTTCGGGATGAGTTCGGATAGCTTCTCCCCGCAGCATATCATCGGCACATGCTTGTCAGACACGAGCCCTACCAGGTTGCCGCAATGTTTGCAATAAAAAAACTTCTGTCTCTCGCGCATATTTATATTCCCCTTCCTCAAAATCATTTATAATGGTGGCGTGTCGAGTTCGGTATACGTGGCATTCTAGCACACTTCACACTATTGTTCAACACAAAAGATAACTTTGATACTTGCATTTGAACGCTATGCGTGTATAGTGGGGAGCAGAAGCCAAAGCAAAATTAAGAAAGAAGGAATAGACATGGCATTTATCGAACTGGCTCGTGAGAGATACTCGTTACGAAAATTCAGCGGAAAACCCATTGACCGGGAAAAAATCGAACTACTGCTAGAGGCGGCGCGAATTGCTCCAACGGCCCATAATAACCAACCACAGCGAATTATGATGATAACCGATGAGCAGGATTTGCTCAAAGTTGATGAGTGTACTCCGTGTCGTTACGGCGCGCCGTTCGTGCTAATGATTTGCTACGACAAGAACGCAAGCTGGAAGCGTGAGTTCGACGGAGCGGACAGTGGTATGGTTGACGCAAGCATAGTAACCACGCACATCATGCTGGAAGCGCAGGATTTAGGCATTGGCTCATGCTGGGTGATGCACTTTGACCCCGCGAAAGCATCGCAGTTATTTGCGCTACCTGAGAACATCATACCGGCAGCGCTTCTTCCTCTGGGATATCCGGAAGAAGGTTCGGGGCCGTCTCCCAGACATACTGACAGACTGCCGCAGAGCGACTTCATGCTGTAGGGGAGCAGAACGTACTGTCATGTCAACTGTCGCAGTACGCATCAGCATCTGGCACTTGTTGACACGCAGGTCAGAACTCTCCGTTATCGTGCTAACTCGTCGAGTAAATCCGCAAGTTCGATCTGAATCATCTTTCTTGAGTATATGTTGTTTACAGTATCAAGAAACTTCTCAACCCTATCAGGATGATTCTTCAAGAACCATTCTATATGGTTCTCGATGTACTCGCGGCGGTAGGCTTCATCATTTAGGTCGTTTGGCACACGCTCCATTCGTACGTCAATGCTGTCGAAGCCAGTAAATGGTTGAGCAAGACGCGCTCTTGTCATACTAGCATAGTCATTATTTATCTCAATGCCAATGCCATAACGATTAGTCTGCTGACATACTCTCAAGGAAGTACCCGAGCCACAGAATGGGTCAAGGATTGTATCGTTCTCATCTGATGAGGCAAGTATCATTCGCTCAAACAGGGCTTCTGGCTTTTGGGTTGGATGATTTTGTCGATTAGCCTGACAATAATGAACATGTGAGTACTCCCATACATTGCCCGGATTAGCACCTCGCATATTGTTGATGCTCCGGTAATACTTTTGCGGCACTCTTACGGAATCCAAATTGAACTTAAAACTATTGCTCTTCGTAAACATCAGTATATCATCATAACCATTTTGCTGTCCAATAAAACGGACAATGAAACGGATGTCTATACCCACGGAACAGAGTTCGCGAGACTTACCTAGGCAGTCGACAGGCTCCTAGGGTTCGATCCCCGGCTGCCTATCCGCCAGGCCGAGCCACCACTTCGAGCCGGGTGCGTCGTTGCGGGCAAAACCACTCTTGCGAAGCTCTGCCGCGCGCGCGTCGACAGCGGCGATAAGCTGCTCCTCGCTCCCATCCCAGGAGCGAAAATCCTCGGGCGCAGTATTCGGCCTCGTCCATGGGCACATCATGATGCAAACGAAACAGTTCGAGCCATTCTCCATGACAGCCGTGGAGTAGAAGCACTTATCGGCGTCGAAGATCCACTTTTCGTAACCATTGTATAGCTCTTTGGCGCCCTTGGAAATCGCGCTGCCGATGCAATGCTCGGCGCAAATGCCGCAACGGCCGCAGTACTCCTGAAGGCCGAAGTCGATAGGCTTGTCGGGCAGCAGCGGGGCGTCCGTCAGAATAGCTGTCGACTTGAAATCGGCGCCGAAGAAAGGATTCAGCGCAATGCCGATGCGGCTGGCTTCAGCGAGGCCGGCCTCTATGATGAGCGGAGGCATCTGGTTCTTGTTGACATGCAGGTCGGAACTCTCCGCGCCAAATCCCAGCATCTTGACATAGGAAAGCACGATTTCCGAAATCATAGTCAGATGCAGATAAGTCCGCTGAGCCGTCGCGTCTACAATCATGTCCTGCCCGTCGGTCGCCATCGTGGTAGCCCTGTCGTTCCTCTTCAAAAAGACGACGGCGTTCGGGTACTTATTCACATAAGGGTTCCCCTGCGCGTCGTCCGCGAAGAAGCAAGTGGGCGGCGCGACGCATACGCCGACAGCGTCCGCGCCGAGGAAGTACCCAAGAGCCTTGAGGTTGCGGCTCAGTGCCTTGGGGTCATCCGGGACGTCAAGCTTCGGGAGCGTCACGGGCGGCCTGCCGGGCTGTTTCCCCGGCTCCGACGGCGGCGTGTTCGCGATGCGCGAACGCACCTCGGATATCACGGCGCCGAGCGGGTAGCGGTGAATGAAGCCTGCCGCTTTCTCGGCAATCTCGGGCCCGTAGAGGCCGTTTCTTATTCTGACGGCAGCGTTGTCAGCTCTCATGCGCCGTTCGATTGGTCCGGGCATGGCGACGGTCGGCTTATCCACCCGCTTGAGAAGATGGTCCGGATACGGGCCCAACTGTCTGTCGTCCTTGAGTATCGCGTGCTTTTCGTAGTCGGTCATTTTTATACGCCTCCTTCAGAAGTATGCATGGTTGCTGTTCAGGCTGCAAAGGCTCCTAGACGCGTTACTGCAAGCTGGGCGACGAGGCCCGTGATGACGCCCGTGATGACGCTCACGGCGATAAGCAGCGGCAGCAGCAGCGCGATGGACGGCGTGCCCGTCACAAGCATAGCCGCCAGGATCTGCCCGACATTGTGGAATATCGCGCCGGCGACCCCGCAGACCCAAATCTGCCTCACAGTCACGATGCGCCTGAAAAGAGCCTGCGCCGCGAAAGCGAGCAGGCCGCCTGACAGGCTGTAGAGAAACGCCGTGAACCTCCCGGTGAACACAGCCCCGAGTATTATCCGGCCAATGAGGATCATCAAAGCGTCCGCCGCTGTCAAGTCGACACTACCCGCTGCCAGCGTGCGATCCTGCATTTGCGATCCTGGCGCGCGTTCTTCATGTGCGCTCGTCTTGCCCTTTGTGCCGATGGAGCCGTGCGGCGCGGGGGAACGCTTGCGATCGCCCTCTCCTACAGCGGAGCGTAAGCGCTCCTTTCTTGCCCTGCCCAGGAAAAGCGCGAAAAGGGTGACTATATTCGCGAGCCCGAGCTTTGCGCCTTGAACCGGCGCGGGCAGGGGGATTTGCGCCTCGACGATGAAGATTATCAGCGCAATGGCTGTAAGCGCAGCCATAAGCGCCAGCTTTCGGACAGGAAAACGCATGTCCGGCGCCCGCAGCGCTAGCCGACGACAGCGTCGACTTCGGACGCCGCCGGTGCGCTGCCCGAGCTCAGCTCAATGACAAGCTCGTGCGGAAGGCATACAAGCGGCGCCCCGCCGCCGCCGACCCAGCCCTGGTAAATGCACTGGCCATCCGGGCAATCGGACTGCGCGATGCAGATGCGCCCTTTGTCGACGAGGATGTGATTGCTGCCGGTCTCGCACTCGACGGTGAAGCCGTAAGGCTCCGCAACATCAGTCAAGTCTATCGTCCGGATTAGCTCGCCTTTTTGGTAGACAAGCGCTGTGTCTGCCGGTGAGTTGCCGAACACGAGGAGCACGACGATAGCTATCACGAACACGCCCACAGTATTGAGAATCCAATATCTCGTTTTCATATCCATAGTATACGCCTCGGGCAGCCGCCCTGTAAAGCGGAAAAAGCAAAAACCACGTTGCCGTTGGCGAAGCTTTGTGGTAGAATGGCTGCTAGCAACCATTCTACGTGATTTGGGCCGTGGCGCGGGACGCGCCACATGGCAAATTCTACCTTTCGCAGCGAAAGGCAGAATGGTTGCAAACAGCCAACAAAGCATATATCAAGGAGGCGTGCACTACGTGTTCAACAGGATGTTTCTTGAGCGCCTTGAGGAGCAAGGCCATTTAAACCCGCAGCAAGTCGCCGACGCGCTGGCGACGCAAAGGAGCACAAAAGTCAGACTCGGCACCCTAGCGATCGAAGCGCACATGATGACCGAGGAACAAGCCGAGACTATCAACAGGCAGCAGGCGGCGCAGAACGCGCACTTCGGCGAACTCGCGGTCAAGAACAAGTTCCTGTCCCAGGCGCAGCTCGCCTATCTCCTTGACATACAGCCGCGCGAGCACGTAGTCCTGAAACAGATATTGCACGACAAGCAATACATGCAGGCCGAAGCGGTCGAAGCGGAACTTGCCGCGTACAGGCAGGAGCTTGCCCTGAGCGACCGGGACTTCGAGCGCCTGCTCGACAACCACGTCAACACCTATGTCTCGAAGATAGCCGCGATAGACGGCTGGGAGAATCCTATACTGACGGTATACGCCAGGATTTTCCTCACGACAGTAATAAGGCTCGTCGATAAAGACATCGCGATAAGAAGAGCCTCATCAGTTACTGACGGCAGCATGCCTTATGCAATCTCCATCAGCCTCAAGGGCGACGCGACTAACGCGCTCGTCTTCTCCGCCGGGGATGTAGGCGGCGCGATCGAGTTTGCGGGGAAGTTCGCCGAGGGGTTCATGGGCACAACCATCGACGCCACGGACGAGATAGCGCGTGACGCGATGAAAGAGTTCCTCAACTGCGTCGGGGGGCTCTTCACGACGGAGCTTACGAGCAAGACTCACCTGAGCCTCGACATCGAAGTGCCGCAGTTCAGCGACAATTTCGCCGTGGAGAGCGAGGTTATCGCATTGCCGTTTTCCTGCCTGACAGGCGACTTCACGATTTTCATACATTGACATTACGAAAAGACCGCGCCCGCCCCTCACTCAGGGGCGGGCGCTGCTGTATTGTCTATAGGGGAGCGCGAATCGAACTCAATGCAGTTATAGCTATGCGGATTTCATCCCTACTTCGACTCCAGAGCTTTGAGGACATTGGCGGGCGTCGCGGGCAGGTCTACCCAGACGCCGATGGCGTTGTGGATAGCGATGATGGCCAGATGGGTGTTCGCCAGCGAATGGCTGATGCCGGAAGCGCCGTAAACCGCGTTGCCGGCGCGCGTCTCCAGGAAAGTTTTCTCCACAGGAGGCACATCGAGCATCGTCGGCTTCTTGTACTCGATCATGTTGTTATTGAGCTTGACCCCCGTGCGCTCGTCGAAGATATACTCCTCGAGCAACTGGCAGCCCTGGCTGAAATACATGACCTGGTCGATCTGGCTCTCCAGCGACGTCGGACGCAAAACCTTGCCGACATCGGCAACGACGCTGAAACGCAGCACCTCGACCTCGCCTGTCTCCGTATCGACGGCGACCTCGCAGAAAGCAGTATTCATGGTGTCGAGCTTCTTGCCGAAATAGCTCCAGATAGCAGTCGGCGGCCGGCCTGTATACGTCGCGACGACGTACTGGGTGACGGCCTGCTCGACCGGAAGCCCGACGGACGGGTCGCTCTTCAAGAAGATTCTGCCGCCATCGTAATCCAGCTCGTCGGCCTTGTGCCCCTTGAGCGGGTTCTCGCCCTGCCACGACATCGGGCCCTTCATCGCAGGCGGGAACGGCGTCTCCGCCTCTCTCGCCGCAGCCTCGATGACGAGCTTCTTAAACTCGTGCACGCACTCCTTCATAGCCCAAGCCGAAGCAGTGCTGCCATCCGAGCCGCCCCCGACGGGCGTGAACGCCTCCCTGTAGTCAAACTCGACCTCGACGTCGTCATAGCCGATCCCGAGTTCTTCCGCTATGACCATGACGTTGCACTCGACAGCGAAAATACCGGTGACCGGCCCCTGCGTCGGCAGGAACACTTTGCCTTTGCGCAGCTCGAGCTTGCACTCATAACCGGATACCGCGTGGCGCGGGCTCTGCTGGAAGCGGAACGAGGAGCCGTGGTAGCGCCCGTCGGGCAGCTTCTTGGCGCCGCTGGGGTGCGAGCTCCATTTCATATCGCTTCTGCCCGTCTCAAGGCACTCCTCGAAACTGGGCACAGGGTTCCTGTCGTCCTGGGAGTCAGGGCCGTGGATATTCAGCTTCGCGATATCCATAGGATCCTTGCCGAGCTTCTCTGCGACCAGGTAGATCGCCATAGTGCCCGAGTCCCAGTTGAAGGGGCAGTGCTGCCCGCTCAGGAACATCCTTCCCCGGTTTGAATCGACGATGTCCATCCTTTGGCGGATATTGACGCACTTCAGGAAAGGGTAAGGCCCGTATGCCTGGTCGCCCGAAGTGGCGAACATGACAGTCCCGTGAATGCCGCCGTCCGCGACCGAATAGTCGTCGATGGCGGTGATTTCGCCCTCGTCGGTGTAGCCGATTTTTACGTACATATATCTCTGGTTCATCAGGAAGTCGAAGGTCTCCTCGCGCGTCTCGGTGCACCTGACCGGACGCCCCGTGCGCCTTGCCAGCAGGGGGGTAATCTCCTGAGACCTACGCATGCCCCAGTCGCAGTACTTCCCGCCCTGGAAAAGCCCCTCCTGAACAGTCTGCTCGATGGGGATCTTGTACATTGGGAGGATATTCGCCAGGCGCTGAACCGCGCCTTCGATGTGCAGGATCTCCTCGTCGCGGTACGGCTCGTGCGTCCACCACGCGACGGACGCCGCAGGGTTCGGCATATGCGACGCGAAGCTTGGCAGCATGAGCTGGAACTCGAGGGTATTCGGCGCCTCGCCCATAGCCTTGTCGACGTCGCCGTCGATCTTCTCGGCGTAAGTAACGTTGCCGTGCCTCTTGTCGTCCACGGGGCCCCTCATGCCGAACGCGGGGTATAGCTTGTCTTTCGGGCGGACGGTCGGGGAATCCGGCTCCATGCCTTTTAGGATGTCGACGACATGCGGCAGCACTTCCCACTCGACGTCCAGGAGCTCAAGAGCCTCCTCGCAGATGTCCTCGTCCTCCGCGACCACAATCACGGCTACTTCGACGCCTTCTTTGTCCGCGTAGTCGTCGAGCCACGGCCTGCCCTGCGGCCTGAGGCTTTTGATGTCTTCATCTTCCCAGGTGACGATGTCGACGACGCCCGGGAGCGCCAGTGCCTTCGACGTGTCCACGCTGAGCACCCGCGCGTTGCCGTAGGGGCTGCGCAGGAACTTCGCGTGGAGCATGTCCGGCAAGACATAGTCGACTCCATACTTCGCGAGCCCCGTCGCAAGGGCCCTGGACACCTTGCCGGGCAGGTTGTGCTGACCGACGACTTTGAAGTCCTCTCTTAAACCGTTGACGCCTGCATAATCGGGCATTTAATGCACCCCTCTCCTTTATACTGTTGTTCACGTTATAGTTGCTGGTTTCAGCAGTCATACCCACATAGTATCTTTATTACATCATTGATCCTCAGGTCGTTTAGCAAGGTATAATCGGTAGTCTCATGCATGTGGATTGCAATATTATCAACGAGGAAGGGCGCATACCGGAAGAATGCAACACACGCCGCTCCCGGAGAGAGCTGTGTTACCCTACGCAAAACTAACCGTATGTGTTCCCGAATTGCCTCATTGCGGGCAGGATCACGCGGGCGATGATGGCCGCTGCCTGCGCCCGGATAATGTTTGTATCCGGCGCGAACGTGCCGGCTGAATCGTTGCCTGTGAGTACGCCTGCCTCGTAGAGCATTACTATCTCATCGCGGTATAGCGTGCTCGCGCCAACGTCGGGCAGGGAGTTCACCGCGTTGACCGCCTCAAACTCCGCTTCGGGCAAAGAGCGCGAGAAGATGTATGCCATCTCGGCGCGCGTGGCGGGCCTCTCGTAGCCTCCCGCGAACATGCCGTCCTCGATGATCCCGTTTTCAATGGCGTACCTGACGAACCCGTCGTACCAGAGTTCGCCCTCTTCAAGCGTCAGTTCATTCTTGAAGTATATGACATGCACACGCACAGCAATCGTTATTGCTTCGGACAGCTTGATGTCGCCGGTCGGGTTGAAGATGCCGGCGCCGGCGCCCTGCATGAGCCCGTACTCGTACGCTCCGGCTATGGACTTCTGGTTGTTGAACCCGTACCACTGGCTCTCGTCCACGTCCGTGAACATGCCGGGGGTATACAACCAAGTGGCGATGAAGTTTGCCATAGAACCAGCAGCCACTATGCCCGGCATCGTAGCGGTGGCTTCGTTTGAGTAATCCGAGTACTCGTCGGTGACGGCAGAGTAGACGCGCAGCCTGTAAACGTATGTCTTGCCGCCTTTCGCTGATTCGTCAACCCACGTCGACACATCAGCGGCCAAGGCCGCGCATTCGATAAAGTCCCCGTCGCCTTCTTTGCGCTCGATGAAGATTTGGTCGTCCGCGTGCGTAGAGCTAAAAGTATTCAGCCACTTCATCTTAACGCCGCTATCGCCCGGCGACACGCCGAAGTCGGTGGGTGCGGATGGAGTGGTGATGTTCTGAGGATGGAAGATAAAACTCTCGCCGTCCCATGACGAAAAACCGTAGACAGCGCTTTCGTTTGGTATAGAGTTGCCGGAACAGTCAACGAGTATTAGGTTCGAGAGCCCTGTCAAGTTCAGGCTCGTCAGCAGGTTATCGGAACACTGCAGTTGCTTTAAAGTAAGCGGCAGCTCCGGCAGCGACGTCAGCTTGTTATTGCTGCAAAAAAGCTCGATCAGGCTTGACGGAAGCGCAGGCAGAGAATCTATCAGGTTGTCGGAGCATATCAAATACCTTAATGCATGCGGCAGCTCCGGCAGCGACGTCAGCTCGTTGCCGACGCACGTAAGCGAACGCAAAGAGGATGGCAGCGTTGGCAACGCTGTCAACCGGTTATTCGAGCAATCAAGCTCCCCGAGCCCGGCCGGCAACTCCGGCAGCGCGGTCAACCGGTTGCCGGAACAGTTAACGAACTCTAGGTCCGGGAACCCTGTCCAGTTCAGGCTCGTCAGCAGGTTATCGGAACAATCGAGATAGTACATAGAATCCACGAAGCCCGGCAGCGACTCAAGCTTGTTATTGCCGCAGGCAAGCTCGTACAGGCCCGGCGGCAGTGCAGGCAGACTCTCAATCAGGTTATCGGAGCATATCAAATACCTTAATGCATGCGGCAGCTCCGGCAGCGACGTCAGCTCGTTGCCGTCGCACCAAAGCATAAGCAAAGAGGCCGGCAGCGGCGGCAACGCTGTCAACCGGTTATTCGTGCAATCAAACTCCTTGAGCCCGGCCGGCAACGCCGGCGGCAACGTCAGTTCGTTGTTGGGACATATTAGATAATCCAAACCGGCCGGCAGCGGCGCGAGCCACGTCAGTTTGTTGCCCCCGCACCACAGACCGGTCAGCGAAGCCGGTAGCTGCGGTATCGACCCAAGCAGATTGTCCTCGCAATCCAGAGTCTGTAAGCTGGTGAAGTACTCAATGCCGGATAAGGACACTATCTCCTTGCTGTTTGCATAGAGCCCAAGCAACGGCGCAACGTCTGTATCGTATATCGCCGCCGGGCTGGTCTTACCTATCATGCTGTAAACTACAGCGCGGAACTTATGGTCGGTAAACTTTGAGGTGATGTCTACGGGTGCCGCTTTCGCAGGCGCAGCAGTCCATGTCAGGCACGAGGCCATAAGCAAGACAGCAAGCACCGGAGATATACATTTTCTAAATACGCGCATACGATCAGCTCCTTTGTCTATCAGGTACTATAGCACAAAAAACGCAAAAAGTACAGAAATCAGCAGAGAACTATTACACCTGAAGAACGTGTGTTTTTCAGGTGTAACGTTTTTGATAAGCTGCGCGCTTATTATCCCAGCACGCGCTTTAAAAACTGCCCGGTATGGCTGTGCCCGCACAAAGTCGCCTCCTCGGGCGTGCCCTCGAACAGCACCTCGCCGCCCGCCTCGCCGCCCTCCGGGCCAAGGTCTATGATATGGTCGGCAGTCTTTATCACGTCGAGATTATGCTCGATCACGACGACAGTGTTCCCCGCGTCGGAGAACCTGTCCAGAACCTCGATCAAGCGGTGGACGTCGGCCGTGTGCAGCCCCGTCGTAGGCTCGTCGAGGACGTAGAAAGTGTTGCCTGTGGAACGCTTCGAAAGCTCCGTCGCCAGCTTGACCCGCTGCGCCTCGCCGCCCGAAAGCGTGGTGGAAGGCTGCCCGAGCTTGATATATCCGAGCCCGACGTCCGCGAGAGTCACGAGCTTCTGCCTTATCCTGGGGAGGTTCTCGAAAAACCCCAGAGCCTCGTCAACGGTCATATCGAGCACTTCGGAAATGTTCCTGCCCTTGTATCGGACCTCCAGCGTCTCGCGGTTGTAACGCTTGCCCTTGCAGACCTCGCAAGGCACATAGATGTCCGGCAAAAAGTGCATCTCGATCTTGATGAGCCCGTCGCCCGCGCACGACTCGCAGCGGCCCCCCCTGACATTGAAGGAGAAACGCCCCGAGGAGTACCCCCTCGCGCGCGCGTCCTGCGTTGAGGCGAATAAATCCCTGACGTCGCCAAAGACGCCCGTGTATGTCGCTGCGTTGGAGCGCGGAGTGCGCCCTATGGGCGACTGGTCGATGTTGATGACCTTATCAAGGAACTCCATGCCGTCGATGCGCTCGTGCTTGCCCGCGCGGGTGCGCGCGCCGTTGAGCTCCGAGGCGAGCGCCTTGTAGACGACCTCGTTAATAAGCGAAGACTTTCCGCTGCCGGAAACACCGGTTACGCAAGTCATCACCCCGAGCGGAATCGAAACTGTCAGATTCTTAAGGTTATTCTCGCAAGCGCCCCTCACGACGAGCGCCTTTCCCGACCCCTGCCGCCGCAAAGGAGGCACGGGGATTCTTTTCGCCCCGCTCAAGTACTGCCCCGTTACCGACTCCTTGCAGGCGATGATGTCCTCCGCGCTGCCGGCGCAAATCACTTCGCCGCCATGCACTCCCGCGCCCGGGCCTACGTCCACAATATAATCCGCCGAGCGGATAGTCTCCTCGTCATGCTCGACGACGAGCAGCGTGTTGCCCAGGTCGCGCAAACGCCCGAGCATGTTCAGCAGCTTTATGTTGTCGCGCTGGTGCAGCCCGATGGAAGGCTCGTCCAGTATGTACAAGACGCCCATGAGCGAAGAGCCGATCTGCGTCGCCAGCCTGATGCGCTGGCTCTCGCCGCCCGAGAGGCTCCCGGCCTGGCGGCTGAGCGTAAGGTACTCAAGGCCGACGCTGCGCAGGAAGCCCAGCCGCTCGCGGATCTCTTTGAGGATGCGCCGCGCGATCATCTCCTCTTTCTCCGTCAGGACAAGCCCGTCTACGAAGTTCAGCGCGCCGACGATAGACTTCTCCGTGAGCTCAGCGATGCTCAACCCCCCGACCGTGACGGCAAGGACCTCTTTCTTGAGGCGCTTGCCCGCGCAATCGGGGCAGGGGTGCTCGGACATATAACTCTCGAGTTCCCAGCGCATAGACGTGCTTTGCGTTTCCTTGTACCGCCGCTCGAGATTGTTCACAATCCCTTCGAAAGGCTGCGTCAGCACGCCCTTGCCGCGCGGCTGATCATAGTGGAGAGTCAGTTTCTCGCCCTTGGTGCCGTACAGGATGACGTCGAGTATCTCCGCGGAAAGGTTCTTTATAGGCGCGGAAAGGCTGAATGCGTACCTTTTTGACAGCGCTTCGAAGTACATCCTCGATATGCCGTCGCTCTTCACGCTCCCCCAGCCCGAAGCGACGATGCCGCCGTCTTCGATAGATAGCGAGGCGTTCGGGATAATGATAGCCGGGTCGACGCGCAGTTGCGTGCCCAGCCCCGTGCACGACGGGCACGCGCCGTAAGGGTTATTGAACGAGAAGAGCCTCGGCGTCAGTTCTTCGATAGAAACGCCGCAATCTTCGCAGGCGTAGTTTTGCGAAAAGAGCAGCTCCCGGTCCTCGCCCGTCACGTCGACGATCAACAGGCCGCCCGAGAGCGTCAGCGCCGTCTCCACGGAGTCGGTGAGCCGCCTCACGACGTCTTCTTTGATGACGAGGCGGTCGACTATCACCTCGATGTCGTGCTTCTTGTTTTTGTCGAGCTTGATCTCCTCAGTCAGGTCGTAGATGCTGCCGTCGGCGCGCACGCGGACGTAGCCGCTCCTTCGCATATCCTCAAAGACCTTCTGGTACTCGCCCTTCCTGGCGCGCACGACCGGCGCCATGATCTGTATCCTCGCGGCCTCGGGGAGGGTCATTACGCTGTCTACAATCTGGTCGACCGACTGCTGCTTGATCTCCTTGCCGCATTGCGGGCAATGCGGGATGCCTATCCTCGCCCAGAGCAGGCGCAGGTAGTCGTAAATCTCTGTGACGGTTCCGACTGTCGAGCGCGGGTTGCGGCTCGTCGTTTTCTGGTCGATCGAAATCGCGGGGGAAAGGCCTTCGATATAGTCGACGTCGGGCTTTTCCATCTGCCCGAGGAACTGGCGCGCGTAGGCGGATAGCGACTCGACATAGCGGCGCTGGCCTTCGGCGTAGATGGTGTCGAAAGCCAGCGAGGACTTCCCGCTGCCGGATATGCCCGTCATGACGATGAGCTTATCGCGCGGGATCTCCACGTCGATGTTCTTGAGGTTGTTCTCCCTCGCGCCCTTGATATAAATACTGTTATGCACTGTTTGCAACTATCCTTTTTAAATGAATGTCAATAGGCAGGTGAATGCTGTGAGTTGACATTGTAAACGCGACCACAACTCCTAACTACTAACTCCTAACTATTAACTCCTAACTATTAACTCCTAAGGTACCAGTTCTCCGAACGGCGTTGACAATACCGTCGCGCCTGTCCTGAAGTAATAATCCAGCACGTTGCGCGCAATCGACATGATGGCCGAACCTGAACCGCCCTTCTCGACGACGACAGAGATCGCTATCTCAGGATTCTCCGCCGGCGCGTAGCAGACGAAGACGCCGTTGTTGATGTCCTGCGACTCGACCTGCACCGTGCCGGTCTTCGCCGCGACCTTGATTGGGTAATCGGCGAACTCGCGCGCGGCAGTGCCGACGCCCGGCGTCCTTGTGACTGCGCGCATGCCCTCCTGGAGGATCTGGATGTACTCCGTCTCCTCGATGACATGCACCGCTTCAGGCGTATGGACGTACAGCAGTTCAGACAAATCGGCGCTCTTGATCCTGCGCAAAAGAGTGAGCGAGTAGCGCGTACCGCCATTGGCAATGGTAGCAGCGTAATTGGCGAGCTGGAGCGGGGTGAACTTGTTGTGCCCCTGGCCGAAAGCCGTCATAAGCGTGTCGGCCGAGTACCAACCGTCATGGAGGGCATTCATCTTATACTCAGGCGACGAGAGGATACCGGCCCTTTCCGGCACCTCGATGCCGGTCTTCTGCCCCAGGCCGAACTCGCTTGCCGCGGCGGCGAGCGTGTAGCCTGCAGCGGCGGATATCGTAATATCGCGCTCCTCCGCAAGCTCTACGGGGTTGAGCCTGTCGGAGACGGCTATGAAGAAGTAGTTACAGGAGCGCTCGAGGGCATTGACGACGTTCAGCGGCCCGTGCCCCACGCCTGATGAAGGGTAGATCCAGCATGAAGGCGCGTACCCGGTTCCATCTCCTATGTACTTATCGTACTTGCCGACGTCGTCGATCTCCGTCCAGCGCCCGATCACGCCCTCGCGCAAGCCGCAGAAAGCAGTCACCATCTTGAACGTTGAGCCGGGGTAGTACTGCCCCTGCGCGGCGCGGTCGTAGAGGGGATTCGTCGGGTCGGAGTTCAGGAACGCGAAGTTCTGGAACAGCGTCGCCCTGTCGAAAGTCGGGTACGAAGCGGATGCCAGCAGCTCGCCGGTCCAAACGTTGGTGATGACTACGGCTCCGCCGGGGATCTTCTCGGTTTCATCCTCTATCTCCGCGTTGCTGCTCTCGATGAATAGCCGCAGCGCGTCCTCCGTCGCCTCCTGCAGCCCTATGTCCATAGTCAGGTACACGTTCCTGCCGGGAACTGGCTCGCTTTTCGTCGTCACGCTCAGCACAGCGCCTGTGCTGCTGCTGGTGATGGACTGCGAGCCGTCCACGCCGTGGAGTATATCCTCGAACGCCAGCTCCGCGCCTGTCTGGCCGACCAGCGCGTCCATCGGGTAGCCGAGCTGCGAGTACTTCTCGAGCTGCGCGGGCGACATAGAGCTGATGTAGCCCAGCAGATGGGCCGCGTATGAAGTGTGGTACTCCCGCACATAGCCGACCTCGACGTTCACGCCGACAAGCGCGCGCTCCTCGACCAGCGAGACGAAGGAGGGGCTCACGTCTGATGCGAAGACGTAGGGCGCGAGGTTCTGGATAATATTCCTGATTTCGAGCTCATAGCGGACGCCGATGATGAGCCGCGCCTCCGATATGCCCACGGTATAGTCGATGCGGTAGTGGCCGCGCAACCACGCCAGCAAGTCCGATTCGGAGATATCCGGGTCGAGCCTCGCTTCGTAGTACTCGAAGTACCTGCCCAGCCTCGACCTTTGCGAAGCGGTCATTTCGGACAGGTAAGTGAACGGCGCGCCGCGCGTGATGGGAAGGGTGTCGATGTATGCGACGTCTTCATCCATGGCGGCGAAGATGAGCTCCTGGATTATCGCGTTCATGTCCGGGGCTGCGGTCAGGGCGAGCCAGTCGAGGGTGATGTTGTAGGTAGGCCTGCCGGAAGCGAGCAGCACGCCGTTGCGGTCGTATATGTTCCCGCGCGAGGCCGTCAGCGTCTGCGTGCGCGATACGGTCACGCGGGGGTAGAGCTGCTCCTCAGCGGGGCGGGTGTCGTATACCTGCAGTTTGTATAGTGCAGAAACGAATATAGTCGAGATTGCAGCCATGAAGGCCAGGATGAACCCGACCCGCAACGGCTTGTACAGTTTTTGCATGGTTATGGCTCCTTTCGAGGGGGGTGCCTGTCTTTTATTTATGAAGCGCTTGACACGAAATAGTTGCAATTACACCAGTACGCCGGCGCGTATGCCGAGCGAGCGCACGAAAAACCACAACGGGAACGTGAACACGAGCGAGTAGACAGTCTGCTGCGCAGCGGTCACCAGCAGGAGCCTGATCGGGACTCCCTGGAAGAAGAACAAGGGGAACATCTGCACAAACGCCGAGAGTATCAGCACGGCAGCGCTGCACAGGAAGAACGAGCCGAACTTCCTTGTGAGGACTGTATCCGTGAGCATGCCGACGGCTATCCCCGAGATAGTGAGGACGACGGTAAAGAGCCCGGTCGGGTTGCCTAGGGAAATGTCGCAGAATATCCCCGCGAAAAGGCCCGAGACGCCGCCGGCCACCCGCCCCTGGCAAACAGCTACGCCCGTGCATACAATCGGCAGCAAAAGCGGGGCAAGTCCGAACAGCCTGAGGTACGGGAATATCATCCCCTGGAATACGTAAACGGTCGTGAGAAGCAAAGCATGCAGCAAAAGCATGAATGTGATAGAGAGGTTTCTTCGCAATGTTCGTCTGCTGATGGCTTTTCACAACCTTTCATAGTGTGGTATGCGGCGCTATAAACTACTGCTCCGCGACGTCGAAAGCGGTGATTACGTTTACGTAGAGCACAGTATCGAGAGGCAGCATCGGGCGGATCGTCGCATACTGGCCAATGCCCGTGGGGTGGTTGAAGACCTCCACGACCTCGCCGATGACAAGGCCGGGAGGGTAGACGCCACCGTAGCCGGAAGTGACGATCGTATCGCCGGGCAGCACAGGGTACTCGCCCTCGATGTGGTCAAGCTTAAGGAGCCCGCGGTGCATGAGCGTGAAATCACCCTTTGCGGTCGCGGAGTTTCCGCTGTCGCCTATGTTCACTGCGGCGGAAAACGTTGTGTCGAGGATAGTCACGACGGTTGACTGGTTTGCCCCGACGTCGCTGACCTTGCCGATAAGGGCGCCGTACTCCGTGACGACGCCGTTGCCTGCGACTATCTCGGAGTTGTCCGAGCCGATGTTTATCGTGAAGGACGAAGACCAGTTGGAAGAGCTGGGGGTTACTATGAGAGCCGGCGCGTAGACATGGCCGGAGTTCTTCTCGCTGAGGTCGAGCAGCAGGTAGAGCCGCTTCACCTCAGCCTCAAGCTCCGCAGCTTCGCCGGCAGTCTCTTTGAGCGCAGCCAGCTCCTTCAGGACATCCTGGTAGTCCTCAAGTAGCTTTTCGTACTTGTAGATGCTGCCATAGATCCCCTCAAAAGTCCGCGCGACGGAAGACGCCCAGGCTTTAAGCGGCCTTGCGACTGCGTTCGCGACTCCGGTCACGGGCCCGCTGCTGCCGAACGCGCTGACGAACACAAGCGTCACCAAGGCGACCAGCACCGCGATGACAGCTATCAGCACTGTCTTTCTGTCCAATAAAGCTTTCAAAAAATGTCCCTCTCAAGCAGTCTTCTTATACAGTCTTAAACAGCGCTCCGCGCGTGTAGCCCGAAGGCTCGTAGTCGCCTTCGCCCATATATCGCCTCAGCACGGCGGCGCACTCGATAGCGTTCTCCGTCGTAAAACTAAGCCGCTCCGCCCAAAGGCCCACGCCGGAGGTCGCGCGGCGCCTGTTTGCCATGAACAGCTTTTTCGCGTGGAGCACCACGTTCCTGCAGCCGAAATCCGGCACGATAGGGTACACGGAACCGCCGCTGTCAGTCAGGCCGGAGAAATTCTCGCAGGTGCAAACACCTGTGATGTTGCGCACGATGCAGTTCTCCGTTATCATCAAAGGCTGGCGCCCGTAGACTATCAGCTCCGTGTCGAGCGGCTTTGGCATATCCCGTATCTCCGCAAGGCTGAGCTCGACCGACAGGACTGCGGACTTCATGCGAAGGTCGCGCAGCACCCGGAGAGTTTCGGAGTTGAAGACATTGAGGCCGGAGTCGCCCCTGACGTCCATGCCGTGCCCTGCGGCGAACAGGACGTGCCCGAGGTTGCCGACGAGAGCTTCTGTGACATTATGCTCGACGGCGCGCGAGAGGGCTTCTGATACCCTCTTCCTCTCATTGTCGTGGATGATCTGCGGCAGCGCGGCCACGACTGTTATATCCTCATTTTGCGCGAAATCGCGGACTGCGGGCAGGTCGAAGTCAAGCTCGAGCACCGGGATGTAGACGATTTTCGGGCGAAGCTGTTCCATTTCAGCCGATAACTGGTCGGCCCTCATTACAGAGACTGTCAGTATGGGCAGTTCCTCGCGGCCTGCAGGCGACGAGTCGGGCGTGAACTCGCCCTCTGCCCGGTCCGGGACTATCTTGCGCTGGTCGAGTATCTCCGAGAGCAGGTTCCTGCGCATGTCGTTGAACGCCGATATCGACAGGGACAGCCCCGGTTCGACAGTCCCTTTGACTCCCGCGCAGATGAACGGAGTGCCGCTCGTCTTGTGGAGCTGCGTCTGCAGCGCCGCGACGGATAGCTCTTTATGGAATGCGGTATCCGGCAAGGGGCCGTAGACAACTGCGGAGTTCTTCCTGTCGTCCTCAGCCGCGAGCTTGACGCGCTTGCCTTCGCTGACTGTGCCGACGAACCTGACAGGGACCCGCTGGAACTCCCCGTTGAGGTAGTTCCTGCGCGCCGTCGAAAAGATAATCGAGTCGTCCTTTTCTATATCGAGCTCTTCGGCGAGCATGTCGACGCCGAGCTTTTCTGTGTAGTAGCCGTCCGTGAAGCCATGCCTTGAGAAGGCTTTGCGCATAGCGGCTATCTCTTCCTGCGCAGGCATTTTGCCGCTTCTGGTCGCCTTGGAGTAGACCCCTGTGACAATGGCGGCGTACTCGGAGCGCTCCTCGCGGCCTTCGATGCGGACCGCTGCGACGCCTATCACTTCGAGGTCGGTCATGTAGCGGGCGAGGCAATGGTCCTTCAGGCTGAGGGGGCGGCCCGCGTCGTGGCCCCCTGTGTTGTAGATTTCCCTGCACGGGCGCGCGCACTCCCCGCGGTGGTCGCTGCCGTTTGCTGTCAGGGAGCTCAGGTAGCACTGGCCGGAGTAGCTGATGCACGATGAGCCGTGGACGAATACTTCGATATCTATCGGGGAGTTCCTGCATATATATGCGAGCTTCCTGCGCGAGAGCTCGCGCGACACTATGACCCGCTTCATGCCGAGTGCTGCGGCCATCTTGACCCCTTCGACGTTGTGGATGCACATCTGCTCGCCGGCATAGACGGGCACGTCCGGCGCGGATTTGCGTATCGCCATGAGCACGCCCAGGTCCTGCACGACGACGGCGTCGACCCCGAGCCGGCACGCTTCTTTCGCGAGCTCGGCGGCTTCGCTGAGTTCGCGGTTGTACGCGAGGGTGTCGAGCGTCAGATATGTCCGCACTCCCCTGACGCGGCAATACTCCAGCGCGCGCCCGAACTCGTCGCGCGTGAAGTTGGCTGCGTTTTTATCTGCGTTAAGTTCGCTGAATCCCAGGCATACGGCGTCGGCGCCGTTCTGGACGGCTGCGATGACGGCTTCCGGGGAGCCGGCGGGAGAGACTATTTCAAGCATGAGTTCCACCGTATCATGGCGTGGTTGTTGCGAGTTCATTGCGGTTTCTATGCGAGAGCAACATGGTATTCTACCACATCCCTGACGCGATTTCTATAGAATTTTTATTAATAACCTTAACCCGGCCCTACAGATTGCTGAACTGGCTGTTGTACAGCTCGGCGTAGAAGCCCTTGCTCGCGAGCAGGCCCTCGTGCGTGCCGCTCTCGATGACGTCGCCCTCGTTTAACACGAGGATCACATCCGCGTTCCTTATCGTCGAAAGCCTGTGGGCGATGACGAACGACGTCCTCCCGGCCATCAGCTTGTCCATAGCGCCCTGAATCAGCGCCTCAGTGCGCGTATCGACCGAGCTTGTGGCTTCGTCGAGGATCAGCATCGGGGCATTCTGGATCATGGCCCTCGCAATCGTGAGAAGCTGCTTTTGCCCCTCGGAAAGGCTCAGCCTGCTGTCGAGCATAGTGTCTCGGCCCAGGGGCAGCGTGCTGATATAGTGGTCAAGCCCGACAGCTTTGAACACCCTATCGACATCCTCGTCGGTCACACCGCGCTTGTTGTAGATGATATTCTCCTTGATCGTACCCTCGAAGAGCCACGTGTCCTGCAGGACCATGCCGAACTGGCTGTGGACGCCGCTTCTCGCTATCGAGCTGATAGGGACGCCGTCGATGGTGATATCCCCGCCGTCAGGCTCATAAAAACGCATGATGAGATTGACGATGGTAGTCTTCCCGGCGCCGGTCGGCCCGACGATCGCCACTTTCTGCCCCGCCTTGATATCTGCGGAGAAATCGTGGATAACCGTCTTATCTTTGCTATATCCGAAGCGAACGTTCCTGAACGAAATATCGCCCTTGACGCCTGTGAGAGCCTGCGTCTTCGCGCTCTCGTCGGGCAGTTCCTCTTCGCCCAAAAGCTCGAAGACGCGCTCGCTCGCGGCCGTAGTGCTCTGCAGGCCGGGCACGGTCTCGGCTATATGCGTGAGCGCCTGGGTAAACTGGTTGACATACAGTATGAAGGCGACGATGACGCCGAAGGATATCGTCTCGCGCATCGCCAGGATCGCCCCGCCGACGCAGATTGCGACATAGGCGAGGCTGCCGGAAAAGTTCATCAGCGGGGTAATGAACCCCGAGACGAACGACGCCTTCCACGCGGCGTTGTACAGCTTGCCGTTCATGTCGTCGAACTCCGACTTGGCCGCTTCGATGTTGTTGTACGACGCGACGATATCATGCCCGGAGTACACTTCCTCGATATGCCCGTTTACGGCGCCTATCCCGCTCTGCTGCGCCCTGAAGTACTTCTTTGAGCGCGACATGACGGCTTTGGAGCTGAGAAAGCCGAACATGCTCATGGCGATGGCAACGAGCGACAGTATCCAGTTCGTCAGGAACATCATAAGTATCGCGCCGACGAACAGGGTTATCGACGATATGAGCATGCCGATATTCTGGTTGAGCGTCTGCCCGATCGTATCTACGTCGTTCGTCACGCGGCTGATTATATCGCCGATGCTCACGCGGTCGAAGAACTTCAGCGGCAGCCGGTTGATCTTGTGCAGGATGGCTGAGCGCATGCTCCTCGAAATCCTCGCCGTGATCGTAGCCATGATGAAGTTCTGCAGGAAGCCAAGCAGGGCGGAACACGCGAACAGGAGGATCAGTATCACCGCGATGCGCCAGACGGCGCTTATATTGAGGCTCCCCGTCAGGCCGATTTTCACTTCGTCTACAAGAGCGCTCATCCAGCCCGGGCTGATGACCTGGAGGACATTGCCCGCGATGGTGAATACCACGGCGATAATGATGCCCGCCAGGTGGTTCTTGCAGTAAGCTATAAGCTTTCTCCACGTGGAGCTGTAATTGCCGACGTCCTCGGGCAGCGCCCCGAAATGGGAGATGCCCATCGCCACGCCTTCGAGCCTCTTGGCTTCGTTTTCGTTGTTGCTTTGATTATTGCTCATCTTCGCCATGCCTCCTTCCGCCAAGCTCTTCCTCGCTCAGTTGCGACTGTGCTATCTCCCTGTAGACGCCGCACTCCTTAAGCAGCTCGCTGTGCACTCCCTGGCCCGCTATCCTGCCGTCGTCGAGCACGATGATCTTATCGGCATCCATGATGGAGCTTATGCGCTGCGCCACTATCAGCTTGGTCACGCCCTGCGCCGCGCCCTGCGCCGCGCCCTGCGTTATGCCCTGCGCTGCGCCTTGCGCTGCGCCCTGAGCCGCGCCCTGAGCCGCGCTGTTCATCGCGCCCCGCAGGTCGCGCTCCGTCTTGTAATCCAGAGCGGAGAAGGAGTCGTCGAAAATGAGAATCTCCGGCTGCCTGCACACGGCGCGCGCTATGCACAAACGCTGCCGCTGCCCGCCGGAGAAATTGCTGCCGCCCTGGGCTATCGCGGCTGCGTATCCGTCTTCAAGGCTCTCTACGAAGCCCTCAGCCTGCGCGGTCCTCAAGGCGCGGCCGACATCCTCGTCGGAGTACCCGCCCTTGCCGTTGTCGCCGTACGCGACGTTGGACCTTACCGTCCCCCTGAACAATACCGAGCGCTGCGGGGTATACCCTATCCTGTTATACATTTTACGCTTCACATATTGCTTAACATTGACGCCCTGAATGAGAATCTCGCCTTCGGAGATGTCGTAAAACCGCATCAGCAGGCTCATCAGCGTGGACTTCCCGCTGCCGGTCGAGCCAATGAACGCGACTGTCTCGCCGCGCCTCACAGTAAAGCTTATGTCTTTCAAAACGTCATCGGCTGCGCCCGGATAGCGAAAGCTGAGGTTATTCACCGCGATGACCGCATCGGCGCCCGCATCCCCTTCTTCGACGGTTCCATCCTTGACGGATGGCTCGGTAGCCAGCACTTCGTTGATGCGCCCCGCTGAGACGGATGCCCTCGGGATCCTCGGCAGGACCTTCGTCGTAAACTTGACCGCCGACATCAGCACCCCCACATAAGACGAGAACACCACGATATCCGAAAAGACCGTGAGGGCGTTCCCTGTGCCCGCGGCAGCCTTTATCAGGTAAGCGCCGATGATGTAGACGGCTATGTTGAGCCCGTTCGTCGCAATCGAGTTGAAAGGCGACATCGCCACCATAGTCCTGTTCGTCTTGAGGTCCGTCGACGTGAACGCTTCATTTGCGCTTTCGGACTTCGCAGTCTGATAACCCTCCGCGTTATACGCGCGGACTATGCTTCGGCCTGTCAGGCTCTCGCGGATCGTCAGGTTCTGGCGGTCGACCAGCGGCTGCATTTTGCGAAACTCGGGCAGCACGACCCGCATGACGATAGTGACCACGATCGCTATCAGCATGATGGACGCGGCGGTGGCTAGAGTCCACCGGTAGTTCATGCCTGAAATCTTGATTATCCCGCCTACGACCAGAATCGGGACTTTCAGGAGCATCTGCAGCCCCGCCATCGTGAGCGTCTGCACCTGCGTGATGTCGTTCGTGGAGCGCGTGATCAGGCTCGACGACGTGAAGCGGCCTATATCCTCTTGCGTAAATGCCGCGACTTTGTCGTAGACCATGCCGCGCAGCCTGGCGGCCAGAGCCGCCGAGACCCGCGATGCGAAGAAGCTGATCGCGATTACGCAGGCGAGGCTCCCCAGCGCGAAGAGGATCATGTATACGCCCGGTCTCCATATTTCGCTGACCGGCGTCCCCGGGGTCTGCACGAGCCTCGTGATTCGTGCCATGAAGTCCGGCAGCGTGTAGTCAAGCCATATCTGCGCAAGCGCGAGCACGAATACCGCCGCAGCCTGCGCCCATTCAACCGGCTTGAGGTATTTCAACAGTTTGAGCATCAAGCCACCCCCCTTAGTGCAAGTATATCAGAAGCAGCGATAGCAAGCAAGACGCAGTTCTTCAATGTGAGGGGCAACTGAACCATTATAATCAGGAGGATAATAGCCGATTAGCATCAATATCGTGAAAGTTATATATCAAAACTCTTGACATTACATGGAGAACAGTTTAGTATTCGGACATGAAAACGAACACAAAAATCGTGAATGATGCTTTCGCGGAAATCGGAGAGCACATCAAGACATGGCGCAGGCTCTACAAACTCAAAGCGTCGCAGGTGGCGGAGCGCGCCGGCATCTCACAAGGGACGCTGCACAAAATTGAGAGCGGAGACCATTCAATAAGCACCTCAGCATTCCTCGAAGTCGCAAGGAGCCTGGGCTTGCTGGACGCGCTTACCGAAAGCCTTGATCCGCTCAACACCGACCTGGGGAGGGCGCGCGTTACCGAAAGCCTCCCGAAGAGGATAAGATAATGGGCGAGTTCCATATTTACAACGACACATACGCCGGAAAGTGCTACTGGACGCAGCGGCGGTCGCGGTTCGCAAGCGTGTTTGCTTACGACGGAGTGTACCTTGCGGACAGCAGCGCTTGGAGCATCGACCCGCAGCTCACGCTCACCGCAGGCTCGCAGCGTAAGCATTTGCGCCAGAGAAGACTTAGAGGAACTTTTCCGGCGCATAGCCCTTTCGCTGATGATCAACAACACAGACGATCACCTGCGCAATCACGGATTACTGCGCTCGGGAAGCGGCTGGCGATTATCTCCCGTATTTGATATTAATCCGAACCCTGAAGCCTCTGCTATCCGCAGCACAAGCGTGTTTTCCGAGTACGACAGGGAACCTGCTCTGGCCGCCTTGCTCAGTAATGCGCATGAGTTTGAGCTTACGCACGGCGAGGCTGAAGCGATTGTGGCCGATGTGGCCGGCGCAGTGGGTATGTGCGAGAGCTTTGCGGTGCGCACCGGAATTGGAAAAGCAGAGCGGGAGACTATTCTGCGCGCTCTGCATAATTGAATGGATAGAGGTCTAAGGCTCCTAGCCAAGAATAAGGAAAATCTTTAGAATAGCTAACCCAATAAAAGAAGCAGACAACACAATAACTGGGTTAATCCACTTACCATCTATAAGTAGCATAATCACAACGAGCGCGACAGTAATCTTCTTTCTCATACCCCTCCTCCTTTCCTAATAGAGTAGAGCCTTTTTTGCCTCTCTATTCCATTAACGTGTAGCGGGGGCGCTTTATGACACGTTTTTCAAAAAAAACTGGAAATATCCCTCTATTTCGACAACTCAATGCTTTCTGCGACGCAGGCAAGCACATCTCCTTCTTTTACAGCCTATCATGTTGGGGCTATTTAGTCAATTGCTTTGGTGCTTCTTCGGCAGCATATTGCTTAGGTGCTTCTTCGGCAGCAGTTGACAGAACGCCCTGGAGGTGGTATCTTGTGGGGGAAGTACAAAGGGGGAGAAAAACGATGTTTACAAACGTTGAACAAGCGAGGAAATTCTGCGCCGAGAACGGCATCGAGATGGTCGACTTCATGATGGTCGACCTTGAAGGCCGCTGGCGCCACCTGACAATACCGGCAGCGCGGTTTACGCAAGACACGATGGAAAGCGGAGTAGGGTTCGACGGCTCTAACTACGGCTACGCGCCCGTCGAAAAAAGCGACATGGTGTTCGTGCCCGACCTTACGAGCGCATACGTCGACGCCTTCTCAGAAGTACCGACGCTCGCGATGCTGGGCGACGTGCTCGTCATCGACCTGCCGCAAAACCGCCGCTTCGACCAGTACCCGAGAAACGTCGCGCTAAACGCGCAGGAATATATGCAGCAGCTAGGCGTCGCCGACGAGATGCGCATGGGGCCCGAATACGAGTTCCACGTATTCGACCACATCAGCTTCGTAGTCGCGCCGGACGGATCGAAATACCACATCGACGCCGACCAAGCCGAGTGGAACACAGGAGCCAAAGGGGAAAACCTCGGCTACAAAATGCCGCACAAAGGCGGCTACCACATGGCGCCGCCCATGGACAGGCTCGGCGGGTTCCGCTCGCGCGTAGCTATGCTGATGGAAAAACAAGGCATAGCCGTGAAGTACCACCACCATGAAGTCGGCGGCCCGGGCCAGCTCGAGATCGAAGTCGAAATGGGCGGAATGCTCGAAATGGCCGACAAGACCATGATGACGAAGTACCTTGTGAAAAACGCGGCGATAGCCGAAGGCAAGACGGCGACATTCATGCCGAAGCCGATATTCGGCGAAGCCGGGAACGGCATGCACGTGCATATGCAGCTCTTCAAAGGCGGAGCCCCGCTCTTTTACGACGAGAAAGGCTACTCGCAGCTCAGCGATACAGCCCTGCACTTCATCGGCGGAATCCTCTCCCACGCCAGGGCGCTCTGCGCGTTCACGAACCCCAGCACCAACTCATACAAAAGGCTCGTGCCCGGCTACGAGGCTCCGGTTACTATCGGTTACGCTACCGCGAACCGCAGCAGCGTCATCCGCATACCCGCGTACGCGAAAGGCCCGGATAAGAAACGCTTCGAGCTTCGCAGCCCGGACGCCACCTGCAACCCGTACTATGCTTTCTCCGCGATCCTGATGGCGGGGCTGGACGGAGTGCAAAAGAAGACCGACCCCGCAAAAGCGGGATTCGGGCCGTACGATTTTAACCTCTACAACCTCTCCCCGGAGGAGCAAAGCAGGATAAAGCAACTGCCGCGCACTCTCGACGAAGCCCTCGACGCGCTGGAAGCAGACGACGCTTTCCTCAAAGAAGGCGGAGTGTTCCCCGAGACCCTT
Organism: Oscillospiraceae bacterium; assembly: GCA_009778485.1. Taxonomy (GTDB): domain Bacteria; phylum Bacillota; class Clostridia; order Oscillospirales; family Oscillospiraceae; genus WRMH01. The sequence goes on from WRJQ01000007.1 coordinate 46,093, forward strand.
ATAAAGCTCTGGGTGGATAAAAGGCGCAAAGACTCCGCGAGATACAACCAGCTCCCGCATCCCGTCGAGTTTGAAACAAGCTATGACATATGACCTGAGCGCGCTCTACGGCAGGATAGCGAAGCGCAAAGCCGAAAGGCAGCCCGGTTCGTACACGACCTATCTGTTCGACAAGGGCGCGGATACGATCATGAAGAAAACCGGGGCGATAGCCACCGAGGTTGTCATCGCCGGCAAAGGCGGCGACAAGCCGGAAACGATCTACAAGATTGCCGACCTGGCGTTCCACATCCTCGCCCTGATGGCCGAACTCGGCATCACCCCGGAGGATGTTGCCGCCGAGCTGGAATCCCGCCGCCTCGAAGACCGGGAGTAGGGGCGCATGCCCCCGGCGCGATGCGCAACGCATGCCCCCTTCGGGCACGAAGAGGGAAGCTGCCGAAGGCAGCGGGGGTTGTCCAGCGTCCGAAGGACGCTTTACCCCCAGCCGCCAGCAAAAAAGTGGTTGAAGCCAATTATTGGCTTCAACCACTTTTTTCCAAACGGATACTTGCATAACACAGGTAATACAGCATTTTGGTTGGTGCCCATTATGGGCACCAACCAAAACATTTGTGCGGCGCTCATGGTAAAAGGGCGGACACAAGGCTCGCCCTGTGGCGGCGTATCCGGGCGGCATCCTGCCGCCCCTACAGCGTTTCCGATACCATCTCTATGTCGTCCCTGCCGAGGAAAGCGAAAGCGGCAAGGACGACTTCTTTCCCGCTGCCGGCGAACTTGCCTGCGTAGCCCCTGTCCTTGATCTGCTTCATCCCGGCTTCCAGTGCTCTGTCGAAGAGCTCCCGCTTCTCCTCCGGAGCCGCGTCCTTAGCGCAGTGCTCGTACTTGAACTCCATGACATATACCTTGTCGGCCAGCTCAAGAACAGCGTCGACCCTGCCACCCGACACCGATACCTCCGCGTCTATATCAAATCCGAGCAGGTTCATTATCGCAAAGAATATCGAATGGTAGTAGCTCTCGTGTTTGATGTGCAGCTCGTATGGTATGGACGCAAAAAGACCTTTCATCGAGTCCAGCACGCTTTGGAGGTCGCCGGCCTCGAGCGAGTCCCGAATATGCCAGTACGCGGACTCGGTCACTTCCTCATCACTTTCCGCGTAATCGGAAATCAAACTGAGGTAGAACGATTCCCGCACTTCTAGGTTCGGGATTTTTAGCAGATAGCTTTCCGCCACCCCCCGCATACGCTTTTCGGACACGGTTAGATATCCCGTCTGAAAGAGCAGCGGCGCTAGCCCCATTTTTCGGATCTCGAATGTGTCGAGTCCCCTCTTGCTGATCTCAAAATCATTCAGCACGAGAAATGACGACGGCTTCTCCTTTATCAGGTTGATAAGGAAATACGGCGTACCGCTCGCATACCAGAAACTCTCAAAGCTCCCTTCACTGAAAAAACTGAGCAGCGAGTACGGATTTATCACTCGCGATTTTCCGTCCCATGAGTAACCGTCGTACCATGCCAGGATATCGTCACGGAAGCTGGCTTCGTCAGCATATCTCTTCTTCGCCGAAAAATGGCTGATATGCTCTCCGAAGTACTTTTCCAGGTCAACGGTTACTACTCCGCAAATATTCGAGTATCTTTCCGACATTGTTATATCGCGAATGTTATTAAGACCGGAGAATATGGAAGTCTTAGTGAACTTTGTGACGCCGGTGATGAAGGTCATCCTTAGAAAGGGATCCATAGATTTCAAGATGCCGTAGAACCCTCTGAGAACTTCCCTGTTCGCTTCAGCCGTTTCCAGCTTTGTGAGTTGATCCAGAATCGGCTTGTCGTATTCGTCGATCAGTACGACGACGCGCTGGTTGTATTTTTTATACAGTGCTTCAATCAGATGCTGAAACATGTCAGATGGCAAATCCTCGGAGATATTCAAGGTCTCATCATCCGCGATCCTTCTCAGTCTTGAGAGAAGCGAGCGCATAAGTATCTCCGGCGTACCATTCGCGACATTGCTCATGTCGAGCCGTATTACAGGGTGCTTTTCGAACGCGTAATCTGATTCGTACATCCACAGCCCTTTGAACAACTCCTTGTCGCCGCTGAATGCTTCCGCTATTGTGTCAAGCAGGAGCGACTTCCCGAACCTTCTCGGGCGCGAGAGGAAGTAGTAGCTCGAGTCATTCAGCAGATTATATACGAACTGCGTTTTATCTACGTACACATATCCACCGTCGATTATTTTCCTGAAGTTCTGTATCCCCAACGGTAGCGCTTTCATTCCTGCACCATACCTTTCTGTCGCGGCGAAAAACATCCTCTGCAATCCGCCTACCACAGTATATCACGCGGGAAACAGCCAATCAAGAGATTTAGAGGGCAGTGTATTGATGGCAGGCGCTCGCCTATGTGGTCAATTGGATGTAGGGGCGGACGTCCCCGGCCGCCCAAATCTACCGCCAGCCAAAAAAGAGGTTGTTTATCATTTTGATGAACAACCTCTTTTTCAAGCGCGTATTGTAGAAAAATACGCAGCAACTAAAACCAAAATGTGGTATACTGCATCTATAGAACATATGGACGACCCATGCCCCCCGCGTGCTTCAGCACGCTGCGCACTGAAGGGGGTGGCGCCCGCAGGACGAACCGTCCTGCGGACGGCGGGGGTTGTCCCACCTCGCCGGGGCGACCTTAGCGGTTGCCCGAATAATTAAAGGAGGACTCCGTTATGAAGCATTTCACAAAAAGGCTACTATCCGCAACACTCGTCCTTGCGATGGCGATCGCGCTGACGGCGGGATTGCCGCTGACAGCCGGGGCGTCGGGGTCGAAAGCCGTGTCCATGGAGCTTGCAAATAGCCACAGCGACAACACAACGCAAAAGGGGGTCAACAAAATCCTGACCGCCGCATCTCCCGGCGACGTCATCACAGTCACCGGCAGCAAGACGAACGCTACGTCGATGCTGGTGCTGAACATCCCGGCCGGGGTGAAGGTACTTTGGAAGGCGAAGTATGAGGACGGCCCCGGCTTTCCCCAACAAGCAGTGCCTGTCATCGACCTCTCGGGCGCCGGCGAGTTCGAAGTCGCGACGGGCGGCTCCGTTAAAAGCAACAAAACCGGAAGCGCCATCCAGGTCACAGGCGCGAACACGATCACAGTGAGCGGCGGTGAGGTAGAGGGCGGTCTGTACACCATCGCCATGATTGGCGAAGGCAGCACATTGAACGTAAGCGGCGGTAGTGTGGCTAGCTATAAAGACGCAGGGTTCGTAGTTCGCACCGACAGCTCCTGCACCATCAACATTTCGGGCGGAGAGGTGAGCAGCGAGTCAAGCACCGCTATCAACGCATATTCCTCAACCATCAACGTCAGCGGCGGCGAGGTGAGTTGCGGCGGCGTTGATAGCTCCGCTATTTTCGTCCATGGTTCCTCCACCGTCAACATCTCAAACGGCACGGTGGGGAGCCCTATGTTCGGATATCCTGTCCGCGCTGTCTCCTCCATCGTCAACATCTCCGGCGGCGTAGTGAGTGCAAATCTTGGCTATGCTATCAGTGCCACATATTCCTCTACTGTCAACATCTCCGGTGGCGCGGTGAGTTCATGGTCCCATGCCGTCCACATTGAGAGCGGGACAAAACTCACCATCTCCGACGGAACGGTTAGCAGCAGCCACTGCGCTGTTATGGCAAAAGGCGCTGACGCGAACGTCACTATAAACGGAGGATTTGTGTTTGGAGACGGTAGGACTATCAGCGGAACAGATGGTCACCCGGTTATTCTACACTCCGACGGCGCTCCCGCGCCCGTGATTAGCGCCCCCGGAATCGTCTGTGGATGGGATATGCCGGACGAAGACGTGTCATACGACGAGGGGTCTGCAACCGACCTCATCGTCAGCACAGGAGCGACTGCGGGCTGGGCGATACACCCGGTAACCGGCGACTTCGGCGTGGCATATAAGCATAGCGCTGATGACTACGGAGGGTTCTTCACAGTGGAGGGCGTGACGGTCATCGCCGGTGAGTTCGTCGCACCGACAATCACCGGCCCGACGTCAATGACTCTGGCTGAAGGTTACGAGGCGTACTCGACGGATGCCTTCGCGGTCGGCGGGACTCCCGAGCCCGTTGTGACGGCGCAAAGCGACTCCCCCGACATAACATGGAATGGCTCATCTAAGAAGCTCGACATAGCAGCGGGGATTGTGCCGGGAACCTACCGCGTCATACTCAAAGCGGAGAACGGCGCCGACCCCGCCGCCACGCTGACATTCACGCTGACAGTAAAAGCAGAAGACGACCCGGATGGCGGAGAGCCGAAGCCATTCCCGTTCACGGACG
>WRJQ01000008.1 GCA_009778485.1 Oscillospiraceae bacterium
ATTAGATAAGTGCCGATTGTTTTCGCCTGTTTTGCAGGGTTTACGCTGAACAAGTTCAGCGGGGGCGAATACTTGGTTGTATTTAACCGAAAAACGCGCAAAACAGGTGGAAAGAGGCGGTGCAAAGCCGGCTGCGCCGACTCTAGATAATGGCGGGAGTTTTGTCCAAGGCTCCTAGAGCGGCGGCGAGCTGGTCGGGGCAGGATGTGGGCTTTCTGCCGCACCTTATGCCTTTAAGCAGCTCTATTACCTTGCTTACCTCCATTCCTTCCACGAGCCTGGAGATACCCTGGAGGTTTCCGTCGCAGCCGCCGATGAATTGGACGCTCTTCACGACGCCGTCCTCCGCATCAACTCTGATCTCCCTCGTGCACGTGCCTCGAGCCTCAAAAGTGGTTATCATCGCTTACCTCACTTGTATCATTGTGCCATGCGCTATGGCCGCTGCAAAAATCGCATGGCGCGTTATTTAATCACTACATCCGTCCCGAGGATCTGCGCGAGCTGCGCGACTCTGAAAGACGGCTCCCCATTTATCTCAAACCCTGAAAGGTAGAGTTTCACGCCATTCGCGTCGACGTCGTACTTATAAACAGCTCTCAACTCGCCACCGTCTGCAGCAGGGGGGGCGGGTTTACTTTCGGGCCGGTTGCGCTCAACCAATATGCGGACACCCTGAATATCGGCTCTGAACTGGTACGGCGTCCCTTTCAGTTCATTTGACACTACTATCAGTGGCATGCGACCCTGATAGCTGTTCACGTGAATCTCTTGTGCGGAATCCCCCTTGCCCACGAGCAGGGTCAGCAGCACCGGCTCAATCACAGGCGGCGCGTAGCTTGCGGGGTCAAATCCCTCCGGATAAGCGCTGACGAGTTTCTTCCCGTAATAATGGGCTGTCGCGACATTGAACCAGGCGGTAGGGTCAGCGCTGTTGCGCGGCAAGTCGAAAATGCTCGTCTTCACCTCGTTATACGGTATCAGCGCGATATCCGCGCTGCCATCCATGAGGACTTCGTATTGGCGGTCGAAAGCTTCGGCTGACTTTTGCGGCAGCCCATCCCTCAGATCCGCTATGCTTATCCCCGAAGCGGTAGCTCCGAACGAGAAAACAGAGAGTATTATGAACGCAGCGGGCATGACTGCCGCTAACGCAGCGGGCGCTCTCACCAGGGTGTTGCGCCTATTGAGCAGCCCTGCGACGTACCCGCACAGGTAAAATATGTTTGCAAGCAATAAAAGCACAAATGAGTAATAGATGATGTTCGTTACCCGCCCCTCCCCGACCGCGCGCGACCCTGTCGCGAATATTACCGGAGCGTTTTGCGCGGCAAAGAGCAGGAAGGAGTAAACGGGTACAATAGCAGGCAGCGGGAACTTGAACCGCATCTTCCCTGCGGCGCGGAAGAACAGCGGTATCAGCGCGGCGGCGAGCAGGTACAGCTCGGGGCGGCTGAAGCTCGCGACGTCGTTTGCGGCTTGCTCCAGGGATAGGCGCACCGTCTCGAACACAGGCGCGCCGCTATACTGCGCTTCCCTCACGGCGTTGCCGGGCGCAAGCGCGCTTACTAAGAGCCCGGCCAGCACAGCAAGCGAGAATACCGCCTGCGCCGCTTTGCGCCGCCTGCTCACATTGAATCGCGGCAGCAGCATCAGCGCGGAGGCGGTAATACAGACAAGCAGGTTCAGCAGCGCCGTCACATAGTTCACGCCGCCCAGCAGGAAGCCGCTTACGCAGATAGCTGCGGCACGCGGTATGAATCCCCTGCTTTCGCTTTTCAGGCGTATCATCGCCGTGAACATGAACAAAGACAGGCAAAACGAGCCTGTGTAGTATATCGCGCCGTTCCACCAGAAAAATGCATGCGGCACGAAAGGCGCCCACTGGATCGCTGCGTATGCCGCAGCGGAAGCTATGATGATCCTCTCGCCCGTTGAAGCCGTCTGTCTCAGCGCGGCGAATACGAGCGCGAAAAGCGATGCCAGCAGCAATCCGATGAGTATGAAGCCTGTCGATCCGTAGGCTTGCGCTCCAAACACGGCCGCAGGCTGCAGCGACATCAGCAGAGTCCCGGTAAAGGAGCCCTGCCAGCTCCTGTAGTAGCTCGTCACTGTGTTCAGCAGGCCCCGGAGGCCGTCGTTGCGCAGGCCTTCCCCGAACGAGTAGTCGTCTGTCGACGGCCTTGCGTAGGGGGCCGCGAGCAGCAGCGGCACAAGCGAGAGCAGGAGCGCCGCAGCGACGGCTCCCGCTATTATCGACTTGGCTTTAGTGCTGCGTGTCACCAAAAAGTGCACCGCCTCTTTCCACCTATTTTGCGCGTTTTTCGGTTAAATACAGCTAAGTAGAACAGTTAAAAAACTAAAAGAACCCGGGGGTTCTTTTAGCGGATTGTTATCTCTTGGAGAATTGAGGCGCCCGCCTGGCGGCTTTCAGGCCGTATTTCTTTCGCTCTTTCATCCTCGGGTCTCTCGTAAGGAAGCCCGCGTCTTTAAGCGTTGCCCTGTAGCCGTCGTCAACCAGGAGCAAAGCGCGGGATATGCCGTGGCGCACCGCGCCGGCCTGCCCTGTCACTCCCCCGCCTTTGACCGTAGCTTCGATATCGACTTTTGCCGTCGTATCGGTTGCGTTGAGGGGCTGGCGGACTATGTACTTTAGCGTTTCAAGCCCGAAGTAGTCGTCAATGTCGCGCCCGTTGATTGTGATCGCGCCGGTCCCGCCTTGATACAGGTAAACCCTGGCCACCGAGGACTTCCTTCTGCCTGTGCCGTACAGGTAAGGTTTCTTGCTTGTATACATCAATACACCTCCTTACCCTTGCGCCCAGACTTCGGGCTTCTGCGCTTCATGCTTATGCTCAGAGCCGTTGAACACGCGCAGTCGCTTAAGCGCCCCGCGGTCGAGGATGTTCTTCGCCAGCATGCCGCGCACGGCGTGAGTCATTGCGAAATCAGGCTTTCTTTCCATGAGATGCCTGTATTTTGTCTCTTTGAGACCGCCTACCCAGCCGCTGTGCCTGCGATAGTACTTCTGATCCAGCTTCTTGCCTGTCAGGACTGCGTCCGCCGCGTTGAGGATAATGACGAAATCCCCGCAGTCGACATTGGGCGTATAATCGGGTTTATGCTTGCCGCGCAGCAAGACGGCGGCCCGCGCCGCAGTGCGGCCAAGCGGTACGCCCGCAGCGTCCAGTATATACCACTTGCGCGTGACTGTTTCCTTTTTTGCGAGTGTCGTTGACATTCTTATGACCATTCCTTTAAAATAATAAATGATTTCAAGCCTTACAGATATACCACATGAAACAGCCTGTGTCAACACAATTTTTCAAGAAAGGTTTAGCTTTATGAACAAGTTCACAGGCCTGGTCCGCCGGTGCGTGGACGATTACGGCATGATAAGCCGCGAAGAGACCGTCGCAGTAGGCGTATCCGGGGGCAAGGACTCGCTCGCGCTGCTATGCGCGCTTGCTAATCTGCGGCGCTTCCACCCGGCGCGATTTAAGCTGCGCGCTGTCTCGCTCGACATGGGTTTTGGCGGCGCGGATTACTCGCGCATCGAAAAACTGTGTAATGAACTCGATGTGCCGTATACTGTCGAAAAGCGTGATTTCGCGCGCGTTATCTTTCAGACGAGGAAGGAGAAGAATCCCTGCGCGCTGTGTTCAAAGATGAGGCGCGGCGCTCTGCATGACACGATCGCAGCGCTTGGCGTCAGGAAAATCGCCCTTGCCCATCATATGGACGACGCGATTGAGACTTTCCTGCTTTCTTTGATTTACGAGGGGCGCGTGTCGTGTTTCAGGCCTGTCACATACATGAGCAGGGCGGGGGTGACGCAGATACGCCCCCTGCTTTACGCGGGCGAGGCGGCGATTGCCGATGTGGCCCGCAGGTATAAGCTGCCCGTTATGGAGAACCCCTGCCCTATGAACGGGGCGAGCAAGCGTGAAGATATGAAGACGCTGCTGAAATCGCTCGGCGAGGCCTATCCCGGAGTCGCTGCGAGGATTTTCGGCGCAATGCGCAGGCTGCCGCTGGAAGGCTGGTCCGTCACAGGTCAATAGTGTTGTTCAGGTACCCCGTTCAGGCGATGCTACTTCTCTCCGCCGATGACGACGATGTTCTTTAGCGCGCCGTGCTCGGCGTCGTAGAAAGCATCGTTGATTTGATCGAGGGAGAACCTATTCGTCAGCATGCAGTCGATATCGATGATACCCCTGCGGTAGAACTCGCTGTACTTCGCGATATCGCGGCGCAGCGTCACGGCGCCCATTACGCTGCCGGTGAACCTCTTACCCTGCAGGAAGTCCATTGCGCAAAACTCGTCCATCATCTCTTCTTCACGCCGCCCGTGCCCAATAATCACGGCTTCCCCCCACGGGGCGGTCATGTCCCATGCCTGGCGCTTGATGCCTTTGCCGGCTACCGCTATGAGCGTGTGGTCCGCTCCGTATTTGCAAATCTCCCTGACTGCCTTTACGGCGTCGACGCTCTTGGAGTCGACAGTGTGCGTCGCTCCGCATTTTTTTGCCAGTTCCAGTTTGCTTTCGACAATATCTATTGCGATTATCGGGCATGCACCCGAAACGCGCGCGCCCTGCACAGCCGACAGCCCTACGCCGCCGCTGCCGATAATGGCGACGCTCTCGCCCGGCTTGACCTGGCAGCGGTTGAGTATCGCGCCGAAACCGGTTATGAACCCGCATGCCATCGCCGAGGCAACGGCGAACGGGATGTCGTCGTCTATTTTGCACAGGAACGATTCATGGCAGTTAGTGTACTCGGAAAATCCTGTCGCGCCGGCGTTGGTCTGTATCGGCACCTTGCCGTTTGCCCGCGTGTACGGCCCGGGCTGCCTGAACCCGAACGATGGCAGGTTCTCGCAGAACCACGATCTGCCCCGCATGCAGTTATCGCATACGCCGCATCCTGCTCTTACGACGCCGCACAACACTCTGTCGCCGGGCTTTACGTATGTCACGCCGCTCCCGACGGAGTCGACTATCCCCGCGATTTCGTGGCCGGCGGTCGCGCAGCCTTCATAGGGGCCGTGTTCCCCCCTGACGCCGTGTATGTCGCTGTGGCAGATTGTGCATGTCATAACTTTGAGGCGCACTTCTTGCGCTCCCGGTTCGGCCAGTTCGACTTCCTCGACGACAAAAGGGTCGCCCATTTTTTCCGCTATTGCTGTCCTGCATTTCATGCTAAACTCATTCCTTTCTTATGAAATATGTGTCTGTTCAGGTACCCTCTACCTCCAGGGGGCACCTGAACAGTTTACCATGCGTTACCGGCCCATTCCCCCGCCGTTGTCGCAGAGCGTTTCGCCTGTCATAAACAGGTTCTCCTGCGCAAGGAACAGAATTATCCGCGCGATGTCTATCGGCTGGGCGACCCTTCTGAACAAGCTGCCCCTGGCCGCCATCTCAAAGTGCTCTTTCGGGGTCGTGGTGTGCATGGGCGTTTCCACCATTCCGGGCGCGACGCAGTTGACCGTTATGCCATCCGGCCCGAACTTCCTGGCGAACGCCTTGGTTTGGACAATGCTGCCGGCCTTTGAGGCCACATACGCGGCGGTGCCTACCCCTCCGCTGAACGCTGTCACCGAGCTTACGTTGACGATCCGCCCGTACTTTTTCTCGACCATGTATGGGACGCATGCTTTCATTGTGTTGTAGTGCCCGATCAGGTTCGTGTCAAGCACCTTGTGGTACTGCTCGACGGGCGTCGTCATAAACATATCTCCGCCCATCTGCCCTTCTACCCTGTCCACTTCAATGCCGGCATTGTTGACAAGTATGTCTATGCCGCCGAACGTATCCGCGACCTTCTTGACTGCAGCGTCTACAGCCGCTTCGGAACTGACGTCGCATTCAAGCGCGATGACTTCGCCCGAAAAGCTTTGAATCTCCTTCTCCGTTTCGCTGACTGTCGACAGCCTCCGCCCGAACAGCGCGACACGGGCTCCCATTTTCGCCAGTTGGATAGCTGTTTCTTTGCCGATACCGCTGCCGGCTCCGGTGACTATGGCTACTTTGCCGTCTATACCGTATTCAACTAATGACTTGCTCATGTTCCGGTCTCCTTTCAAACTTTTTCACCATTGTAGATTAGACTGGAAAAAATGTCAATGAACGATAGTTAATCTACCACCAAATGTGTATTGACGAGGCTCTTTTTTTGTTGTAGAATCACACCTAAAGGGCACCAAAGGAGCCTTGGCTTGGAGCCCGAAATACACATCTACCGGTAGGAGGAAAAATAATTGAAGAAGAAATGGATCGCCCTGTTACTCGCATTAGTGCTGGCCTTTGCAATCTTCGCAGGTTGCGACAAGAAAGACGAAACGCCGAGCGCAAGCACCTCGGCAAGCTCCAGCGGAAGCCCCGCGGCGAGCCCCAGCGGCAGCGGGGACCTCGTGGAGAAAGGCTACCAGAAGGACATGCAGAAGGATGTCATCACAATCCGCGCCGTCAGGCCTCTGACGGGCGACGAGGCAATCTTCGACCAGACTGCTTTCGGCCCGCAGTATCGCATGTGGGAAGACGAAATCAACAAGGACGGCGGACTCTACGTCAAGTCACTTGACCGCAAGGTAAAAGTCGAGATCAAAGTCTATGACGACGCCTCGAACATGGATCAGACGACAAGGCTCTTCGAGCAGATGGTTTCCAGCGAGAAACCCGACCTTATCCTCGGCCCCGAGGGGACGGCAAGGCTGTTCGCCTGCGCGCCCCTGGCTCAGAAGTACGGGTATCTCCTGCTCGCCGCTGAAGGCGGCGCGCTGGAACTCGCCGAGCAGTTCAACGACATGAGGAAGGACTACGGCAGCGTCAACACCTTCTCCATACTCAGCTACTCCGAGACCCAGGTTCCCGCCCTCGTCAAAATCCTCAAAGAGGAAGGCCTTACCTCCGTATACTGCGCCTACATCGACGACCTGCACGGCATTGAATACTGGAGCGCGACAGAAAGAGCGCTCAAGGACGTCGGCATCGAAGTCAAGGGCAGCGAGCCCGTCGACCCAAGCGACTTCATCGCGGACGCCATCATCAACAGGGCGAAGTCGAGCGGCGCGCAGGTATTCCTGAGCTACACCTACCCGCAGCAGTCGATTCCGATCGCCGCCGCTGCGGTTCAGCTTGACTACAACCCCGATGTATACCTCGTAGGGCCGGGCGGCACATACGACTTCTTCGGGCTGTTCGCTTTCGGCGACCCGACGAACCTTGCTCTCGAAGGCCTGATTGGCTGGGGCGCCTGGAACGAGAAGAGCAGCGACCGCGCCAAGGCATACAGCGAGCATTTCCGCAAGTACTGGACGGATGAAGGCTCCTTCTGGAAGAACGCGGACGGCTCCTTCAACCCGGACGGCTCCGTGTACCAGGATTGGTGGGGGCATATCTGCTACTACTCCGTGATGGAGATTCTCCAGCAGGCAGTCGAGAACGCGGGAGAGCTTGACGCGAACGGCATGATCAATAACGAGACGCTGGTCAAATACGTGGAATCGGCGACTTTCGACACAGTCATGCACCCGCAGCTCAAGTTCAAGAACAACATCCTCACCGACGAGTACTATCTCGGCAACGTCGGCCAGTGGCAAAACGGCGTAGCGGAAGTCATCGACGCCGATGGCCGCAGGACTGCCGACCCGATCATTCCCAAGCCTCATTGGAACGCCGGCGGCTAAACCTTGCAGCGACTCAATCTCCCGGGAACCTTTCGATGAGGTTCCCGGGAGCAGGCGGGGGTGGAGTTTGAATCCCACCCCCGGTTTTCAAACGACTACCATAAGGAATTTGTACTATGAACACATTTCTTTTGATCCTCATCAACGGATGCATACAGGGCAGCGCCTATGCGCTCATGGCAATGGGCATGAGCACGCAGTACGGCGTCGTGCGCATCCTCAACATCTCTCATGGCGAGTTCATCGTTATCGCCGCAGTCACAACATATATGCTGCAATCCAGGACGGGCTTGCATCCGCTGGCGGCGCTTGCGATCGCCTGCCCCATCGTATTCATCATATCTTACCTGCTCCATATCACCATATACCGGCGCGCGGGCAGGATGTCCCCCAACATGGGAGTTTTTGAGGGCAACGCTATCCTCATATCATTCGGAATCTATCTCATCGTCCAAAGCCTTATCCAGACAAACATCGGCTCAGCCCCGATGCGCTACCCCTTTATGATGACAAGCGTCAACATCGGCGGCGTCGGCTTCGCGGCCGCCGGGTTGTTTGTCATGCTGATTGCGATTATCATCTGCGTTATATATACATTCTTCCTTTCGAGCACACGGCTCGGCAAGTCAATCCGCGCCGCAGCGCAGGATTCGCAGGCTGCGTCGCTGCACGGAGTCAAGATCAACCGGATCATGGCGCTGTGCTTCGCGATTGGCGGCGTGCTGGCGGCGTGCGCCGGCGTGCTTATGAGCATGAAGGATCAGTTTTCGAGCACATCGGGCCTTGGCTATACGACGATAGCGATAATCATAGTGGTGCTTGGCGGGCTCGGCAGCGTCAAGGGAGCGATTCTGGGCGGCTTCATACTGGGCGTCGTCGGCTATGCCGTGAGCCACTTTATCGACTCCGTATTTATGATATCGGCTTTCTACCTGATTATACTACTGCTTCTGATCATCAGGCCAAAGGGCCTGCTGGGGAGGTGAAGGCTTGAACTTAATCAAAAAAACATTCTGGGACGCCACCGGCTCAAAGGTGCAGTCCGGCTGCATAATAGCAGCGGCGCTGGCCTTGGCCTTTGTGCCGAAGGTCTCGTCGGACGTATATACGCCGCTCTTCCTGTCCTGGATTATGGCTTACTGCATTATGTCCCTCTCATGGTCGTTCTTTTCCGGCAAGGCCGGCTATGTCTCGCTGGCGACCGCCTCATTCTACGGCGTGGGGATGTACTTGCAGGCTATTTTGGGCAGGGAGCTTCCCTTATGGACGAACATGATTCTCGCAGCCGCATTCGCTTTTTGCGTCGGGATCGTCATCGGGATCGTCACGCTGAGGCTGCGCGGCATCTACTTCACCATCTTCACATTCGGGCTTACGCTGTTCCTCAACAAGTTCTTCCACTGGTACGAGGGTACAGTTACGCGGACTAAGGGGCGCATGGTTAAGCCCTATGACAACATCACCGTTTTCTACTCCTTGCTGGTGCTGTTTGCCATAACAGTTATCGCGATGCTGCTCCTTAATAAATCGAAATTCGGGCTGTCGCTCAAATGCATAGGGCAAAACGAGGACAGCGCGCAGCATCTTGGAGTGAGCACGACAAAATCAAAAGTCCTGGCGTTCGCGCTGAGCGCAGCGCCTGTGGGAGCGGTTGGCGCGATAATGTGCACGAAAGCGGGATATATCGACCCGGATACTGCGTTCGGGCTGAACTACAGTTTCTTCCCGGTCTTGATGGCGATCTTCGGCGGCATGGCAAGCACATACGGGCCAATAGTAGGTTCTGTTATATTTTTCGTGCTTCAGGATTACCTGCTGCGCAAACCGGACGAGATTATGATTTTCGGCCGGCAGATCGTCGTAGGGGACATGATTATCTTCGGAGCTGTGATGGTGATTGTCATTCTGGCTATGCCGAAAGGCCTGTTCGGCACAATAGAAACCCTCATCGCCAAGCGGCGAAAACGCGCTCAGGAGGTGCCGGAAGATGCCTGATTACGAGAGCGTTATCCAAGGTCGCGGCGTCACAAAGCGATTTGGCGGCATGACCGCCGTCAACAAAGTCGACTTCGATCTGCGCAAGGGCGAGATTCTCGGGCTAATCGGCCCGAACGGCGCCGGAAAGACTACTCTTTTCAACTGCATATCGGCCTACCACAAAACCGACGAGGGCGAGATAACACTCAACGGAAGGCAGATAAACAAGCTCAGCCCCGATCGCATCTGCAAACTGGGCCTTGCGCGCACTTTTCAAGCCGCGCAGAACTTCCCTGATTTCCCGGTCCGCGAGAATGTTCGTATGAGCGCGCTGTTTGGCAAGAAAGGCGTGAGCTACGCGGAAGCGGAGAGGATCACAGACGAGACCATGCGTTTTACCGGTATGGACAAGTTTGCGAATATTGCCGTCAACGACATGCCCCTGCCGCTCCAAAAGCGCCTGGAAGTTACACGGGCCCTCGCCACTCAACCGGAAGCGCTCATGCTCGACGAGCTAATGGCAGGGCTTGACCCCGCGGAAGTAGACGAAACGATGTCGCTCGTCAGGGAGATCCGCGACAGCGGCGTGACCGTGCTCATGATTGAGCATGTGATGAAAGCGATAATGACTATTTGCGACCGCATTATAGTGCTGCACCACGGCGAGCTAATCGCCGAAGGCGCGCCCGACGAGATATCCAAGAACCCCCAGGTAATAGAGGTGTATCTCGGGGAGGAAGTTTGATTATGGCAACGCTTGAAGTAAAAGGCGTTAATGTCAGCTACGGCAAGATGCAGGTGCTCTGGGACGTCAACCTGTCTATAACCGAAGGCAGCATAGTGGCGCTGCTCGGCGCGAACGGGGCGGGTAAATCGACGCTTCTCAACACCATCACCGGCCTGCTCAAGCCTACGTCCGGAGAGATAGCCTTCAACGGCGAGCGCATCGATAACCTTTCCTCCGACAAGATCATCGAGAAAGGCATATCCTACCTGCCCGAAGGCGGGCGCTTGTACCCGGACATGACGATCAAAGAGAACCTTGAGATGGGCGCCTACCACCGAAAGTTCTGGTCGAGCCGCAAAGAAGGCCTCGATCGCATGTACAAGCTTTTCCCGATTCTCGAAGAGCGCAAAAAGCAGCTTGCTAAAACGATGAGCGGCGGGGAGCGGCAGATGCTCGCAATGGGCCGCGCTCTCATGTCGAACCCGACGCTGTGCCTTTTCGACGAGCTCTCATACGGCCTCTCCCCTGTTATGGCGCAAGCTGTATTTCAGGTCGTAAAGCAGCTCCACAGCGAAGGCATCACGGTGTTCCTCGTCGAGCAAAACGTGCACCAGACGCTGGAAATAGCGGATTATGCCTATGTGATCGAAAACGGCAGGATAGTTAAAGAGGGGGAAGGCCACACCCTGCTCGAGGACGACTATATCAGGCAGGCGTACCTCGGTATGTGAGCAGCTCGAAAAAAATAAGACTGTTAGGGGCTGTTCAGGCGCCCCGTCCAGGGTACCTGAACAGACACCGGATAGGAATGATATGCAAAAAGACTGGGACGAAATACGAAAGCTCGCTGTCGAGTACGCGGCTGACAACATCAACAACCGGAGCATGAACTGCTCCGAGTCGGTTTTCGAAGCGCTGATCCGCAGCGGAGCCATAAGCGGGCAACTCGACCTCTCTGCAGTCTCTTACGCGACAGGCTTCGGAGGAGGCATTGGCGGCGCCGGCTTCACGTGCGGAGCGCTGGCCGCCGGTATACTCGCCAACGGCATCGCCCACGGCAGGAAAGCCCCCGCTTCCACGACAAACAGGATGGAACTCAAGGAAACCCTCTACAAAAGGTACCACAACCTGGCCAAGGATTTCGTGAAAGTCGCGGGCAGCGGCCTGTGCGGGGAGATCATCGACAAGTTCCCCGATGGATACCACGACCCTCAAACGAGGCCAAACTGCATCCGCATCGTCACCGAGGCTGCGGGCATTGCCGTAGACTACATGAAGCTGAGCGCCGATGAATGCGCGGCTCTCGAATATGACCCGGGTACCGTCGGGATCAAAAACTGGATATAATGGTTTGCCCGACAAACCAAATGATCGAGGAGGTTTAATCATGCCGCTCAACAAGTTTCCGCATGTGTACCAGCCTATCCAGGTCGGCAACATGACACTTAAAAACCGGATCCAGTACTCCCCAATAGTGACAAACCACGCCGGATACAAATCCGGCGAAGTAACGCACCAACTGCTGGAATTCGTCAGCGGGCAAGCCAGGACAGGCGCGGCCCTCGTAACGATCGGATCTACTCCGGTCAACTTCAATGAAGCGCGCGACTTCTTCGGCTGCCTCTCGGCAACAAAGGACGAGGACGTGGCAGGCCTGACTATGATGGCCGAAGAACTGCACAGGTACGACTGCAAGCTGTCCGCAGAGCTGATCCACGGAGGACAGTGGGGCGCGCTGACTCTGCCCGAAGGCGAAATGGGCTGGGTCGCCTCCGTCGTCGAGCCGTATCACGACCCGAAAAGGCTCAGGGAAATCACCCGCCCGGAAATGCTTAAAGTCATAGACGACTTCGTAGCCGCGCTCAACCGCTGCGCGCGCTCCTTCTTCGACATGGCGATGATCCACTATGCGCACGGGAACCTCATGTCAGGTTTTCTCTCGACCTTGTGGAATCAGCGCGGCGATAAATACGGCGGGTCTGAAAAGAACCGCTGGCGCTTCCCGCTTGAGCTGCTCGAAGCCGCGCATGGCGCCGTAAACGGGCGTATGCCGCTGGAGATGCGCGTCGTCGGCAACGAGCACTTGCCCGGCGGCACCACCCTTGACGAGCGAATCCGCTTCCTTAAAGAAGCATCGAAATATATCGACATGATAGTCGTCTCTGCGGGCAACCTCATGTACGGAGAGGCATTCAGCTACAACATGCCCGGCTACTATATCCCCGAGGGTGTGAACGTGGAGTACGCCGCCGCTTTCAAGGAAGCTATACCTTCGCTCGCCGTCTCCGTCTGCGGGGGGATATCGACGCTTGAACACGCCGAGGAGATAATAAAAACAGGCAAGGCAGACATCGTAGCCATGGCAAAAGCCCTCATGGCGGACGGCGATTACGTAAACAAAGGCGCGCGCGGGCTGGAAAAGGATATTCGCCCCTGCATGCGCTGCATGTACTGCCTCAGAGGGGTCAACAACGGGAACCACCTGGCAGGCTGCGCCGTCAATCCCACGCTCGGGTGGGAGTACCGCAACCTTACGCCCGTCCCCGCGCTGAAGAAGAAAAAAGTCATGATAGTCGGGGCGGGACCCGGCGGCATGGCCGCCGCCCAGTACATAGCCGAAAGAGGCCATGAAGTCGTGCTCTACGAAAAAGGCGACAAGCTCGGCGGGCGTATGCACGAGGCCTCTTCCCTGAGCTTCAAGGCCGGCTTCCGCAGATACTTCGAGTATACGGTCCGCAAAACAATCGAAAGCGGAGCCAGGATAGTGACCGGAGTTGAAGTGAACGCAGATACCGTCAAGATAGAGTCCCCAGACGCGCTCGTGATTGCGGTTGGCGCGAAACCGGTCATGCCGGGTATTAAAGGTTCCGGCGGACCCGGGGTCGTGGACGTTTCCGCAGTCGACAGGGGCGACGCAGCGACGGGGGGAAAAGTCGTCGTATGCGGCGCCGGGCTCTCCGGCACCGAGTGCGCGCTGCAGCTCGCCATGGAGGGCAAGGTTGTGACGCTCGTCGACATGCTGCCCGAGGAGAGGTTCTATGACGATCTCGTGCATTTCAGCAAGCCGACTCTCGCAAGGCTTTTGCAGGAGAACAAAGTAAAGCTAATGCCCGAATGCACGGTAGAGGAGTTCAAAGAGGGCGCAGTAATCGTGAAAAACGCAGCCGGAAAGAACGTCACTCTGAGCTGCGACACCGCTGTGGCCGCGTTCGGCGTAAGCCCGGACAAAGCCGCGATCGCGGCGCTTAGCGAGATCATCCCCGAGACATATATCATCGGGGACGCTGAAAAACCGGGAGTCATCGGCGACGCTATCGCAAGCGCGTACTGGCTGACTCGAAGGGTATGATTCAACTATGCCGATAATTGGCGCCTATGCGCTCCCCCATCCGCCGCTCGCCATACCCGGCGTCGGGCGCGGCCAGGAGTCCGGGATTCAAAAAACGCTCGACTCTTTTGACGAAGCCGCGAAGGAGATAGCCGGCCTCGCGCCGGATACGATTGTCTTCATCACCCCGCACAACGTGATGTACGCGGACTATTTCCATATATCGCCGGGTTCGTCCGCTACCGGCGGTTTCGCCCGGTACAACGACAGCAAGACTATCCTGGACGCCCGTTATGACGAGCTCCTTGCGGCCGAAATAATCCGCCTTGCAGCCGGCGAGGGCATCCCCGCCGGCCATGCAGGAGAACGGGACGCCTCCCTCGACCACGGGGTAACGGTGCCTATGTGGTTCATAAACCGCCGCTGCAACGATTATCTGACGGTTCGCATATCCCAGTCGGGCATGGAACCTGCCGCGCATTACAGGCTTGGCAAGGTAATAAGCGGCGCGGCGGACAGCACAGGCCGCAGAGTCGTCCTCATAGCTTCGAGCGACCTGTCGCACAAGCTCACAAGCGACGGGCCGTATGGTTACGCCGCGGAAGGCCCCGAGTTCGACGCTGCGGTCGCGGATGCGCTTTCGGGGGGGGACTTCCTCTCGTTGATGAACATACCCGACAGCTTGAGGGAACGGGCCGCAGAGTGCGGCTACAACTCGCTGATGACGCTTGCCGGGTGCTACGACCGAATGGCTGTAAAGGCCAGGCTGCTATCCTACGAAGGCCCGTTCGGCGTCGGCTATGCCATTGCTTCCGTCGCTCCTGCGGGAGCGGACGAGAGCCGTCGCTGCCTGGAGCAGTACGAAGCCGCCGCTCTCAAGGAAGCTGAAGAACGCAGGCAAGGCGAAGATGAGTACCGCGCCCTTGCGCGCAGCTCGCTTGAGTATAAAGTCACAACCGGAGGGACCCTCAAGATGCCGGATGGCCTGCCGCGCGAGCTGCTGGACGACAAGGCGGGCGTGTTCGTGTCGCTGTACAAGAACGGCCGCCTGAGGGGCTGCATAGGGACAATCGCCCCCACCACAGCCGCCATAGCTCAGGAGATCATTCAAAACGCAGTCTCGGCAGGCCTTCACGATACGCGTTTTGACCCTGTCACCGCGGACGAACTGCCTCACCTTACATATAAAGTTGACGTGCTGCTGCCCCCCGAAGCAGTGCACGGCCCGGAAGCGCTCGATGTGAAACGCTATGGCGTTATCGTCTCGCGGGGCAACAGGCGAGGTCTTCTGCTGCCGAACCTTGACGGCGTCGACACGGTCGAAGACCAAATCTCCATCGCCAGAAGTAAAGCAGGCATCACCGGGGACTCCCCTGTAACCCTTGAGCGTTTTGAAGTGATCCGGCATGAATGACAGTCACGAGGCGCTCTTCTGGCACACGGAGGCAAACGGAGCTGCACGCTGCGGACTATGCCCGCGCGAGTGCCTGATACAACATGACGCGAAAGGCTTTTGCGGGGTTCGCGAGAACCGGCACGGCTCCCTTATCGCCGCCGGTTACGGCGTAGTATCTTCCATAGCGCTCGACCCCATAGAGAAAAAGCCTCTATATATGTTCTGCCCCGGCTCCCGTATCCTCTCCCTGGGAGGTTTCGGCTGCAACCTGCGATGCCCTTTCTGCCAGAACTACGAAATCTCGATCGAATACGGAGATCCCGCCCGCGCGGGCAAAGCCATAACCCCGGACGAAGTCACGCGCCTGGCGGTGGAAGCGATTCCGGAAGGAAACACCGGCGTCGCGTTCACATACAACGAACCCCTGATCGGCTACGAGTTCGTCCATGACTGCGCAAGGCTCGTGCATGAAGTCGGGCTGTATAACGTGCTCGTCACCAATGGCTTCATTAACCGCGAACCTCTTGAAGCAATCCTTCCGCTTATCGACGCAGTCAATATAGACCTGAAAGGATTCACTAGCAGGTTCTACGCCGGCCTCGGCGACGGCAGAGCTCTGGAAACGGTCAAGGGATCGATTGAACTTTGCGCAAACCGCTGCCATGTCGAAGTGACGACCTTGGTAATACCGGGCGAAAATGAAGATGACGTCGGCGAGTTGTCAAGATGGCTGTCCAGCGTCGACCCTTCCATACCTCTCCACCTGACGCGATTCTTTCCACGTTACCGGTATGCCGATAAGCAGGCGACTCAGGCGGAGAGATTGTTTAAACTCCGGGAAGAAGCCCTGAGGCATCTGGAAAATGTTTTTGTGGGAAATGTGTGAACAAGATGAGTAGTGGCAATGGATAAACGGCCGATCGGAGTCTTCGACTCGGGGCTCGGCGGACTGACGACAGTAAAGAAGCTCTCGGAACTCATGCCGGGCGAAGACATCATCTACCTTGGCGATACAGGCAGAGTCCCCTACGGGTCCCGGTCAAAGGAAACGATAGTCAAATACTCCTGCCAGGCAGCGTCTTTCCTCGCCGGGCACGGCATCAAGGCAATGGTCATAGCCTGCAATACCGCCTCTTCCTCGGCTTATGATGTCCTGGCGGGCAGCTATGCCATGCCGGTTTATGAAGCAGTCAGCACACCGGCAAAAGCGGCAGCCTCGCAGACCGGGTGCGGCAGGATTGGCGTCATCGGCACAAAAGCGACGATTGGCAGCGGAGCGTACGAAAGCGCGTTAATGCGTATCTCACCGGACTTCACAGTTTTTTCGGCTCCATGCCCGCTGTTCGTGCCGCTCGTCGAGGATGGCGCGATTGAAGAAGACGACGTAGCGGCGCTTGCCATAGCGGAGCGTTACTTGCGCAACCTGCGTTCGGCCGGCATCGATACACTTATTCTCGGATGCACGCACTACCCGCTCCTGCGTGGGGTGATTTCAAAAGTCATGGGGCCGCAGGTCGCGCTGATCGACTCGGGAGCGGAAACTGCTAAACTTGTGGCGGGCGACCTCTCCGCAAAGGATATGCTGTCCGGGCGGGACGAGGGCGGCTCGACCCGATACTATGTCACAGACGCTACGGACGGGTTTGAAGAACTCGCCTCCAGGTTCCTGGAATCGGACATACGCGGCATGGTTCAACAGATTGCATTGGAATGAAGAAGAAACGGATAGATTGTGATTATGAGGAATAGACTTTATTATGAAGAAAAATGTGACAATATCAATAAAAGGTTCGCTGATATCCCTGGGCGACGAAAACCCGGGCGGCTTTGAACTGATGACGGACGGCATCTACACCAGGAGCAAAGGGTTGACTACGTTCAGTTATGAAGAGAGCGACCTGACCGGGATAAACGGCTTGTTCACCACGTTCAACATCGAGCCTGACCGCATCATTTTACGACGCGGGAGCAACACAAACAGCGACATGGTCTTCTCGGAAGATCAAAAGCATCATTTCTTATATGAAACGCCGTACGGCTCAATCACTATGGGCATCGATACGCACAGCATCACAAAGAACTTCCGCGACGACGGCGGCCATCTTGAAATCGTCTATGATATAGAGGTTGACAGCATCCCTGTGAGCAGCAACCTGTTCGAGATTGACATTATGGCGCAGTAGTTAGCGGCCTGTAGCAAGGCAAATACGCAACTGTTCAGGTACCCCGTCCAGGCGCTATATTTCATTTCGTAAGCGCAACCTCGTCGCTGCGGATTACACTAAGACTCGCGTTACAGCAAGCTGCAACGCTCGCTCGTTCCATCGCAGCTCCTCTTCGAATCGAAGCAGGCTTCGATTCGATATACAAGGTAATCATGTGGAGCGCTCGCGAATTGACGCATGGACGCGTCATTGAGCGATAGAAATGAAATATAACGCCTGGAGGTAGTGGGTACCTGAACAGACACAGAATAACAAAAACTAACCGGTAAAGGGGCGTTACATTCATGAAAAACAAGTACCTGATCCGCATGGAAGAACCGGAAGACTGCCTTATCGTCAACGACGGCAAAGACATCTACTACAGGATGTTCCTCGACCCCGTGACGAAACTCCTCAAGAACGAAATGGACTGCATGCAGTTCCGCACGCCATCCTCGACCCCGATCGACTACCACGAACACGACCAGGGCACGGAAACATTCCTCGTCAGCCAGGGGAAATTCCTCACGAACTGCATGGGCAGAACCTTCGTCATGGAAGCCGGAGACATACTCCACATCCAGCCGTGGATGGGCCACGGGTTCATCCCGGTCGAAGAAAACAGCCGACTGAACATCCTCTTCATGGGCATCGACCAGCAAGTCATCACGCAAAACTGGCAGCGCCTGATACGCGACTACCCCGGCGTATACGAAGACCTCTCCTTCAAAGGCATGTTCCGCGAGTACAGCGGGCAAATCGCGTTCCGCAGCCTGCCCGCGCCAAACGACACGCCGCGCGAGCAGATCCAGCAACTCCGCCCGGCCGGATACGGCATCCGCGAACACGAGTTCGACGGCATAAAGATGCAGCTCAAAGTAGCTCGCTATGAGACGGAAGGCGTCAAAGAGATATGGGATCTGCGCATGAAACCCGGGTTCTACTGCAAATGGGAAGCCTTCCTCCCCGATTACCGCCTGTTCTACGTCAAGAGCGGTAAGCTGCGCTGCACCGTGAAGACCAAAAACGATGAGACAGTCGAGTTCGACGCCGTCGCGGAGAACCTGATAACAATCCCGCCGTACACCCCATTCGGGTTCGAAGTCGTTGAAGAAGCGAGCATGTACGACCTGGATTGCGGGGCTCGGCTGCAAGACTTGTGCGAAGAGATAGAGTCGCTGAAACACACCGACGCCGGTAAACTCAGCGACGACGCAGCAAAAGCAAAACTATTCAAAACCTTCGGATTTAACTGCACGGACGTCGGGTTCAAACCTTGACCTTCGGCGCGCCCGCGCGCCCCGGAGGCAGCGCGTTGACGCAAAGGCTCCTTGAACTCTCAGGCATAAGCAGCCTGAGGCCTGCCCGACGAGGCCCAACCCCCGACTGCCTGAGAACCGGAGCGCGCGTGCTGGACGTCGGCTGCGGGGATGGCGGAAGCGTCGACCTGCTCAACTCAGCCGGATACGCGGCGGACGGCGTGGACGCCGATGAGCAGCTAGCCGAAATAGCGGCTTCCCGCAACCCGGGCGCGAGCATACTGCAAGCATCAGCGGAAAGCCTGCCCCACGCAGACTCATCGTACGACGCGGTCATGTTCGAATGCTCGCTCTCTCTCACAGACAGCGCGCGATCCCTCGCGGAAGCCCGGCGCGTGCTTCGCCCGGGAGGCGCCCTGATGGTAGCCGACGTATTCTCCGGGACGAGCGGCGATGGGGGAACCATCCCGCACCTTGTGGAAGAGGACTTTCTCAAGAACCTCGCCGCGCTTGGATATATCGTCACAGGAACCGAAGACCATACGCAGTCCCTCAGGGACTACTACGCGCAAATGCTCATGGATTCCGGCACGGCTGCCGCGCCATGCTCAGCCGCTGAGCGGGAGGCAATCAAAAAAATAAACCCCCGATATCTCCTTTATACCGCTGGGAAGCCGGGGTGAACGCGATGGCGCGAGTTTTGTCCAAGGCTCCTAAACAAACACCCGGCATTGGAATAACGCCGCTTGACGAGTGGATCTCGGTAATCACAAAAGGCGACCTGCAAGAATACCAACTTGCAATGCTCAACGCGACGCTTGAAACTGCTCAGAAAGGGCGATACTACGCGCAGCGCGGTTACCCCCGGGAGTTGCGGGAACTCTCGCAGCTCAGCAAACTCCCGACCATCGACGCGCAAACCATTCAAAGCATCGGAAGCGGGCTTATCTGCGCACCTCTGGGGGAAGTATCGCGGATAGTCACGCTCCGCACAAGCGGCTCGACAGGCAGCCCCAAGCGGCTCTTCTTCTCGGAAGAAGACCTCGAACTGACACTCGATTATTTCGCGAACGGACTCACGGCTGTAGCATGCCCCGGTGAAGCGATGATGATCCTGCTCCCCTGCGAGCGGCGCGGAGGAGTGGGCGACCTGATAGCGCGGGCGCTCGAAAGAATCCCTGTCAGACCGGTCCGCTTCGGCCCCATCGGCGACCTGCGGGAATGCGCCTCGGCCCTGAGCAAGGAAAGCGCCGCAGCGCTCGTAGGCGCGCCTGTGCAAATACTGGCGCTGGCGCGTTACTGCGAGGCGAAGAAGGTCGATACGAAAGTAAGAAGCGCGCTGCTTTGCACGGATAACGTCCCGGAAGCCGTGAAACACGAACTGGCAAGGATTTGGGACTGCGAAGTATACGAGCATTACGGCTCTACTGAGATGGGACTCGGCGGCGCGATAGACTGCGACGCGCATTGCGGGCTGCACATCAGGGAGAACGACCTGCTCTTCGAGGTGGTGGACGAGCAAGGAACGCCCGTGCCGGACGGCGTCTCCGGCGAGGTGGTATTCACGACGCTCACAAGGCGGGCTATGCCCCTCATCAGGTACAAGACAGGGGATGTATCCAGGATTGTCGAGGGCAGATGCGCGTGCGGCTCGGACCTCAAGCGGCTGGCTGCCACAGAAGGGCGGCTCGCAGGCACAGTGACAATGGCATGCGGCGCGCGCTTGAGCATAAGGGAGCTTGACGAAGCGCTGCTGGGCCTGAGAGCGGTTTGCGACTACGATATTACTACGGCGCCGGCGGACGACCATGTAGTCATCGAAATCCACACGCAGCGCAGCATTGGAGATATACGCCCCGCGCCGGTAGCAGAGGCGCTCCGCAGCGCCTGCTTGCCGGAAAGTATAAAGGCAACCATCAATGTGACCGTACTTCCCGACGCGCTCCCACGCCGCGAAGGGAAGAGGAAGATATTTTTACAGGAGGCGATTATATGCTGAAAAGACTCATACTAACCTTGAACGGAGTCGAAAGGCCTGTCATCTGCGACCCGGAGAAAGACAGCCTCGCGACTGTAATCCGGAGAATGGGCCTAACAGGCACAAAAGTAGGCTGCGGCACCGGCGTGTGCGGAGCCTGCTCTCTCATTCTCAACGGAGACGTCATCCGTTCATGCACGCGCAGGATGAAAAACGTTCCCGAGTTCAGCGAGATCACGACTATCGAAGGCATTGGCACACCGCAGAACCTGCACCCGCTGCAGCAGGCGTGGATAACCTACGGCGGCGTCCAGTGCGGATTCTGCACGCCGGGATTCATCGTTTCGGCGTACGGCCTGCTCCAGAGCAACAGCAACCCTACGCGCGACGAAGTGCGCGACTGGTTCCAAAAGCACCGCAACGTCTGCCGCTGCACAGGGTACAAGCCTCTGGTCGACGCGGTGATGGCGGGCGCCAAGGTCATGCGCGGCGAAGCGACCATGGACGAAATCACATTTAAAGACCCGGAAACCGGCGAGTACTACGGCTCGGAGCTTCCGCGCCCGGCAGCGCTGGCCAAGGTCTGCGGCCTCGCGGACTACGGCGACGACATAAAGCACCAAATGCCGGAAGGCACGGCTCACCTCGCTGTCGTCCTGGCCGATGTGCATCACGCTAAAATAATCAGCATCGACACGTCAGAAGCGGAGAAAATGCCGGGCGTCATAAAGGTGATGACGGCAAAAGACGTCAAGGGCACGAACAGCCTGCCCGTCCCGCAGATCATACCTCGCATGAAAGCAAACGGCATGCTGAACTTCCCCGTCATCTGCGGCGACACGGTCAACCGCAGGGGCGACGTCGTAGCGCTCGTCGCTGCGGACTCGGAAGAGCACGCGCGCGCGGCCGCCAAAGCGGTCAAGAAGAACTTCGAGCTGCTGCCGGCGTACATGACCTTCCCGGAAGCCGTCGCGCCCAACGCCATCCAGTTGCAGGAGGAACTCCCGAACTTCTACATGGAACTCCCGCTGCTCAAAGGCGCCGACACCGAGGAGATATTCGACGACGCCGCGTTTGTCGTCGAAGGCAGCTTCCACTCGCAGCATGAACCGCACCTGCCGATTGAGCCCGACGTCGTCCAGGCATACTACGAGGAGGACGGGACTCTTACAATCCAGTGCAAAGCCCAGTCCCTGCACGATTCGCTGGGCGAGGTCTCCGCAGCCACAGGCGTCCCGGCCGACAAGCTGCGGCTGATACTCAATCCGGTTGGCGGCTCGTTCGGCTACTCGATAGCATCAAACACATACTCGCTCGCCGCGACAGCCGTGCAGAACCTCGGCGTCCCGTGCACGATGACGCTCAGCTACGACGAGTTCAGCCACACGACCGGCAAGCGCGGCGCGACCTTCTCGAACGGCCGCCTCGCCTGCGACGCCGAAGGCAAGATTGCCGGCATCGAGTATGACGTCGCGCTCGACCACGGCGCGTATACAGTCGTCGCGAGCATACTGCTGTCCAACCTCGTATCAGTCCCGTTTTACGGGTATAACGTCCCGAATATAAAAGCCCTGGCACGCGCCGGTATGTCGAACAACGGCTTCCAGGTCGCGTACAGAGGCTTCGGCGCTCCGCAAATCTCGACGATGTCCGAAGCGCTCATCGACATGGCTGCGGAAAAGGCTGGGATCGACGCATGGGAGTTCCGTTACAACAACCTGGCGAAAACGGGCGAGACGACTATCAACAGCAGGCCATATAAAGATTACAACGTCTACCCCGCGCTTATGCAAATGATTAAGCCACACTACGACAAGTTCAAAGCCGAAGCCGAAGCCGCGAAGAAAGAAGGGCGCAGCGTTGGCGTAGGCCTGAGCCTCGGCGGATTCCTTTGCACGACAGGCAAGTTCGACGTCGCAGAGGTCGAGCTCGAGCTGAACCCCGACGGGACTGTCACCCACTACAACACCTGGCAGGACGTCGGGCAAGGCGGCGACATAGGCACCCTGACGCACACGCTGAAAGCCCTTGCGCCGCTGGGACTCACCCCGAAGCAGGTCAAGCTCGTGCGTGACGATACGGGAGTCGCCCCGAGGACCGGGCTCTCCGCAGCCAGCCGCTCGCACTACATGGCCGGCAACGCGACTATTGACGCCGCGAACAAACTGATGGACGCCATGCGCAAGCCGGACGGCAGCTTCAGGACTCATGCCGAGATGGTAAGCGAAGGCATTGCCACAAGGTATCTCGGCCATTACGACCAGATGGGCCGCGAGGACGTCGACATGGGGCTCAACCCGAACACGGGCGAGGGTGAGCACATTGCCGAGTTCATGTATGTGGTGAACCTCGCGCTGACGGAAGTTGACACGGCGACTGGCAAAGCGACTGTGCTCAAGTACAAAGCCGCGGCGGACGTCGGCGTCGTCGGAAACAAACTTGCCGTCGACGGGCAGGCTTACGGCGGCTTGTCGCACAGCATCGGTTTCGCGCTCAGCGAGATTTACAACGCCGAAGATAAGCACGGCAACATCGCCGGCTGCGGTATCCCGACTATCGACATGATCCCGGACGACTTTGAGATCATGTACAACGAAACGCCGCGCGAACACGGCCCGCATGGCTCCTGCGGCTGCTCGGAAGACTTCCAGAGCTGCGGCCATGTCGCTGTCATCAACTCGATCAACAACGCTTGCGGCGTACGCGTATACGACCTTCCGGCGACCCCGGAGAAAATCAAAGCGGGGCTGGAGAAGGTGCAGCGCGGAGAGGATCAGACTCCCCCCAAGTACTACCTCGGCACAGACTTCGAGGACGAGCTGGAACTCATCAAGAACAACCCGCTATAGATAGTTAGTAGTTAGGAGTTAGTAGTTACTACAACTCCTAACTACTGCAAAGTTGGAGCGAACCATGGAACTGGAAAACTTCACCGTACTCACCGAAAAATGCCATAAGGGGAAACCTGCCTCATGCACATGGGCGTGCCCGTTCAACCTGGACGTGCGCGCCCTCGTTGAAAAGGCGGAAAAAGGGAAATGGCAAGCAGCATATAAAGCATACCGCACCGCTGTTATGTTCCCCGCAATCGTATCCGCCCTGTGCAGCGAAAAGTGCAAAGAACACTGCCAACGAGCACAGACCGGCGACGGCGCGATCGACGTCCGGCGCATCGAAGAAGCCTGCGTCGCAAACGCAAAAAACCGCAAACCCGACGCATACGCGCTCCCGCCGAAAAACGAGAAAATCGCCATAATAGGAGCGGGAATCGCAGGCCTGTCATGCGCGCTCAGCCTCGCGCAAAAAAAGTACGAGGTAACTGTATTTGAGAAAGAAAGCGGCTGGGGAGGCGCGCTACGCGGCCATGAGAGCTTCGAGAGCTTCGACGAAGATATAGCTCTTCAGTTTTCTGCCGTTGAAGCACGATTCGAATTTGGCGCAGAGCTCGGCACGCCAAGCGAGCTGCGCATACCAAACGGATCCGGCACGCCAAGCGAGCTACACTCGCCAAGCGAGCACCGCTCGCTTTCCCTACCGCAAGGATTCGACGCCATATACATAGCAACCGGCGAAAACGGCGAAGACTTCGGGCTGCTCGAGACCTTCGATGAGAACCTGCTGACGACCGCCCATCCGGGGGTGTTCCTCGGCGGGGCGCTGACGGGTGCAAACGCTATGCAAGGCATTGTGCAAGGGATCAAAGCCTCGAAAATCATCGAAGCATACGTTCAAACCGGCAAACCTCTCGAAGAGTTCACAGAAAAAGAAGCATCCCCGCGATACCTTCAGCATAAAGATGCTGAACACGCTACGCCGATAGTACCGGCATCCGGAGACAGGTACACCGAGGAGGAAGCGAAGGCGGAAGCGGCAAGGTGCTTCAAATGCGACTGCAACGAATGCATGGAAGCCTGCGAAATGCTTGGCACGTTCCGCAAGACACCCGAAAAAATAGCGATCGAAGCCTACACGGACTTGAAAGCCACTCCGCCGTACTCCACGCACACTCTCACTCGCCAGGCTTACTCCTGCAATATGTGCGGGCGATGCAAAGCAGTCTGCCCGGAAGGGATCGACATAGGCGAGATACTAAGGATGTCGCGCGAAGCCAGGCTGGAGTCAGGCGCCTATCCGGAGGCTATGCACGATTTCTGGCTGCGCGAAATGGATATATCTACAGGAGAAGCTTCGTTTTACACCGCTCCGAACAGCAAGGCCGACTGCCGTTACGTCTTTTTCCCCGGGTGCAAGCTAGGCGCCTCGAATCCCGCCCACGTACTGCTGTCATACGACTTCTTGCTGGAGAAATATGACGCAGGTATATTTGCCCACTGCTGCGGCGCCCCTGCGTACTGGGCAGGCGATAAGGAAAGAGCCGAGAGAAACACAGCGGTGATAATCGAAACATGGAAAGCGCTCGGAGAACCAATATTCGTCTTTGCTTGCGCAGCCTGCATGAATGCCTTTGAAGCCTTGCAGCCCGAAATTTCGAGGATATCCCTCTACGAACTCATGGCAGCAGACGGAATCGACGCAAGCGAGACCGGCGCAGGCTGGACCGACGCAAGCGGGACCGGCGCAGACGAGACCGGCGCAAGCGGGACCGGCGCAGACGGGACCGACGAAAGCAGGATCAGCTCCGGCAGGACCGGCGCAGAACCGGCTGAGGGCGAGTACAATGTCTTCGCCCCTTGCAACTCACGCGGCAACGACGAGATGGAAACTGCCGTGCGGCGCCTCGCAGCCCGGGCAGGCGCGCGCGTCGTCGAACTCCCCGAAAAGAACCTGTGCTGCGGCAGCGGAGGGCACATGCGCGCCGCTAACCCCGGACTTTACGACAAAATCACAGGGAAGCGGGCGGCGATGGGCGACCTGCCGTATATAGCCTACTGCGCTAACTGCAAAGAAGTGTTCGGTGCTCGGGGCAAAGAATGCACGCACATATTAGACATTGTATTCAACCTTCCGCAAAGTCGGGTTCCTGCGATACACGAGAAGAGGGAAAACGCAATATACGTCAAGAGGGAACTGATGAAAAAGATACAAGGAGCGGACTACGCTCCCGATCAACGCGAATGGGAAAGCATTGAAATCATCGCATCTGAAGACCTGCTCGCAGAAATCGACAGGAAGCTCATCTCGCTTGACGACGTCAAGGAAGCGATATGGCTTGCCGAAACGACAGGCGACAAACTTGTCGACGAGGAAAGCGGCGCCTGCAGGTGCAGCATGGAAAAACCGGTAATAACGTATTGGGTGAGCTATAAAGTGGCGGGCGGCGCGTATGAACTGATCGACGCGTACTACCACAGGATGAAGTTCAGCAGGGAAGGTGTTTGAAAAATATGTGGAAGTGTAACGCCTGCAATGAACCGCTCGTCGTTATGAAAACGCAGTTTTCGTATATGGACCGCTCTTTCACCCACGAAGTCGAAAGATGCCCGAAATGCGGCAAAGTGAACATACCGCTCGAACTGGCAGAGGGCAGGATGGCCGAAGTCGAAGAGCAGCTCGAGGACAAGTGAAGGTTCACATCGTCATTGCGGCCTAGGATGCGGGGACCCGCAATCCCCCCCATAGAGGTAGAACAGCCGAAAATGAAAATAGCAGTGACGCCGCAACAGAAAGCGCAGCGCGTAAGAAAGACGCTGAGCGTCTGCCCGGTGTGCCTGAAGAGGATTGACGCCGAAGTAGTAAAACGCGGCGACGACTACTACATAGAAAAACGCTGCCCGGACCATGGCAGGTTCCGGGCGGTAGTTTGGCGCGGAGACGCCCCCTCCTACGAAGAATGGGGAGCGGGCTACGCGCCCCCGGCAGCAGACAAGAACAGTTTGCCGGCCTGCCCCGATGGATGCGGGCTGTGCGAAGGACACCTTCAAAAAACCTGCTGCGCCCTTGTCGAAGTGACAACACGCTGCGACCTGGGCTGCCCCGTTTGCTTCGCGCAGAGCGGAAGCTGCGAAGAAGGCGGCGAAGACCCGACCATCACCGAACTGCGCGATATTTTCAACAGACTCGCAACTGCAGGCAATACGTTCGTCCAGCTTTCCGGCGGTGAGCCGACGATAAGAGACGACCTGCCGGAAATCATAGCAGCGGCTAAAGAAGCCGGCTGCGAAACGATACAACTCAACACGAACGGCATACGCCTCGGCAGGGACCCGCAGTACGCCGGGGAGCTGCGCGAAGCGGGGCTGTCATTCGTGTTCATGCAGTTTGACGGCACTGAGGACGGCATATACGAAAAGCTGCGCGGAAGGCCGCTGCTGGACGTAAAGAAAGCAGCCATAGCCAACTGCTCCCGCGCACTGCTTGGAGTGACGCTCGTACCGACGCTCGTACCGGGGGTAAACAGCCATAACATCGGAGAAATCATCAGCTTCGCCATAGCCGGCTCGCCCGCTGTGAGGGGCGTGCATTTTCAGCCGATAAGCTACTTCGGGCGATACCCGCGCAGCGAAGGGGAACCCGGGAGAATTACGCTGCCCGAGCTCCTACGCGACATTGAGTTCCAAACAAAAGGGAAACTGAAAGTCAAAGACTTCGCGCCGTCGAGCTGCGACCATCCATACTGCGGTTTCCACGGCGACTTCGCGATCCTGCCGAACGACATGATACTGAGACTGACGAAAAAAAACGCCTCCTGCTGCCCGCCGACAGGGGACGAGCACCTGAAGAACAGGCGCTTCGTCTCGCGCAGGTGGAACAGGGAAAGCGCAACCGAAGAGATTGGCGCAACCGGAGCGGAAAGCGAGCCCGACATGAATGACATGGGCGCATTCCTGAGCAGGATAAAGTCGCACGGGTTCACGATAACCGCGATGGCGTTCCAGGACGCGTACACACTCGACATAGAAAGGCTGCGCAGATGCAGCCTGCATGTCATCAAAGACGGAAAAACGCTGCCATTTTGCTCCGCGTACCTGACAGCGCTGCCGTATAATTAGCAATTCAGCAACTGTTCAGGTACCGCCTGGAGGTAGTGGGTACCTGAACAGACCCACAATTCACTTCTTCCTGCGCCGCTTGCCGTTCCCGGCTGCGGGCTCCTCGCCCGTCAAAGCCGCATACTGGCGGAGCAGGTCTTTTTGCGCGTCGGACAACACCTTAGGCACCTCGACATTCACAGTGATATACTGATCGCCCCTGCCGCCGCCGCGCAGGTTTTGAATACCCTTACCGCGCAAGCGGAAGACAGTACCCGTCTGCGTACCGCCCGGAATGGTGTACTTGACCTTGCCGTCCAGCGTGTCGACCTCGACCTCGTCGCCGAGAGCAGCCTGGACGAACGAAATCGGCATCTGCAGCAGCACCGCGTTACCCTCGCGCTCATACTTCGCGTGGGGCAAGACAGAAACAGTAACAAAAAGATCGCCCGGCTCGCCGCCGTTGACGCCTGCGTTGCCTTGCCCGCGCATGGAAATAGTCTGCCCGTCGTCAATGCCGGCGGGTATGTTTACATTAATGGTCTTGTTGCGCCTCACAAGCCCAAGCCCGCGGCACTTCTCGCAAGGCTGATGGATGATCTTGCCCCGCCCGCCGCACTTGGGACAGTCGCTGGTGCTCTGCATGACTCCGAAAGGCGTGCGCTGCTGAGTCGTCACGGTACCCCTGCCGTTGCAGTCCGTGCACTTCTCCGCAGTCGTGCCCTCCTTGCAACCCGTGCCGGCGCAGTCCGCGCACATCTCCACGCGCGATACCGGGACTTCCTTGTCGCAGCCGAAAGCCGCCTCTTCAAAACTGACAGTCGCGGCCGCGCGCACGCGTTCGCCCTTCCTCGGGGCGTTCTTGTTCCGGCTCGCGCCACCGCCGCCACCGCCGCCGAATATCGAGCTGAAAATATCCCCGAGGTCGAAGTCCATGCCTCCGAAGCCCCCGAAGCCGCCGGGGTTGAAGTTCGGATCGACCCCCGCATGCCCGAACTGGTCGTACCGGGACTTCTTCTCGGGGTCGGACAGCACCTCGTAAGCCTCGTTGACTTCCTTAAAACGCGCTTCGGCGCCCTTATTGCCCGGATTGACGTCCGGGTGATACTTTTTCGCCTGCTGGCGGAACGCCTTTTTAATCTCGTCGTCCGAAGCGCTGTTACTGAGCCCCAGCGACTCGTAGTAATCTTTCTTGTCAGGCATCTTTTTCGTCGTCGTCCTCAACTACTTCATAATCAGCGTCGTAGTATTCGCCCGCGCCGCCGTCTCCGCCCGGAGAACCCGCGTCGCCGTCACCGCCAGCCCCGTCCTGCGGGGCAGCCTGGCTGTAAATCTTCTCGCTCACAGCGTAAAACGCCTTTTCGAGCTCCTCAACGGACTGCTTGATCGCTTCCGTATCCGTGCCCGCCATGGCGGTCTTTACTTTCGAGATAGCCTCCTCGATGGTTTGTTTATCCGCAGCTTCGATCTTGTCTCCCATTTCGTCGAGAGTCTTCTCGCTCTGGTAGACCATGTTGTCGGCCTGGTTACGGGTGTCGGCCTCGTCGCGCTTCTTTGCGTCCTCTGCTGCGAACTGCTCCGCCTCCTTGACAGCCTTTTCAATATCCTCGTTGGAGAGGTTGGCGGAGGCCGTTATAGTGATATGCTGCTCCCTGCCCGTCCCCAGGTCTTTCGCCGAGACATTGACAATGCCGTTCGCGTCGATATCGAAAGTCACTTCAATCTGCGGGATACCCCTGCGCGCCGGGGCGATGCCGTCGAGGTGGAACCTCCCGAGAGATTTGTTGAACTGGGCCATTTCGCGCTCGCCCTGCAGCACGTTGACTTCGACTGAGGTCTGGTTGTCTGCGGCTGTAGAGAAGACCTGGCTTTTCTTGGTAGGAATTGTCGTGTTGCGCTCGATCAGCTTTGTGAAAACGCCGCCAAGGGTCTCGATGCCGAGCGAAAGAGGCGTGACGTCCAGGAGCAGGATGCCCTCGACGTCACCGCCGAGCACGCCGCCCTGGATGGCAGCGCCCGCCGCGACGCATTCATCCGGATTGATGCCCCGGAACGGGTCTTTTCCCGTGATGCGCTTGACAGCGTCCTGGACGGCGGGGATGCGCGTCGATCCGCCTACGAGGAGCACTTTGGAAAGCTGCGAAGCGTTGAGACCGGAGTCCGACAAAGCCTGATTCACGGGGCCGAGCGTCTTCTCGATGAGATGCGCGGTCAGTTCGTTGAACTTCGCCCTCGTCAAAGTGCAGTCAAGGTGCTTGGGCCCTGTTGCGTCAGCGGTGATGTACGGCAGGTTGATGGTGGCCGTAGTGACGCCGCTGAGGTCGGTCTTAGCCTTCTCCGCCGCTTCGCGCAGGCGCTGCAGCGCGATCTTGTCGGTGGAAAGGTCGATGCCGTTATCCTTCTTAAACTCCGCAAGCATGTAGTTGACGACGCACTCGTCGAAATCGTCGCCGCCCAGGCGGTTATTGCCCGCCGTAGCCAGCACTTCGATGACGCCGTCGCCGATCTCGAGGATGGAAACGTCGAACGTGCCGCCCCCGAGGTCGTAGACCATGATCTTCTGCTCGCTCTCCTTGTCGAGCCCGTACGCCAGAGCCGCTGCCGTCGGCTCGTTGATAATGCGCTTGACGTCGAGCCCCGCAATCTTGCCGGCATCCTTTGTCGCCTGCCTCTGCGCGTCGGTAAAGTAAGCTGGCACCGTTATGACGGCCTCCGTTACCTTTGCGCCCAGATAAGTCTCGGCGTCGGTCTTCAGCTTCTGCAGCACCATCGCGGATATCTCCTGCGGAGTGTACTGCTTGCTGTCGATTGAGACCCTGTAGGCGCTGCCCATCTCTCGCTTTATCGAAGAGACGGTGCGGTCCGGATTCGTGATTGCCTGCCGTTTCGCGACATGCCCGACCATCCGCTCGCCGTCTGCGGAGAACGCGACGACGGAAGGCGTCGTGCGGCTTCCCTCCGCGTTGGCGATGATGACAGGCTCGCCGCCTTCAATGACCGACACGCACGAGTTAGTAGTCCCCAGGTCTATTCCTATGATTTTTCCCATGTAAAAACACCTCCGTATTGTTGTTGGCTATAAGAATACCATGCATTTCTTGTCGTAGGGATGCGCAGTATACTCAGTCACAAGTGTTCCGAGCTTGACTATCGTCTTCATCGAGCTGACAGCACATTTCAGCTTTACTGCCCCGGGTTCGCGACGACTACCGTCGAAAACCGTATTACCTTATCCCCAAGCGTGAAGCCCTTTTGGAACTCCTCCGCAACGACGTTCTCTCCAAAATCAGGGTTCTCCACGGCCATGACCGCATTGTGGCGGTTCGGATCGAAGACCTCGCCGACAGCCTGTATAGGCTTGACGCCGAACCCTTCGAGGATTTGCTCCATCTGCGCCATAATCATCTCGACGCCTTTGTAGAAAGGCTCGTCGGAACAGTCGGTATTCAATGCGCGTTCTATGTTGTCGTACACAGGCAAAAGCCTGGTGATCGCATCTGCGCGCGCATCGCTGTAAGCAGCCTGCATCTCTTTGGAACTGCGCTTGCGATAGTTGTCGTACTCCGCCGCGAGGCGCAAATACTTGTCGCGCTCAGCCGCGAGGTCGTCGGCCTGCGAAGACGAGCGCTCAGCATCGCCGTCGCCGCCATCGCCGCCATTGTCGCCGGTGACATAGTCGCCGTTTGCACGGTTGGCGGCATTATCGCCGTTTGCAGACTCCGCTCCGTCAGTGCCGCCCTTGCCGCCTGCGCCGCCTGCGTTTATCGCTGCAGCCTCGCTCGCATATTCCGTCGCGGACGCGCCGCCCTTCGACGCGCGGCCGGATTTTGCATGCTTCTTCTTAGCCGTGTCCGTGGCTTCATCCCGCTCAGCGGAAGAACCGCCGGAAACCATATCGTCAGTCGTCCTTGCCAATTTCGTCTTCATCTCCTATGCCGCTGTTCTTGTCCGCGCTGATGCTCTGAAGCTCGCTCGCAGAAAGGAGCCAGCTCAACCCCTGCGCGATATATGAAAGGCGCGCCGCAACCTTGGAATAATCCATCCTCGTGGGGCCGACGACGCCGATGAGCCCCTGCATATCCCCGCCCGCGTCATACCTGACAGCCATCACGCTGGAATCGCGCAACTCATCCGCGAGGTTTTCGGGTCCGATCGTAATCTTGATCTCCCCGGTGGCGTCCGGCGACGGCAGCCGCGCAATCTCGTTATCGTCGGAGAGATACTTTATGAGCCGCCGCGCTTTCTCGACGTCGCGGTACTCGGGGTGGCTGAGAAGGTTCACAGCTCCTGACACCCGCGACTGGCCGGCCTTGGCCTCGATCAGGAGTTCTATCGTGAAACCCGCTGCCACCGCGACGATCCCTGTCGTATCGCCGACAGCCCGTTCCGAGGCGGTGATGAGCGCCGGCGTGATCCGCTCCTCCGCGAGGCCTGTGAAACTGGCGTTGAAAACCGACGACAGCTTTGTCAGAAACGCCGGCTCTGTCGGCAAAGTCAGATGCACAAGCTTGTTCTTCACGGAGTCATTGTTGAGAAGAGCGACGATAATGAACGTAAAAGAGTCCACAAAAATCATGTCGAACCGCGCAATGCTGATTCCCCCTGCCATGGAGGACATGGCATACGCGGGGTAGGTGGTCATCCTGGAGACGAGGTCCCCGGCGTTGTCGAGCAGGTGGCCCTGCCCGGGAGCGCCGCTCCTGAGCGCGCTGCTGATCGCGATCTCATCGTCGTTTGAAAGCTTGTGCTCGCTCATCAGCTCGTTGACATATACGCGATAGCCCAGCGCCGACGGCACCCTGCCTGCGGAAGTGTGCGGCTGCTCGAGCAAGCCCAGCGACTCCAGCTCCGCCATCTCGTTGCGGATCGTTGCGGAAGATATCGCGGAGCCGAACACGGAGGCGACGGTCTTCGACCCGACCGGTTCGGCCGTCTTGACGTATTGCTCGATAACGGCGCGGAGGATTTCTTTTTTCCGGTCATTGAGTATCATGAAAACCCGCCTCCCTAGCCGTTAGCACTCTCGGCCTTAGAGTGCTAAACACAATTTAACACCGTACAAGGGCGTTGTCAAGAGCCAAAGCGCGTATGTTTTCATTTTGTTCATTTTGTCCTGTTGCTCGATATCCGAAGCTGCGCGGCATGGTTTTTGTTGTTTCGGTCAGTACCGGCCTTTTCACCGGTATTCCCTCAACAACAAAACCATACCACGCAGCTTCAATAGGCAGCAGGCAACAGTAACCATTTTGTTAATATTTGTTGTTGCAATTGTTATTTGCGTACATTAGACTGGAAACCCACCCCAAGAAGACAGGAGTATGTGGCCGGATCAAGATTTCTCACAGACCTCGAGGAAAGGGGACTGAGATGCTATGAAAAAGCTACCGCCCCGCGCGATACACCTGCTAGCCGCGCTTATAGCGGGCTTCATAATATCCGCAGCAGTCACAAAGCTGACAGGGTTTTCAATATTCGGCGCAGCCCGCGAAAAGCCCCTGTCAGCAAAGGAAGCAAGCAATGAAAAGCTGACGGCGCTGGCATTTGAAACCCTCGAAGTTATAAAAGCGGGCGATTACCGCGCCCTGTCGAAAATCGCCCACCCGGAAGAAGGCGTCGTCTTCTCGCCCTGCGCCACCGTCAACCCGGGCACGAACAAATGCTTCCTGCCGGACATGATTGCCGCATTCGGCAAAGACAAGAACGCATACGTCTGGGGCGTCGCAGCAGCCGGCGGAGAACCGATTGAGATGACAGCCCCCGAGTATTTTTCGATGTTCGTGTTCGACAGGGACTACACCGCCGCGTCTGTCGTAGGCATAAACCGCGTTGTCCGCAGCGGCAATGCCCTTGAAAACATCAGGGAAGTGTTCCCTGATGTCCTTTTTGTCGACTTCTTCTATCCGGGCGGGGAAAGGGATCCTGCCGACGAGCAGGACTGGAGCAGCCTGCGGCTCGGGTATGAGGAGTATGGCGGCGCGCTCAAGCTGAGGGTGATTCTCCGCAGCGACTGGAACTGAGACGAGAGGGCGGAGCGAAGTGGAGTTTGCGACGACGAACTTGGAAAGCTGCTACCATGAAAACATAAGCCTGAGTGCCGACGGGACAGCGGTCGTGATACTCGACCAGACGCTGCTCCCGAACGAGGAGCGCTTAATTGAACTGCGCGGCGCGGACGAACTGTACGAAGCCATATACTCACTTAGAATCAGAGGTGCGCCGGCAATCGGCATATTTGCCGCCTACGCGCTCTATATTTTTGCCCTCGGATTACCGCCCTGCGAACCCGCCGCGTTCCGCGAGCAGACGCTCGGCTTCAGCGCTCGCCTTTGCTCGGCGCGCCCCACCGCAGTCAACCTCGCGAGGCAACTGCAAAGGATGGAAACCATCGTGCGCAAGCATGGTAACGCCCCGCGCGCCGACCAGCTCGCTGCAATGAAAGGCGAAGCCGAAGCGATTCGGTGCGAAGACATCGAAATGTGCCGCGCAATCTCCGAACACGGCCTCACGCTGATTGGCGAAGGGCAGGGAGTCCTCACGCACTGCAACGCCGGGCCGCTCGCGACGTCGCGCTACGGGACCGGGCTGGGAGCCATCCTGCTCGCCCGGGAACGCGGAATCAACCTGCGCGTTTACTGCGACGAGACCCGGCCGCTGCTGCAAGGCGCACGGCTGACAGTCTATGAACTCATGAAAGCCGGCGTAGACTGCACGCTGATTTGCGACAACATGGCAAGCATCGTGATGAAAGAGGGGAAGATCGATGCAGTCTTCGTCGGCGCAGACCGCGTCGCGCGCAACGGCGACGCCGCGAACAAGATAGGCACGAGCGGCGTGGCGATACTAGCGAAGCACTACGGAATCCCGTTCTACGTTTTCTGCCCCTCGTCGACGATTGACCCGGACTGCGCGAGCGGCGGCGAAATTGTAATAGAGCAACGCCCGCCGCAAGAAATATCGCAGCTATACTTTGAAAAACCAATCGCGCCGGCGGGCGCCAAATGCTACAACCCGGCGTTCGACGTGACGGACAGCAGCCTCATATCGGCGATAGTCACGGAAGGCGGAGTGCACAGGGGGCCGTACGATTTTTCGGATAAGGAGCAGTAGCTGCACATGAACAGAGCAGTTGACGAAGCAGCAGCCCGCCGCGACATAGTCGAAGCCGGCAGAAGAATGTACATTAGGGGATTCATCGCCGGGAACGACGGCAACATAAGCGCGCGCATATCGCAGGAAGAAATCATCGTGACGCCAAGCGGCGTATCCAAAGGCTTCCTTGACGAAAGCGCGCTGATAAAACTCGACCTCGGCGGAAACGTCGTGAGCGGGGAAGCAAAACCATCGTCCGAAGTCAAAATGCACCTCGCGATCTACAAGGCAAACCCCGCGATATCATCAGTCTGCCACGCGCACCCGCCCGTATCGGCCGCGTTCGCGGCAGCAGGAGTTGCTTTGGATAAAGCATACTTGCAGGAGACCGTCATGCTGCTCGGAGTCGTGCCCGTCGCGAAGTACGCGCAACCCGGCTCCGAGGAACTCGCGGCGGGGGCAGCATCCCTCTGCCGCGACTACCACGCCGCGCTGCTGGAGCAGCACGGAGCGGTTACCTGGGGCGACAGCGTCATGCAAGCGCTATACCGGATGGAGAGCGTCGAGTATACAGCGACAGTCGCTATGTACAGCAAAATGCTCGGCTTCACCCGCACGATGGACCGGGATGCAATCGCGCAGCTGGTCAGCCAGCGACCGAACTGGGGAATAACCGCCGGCCTTGGAACGTTCTCGGAATGAGTTGCACTACAATGCACCTGCCCAAATGTCCCGTCCGCGCAGTGGACACCTTAACTCCTAACTCCTAACTCCTAACTACTAACTAAACCCGCGCTCCGCAGAGCGCGGAAGGAAAGCGCTCCGCAGAGCGCGGAAGGAGAAAACAAATGCAACTATGCTCAATCGAAATCGACGGACGCCCGCGCGTGGGCGCAAAAACGGAAAAAGGGGTAGCCGATCTCACGGCGGCAGGATTCCCCTCAAGCATGAACGAAGTCATACTCGGCGGCGAGACCATGCTAAAACGCATTTCGGAAGCGATGCAAAAAAGCGACCTACCGGCCTATGACGCGCAAAGCATAAAGTACCTGCCCGTGACGAAACCCGCGAAAATAATCTGCGAAGGGCTCAACTACACCAGCCACGCGGAAGAAACAGGCGGCGAAGCGCCCAAGTACCCTATATTCTTCAGCAAGTTCGAAGACTCGCTCAGCGCGCATAACCAGCCCGTAAAGCTGCCGCCCTGGCTGACGCGCTACGACTACGAAGCCGAGCTCGTCGTAGTCATAGGGCGCCACGCATACAACATCCCGGCCGAAACAGCCGGCGAGTACATCTTTGGCTATGCCTGCGGCAACGACCTGAGCGCGCGCGACAGCCAGTTCCTATCGACGCAGTGGCTGACAGGAAAAGCCCTGCCGGGCTTCGCGCCGGTCGGCCCGTTCATATTGACAAGCGACAGCTTCGACCCGGAGAAAAGCAATGGGATATACTGCGAAGTCAACGGCGAGACCGTCCAGGCCGGCGACACGGCAGATATGATATTCACATGCCGCACCGCGCTGTATGAAGCCTCTAAGTATTTCCCACTCAGCCCCGGCGACCTCATCTTCACAGGTACGCCCGCCGGCGTCATACAAGGGCGCAAAAGGGAAGAGCGCGTCTGGCTGAAAGCCGGAGACATCGTCAAAGTCCGGATCGACGGAATAGGCGAACTGACGACGCCCCTGATTTAGGCTGTTCCTGATCACAGCTTACCACCCGGCCCGGCGGCACTCCCATACGGTTGATATTCATTCAACAGGGTGTAGATATTTTTCATTGGTATGATTCGATGCAGCTGTATGATATGGACACGACAACCGCTCATAATATCGTCAGTACAGCATATAGGAAGCAACTTGCAAATACCAATTAATTATATCTACACCCCATTCAACATTTGATTGTTGACAACAAGCGCGAAAATAACTATGATTGTACCGTGGGTCGCGAAACCCATAGACCCACAGTATAAGGAGTGAACAGATATGGATTTCAAACACCCGCCTGAAGACCAGGACATCATCGACATGGTCCGCGACTTCTGCCTGAAAGAAGTACAACCCATCGCGGCGCAGCTCGACGAGGAAGAACGCTTCCCGGCCGAATCGATAAAAAAGCTCGGAGAGATGGGCATAATGGGCCTCACATTCCCCGAAAAGTACGGCGGCTCCGGAGTCAGCTATGTCACATACATAGCGACAGTCGCCGAGATAGCCAGGCATTGCGCGAGCACCAGCATAACAGTATCGGCGCATTCCTCGCTATGCTGCGGCCCGATCTACTACTACGGCACGGAGGAACAAAGAGAAAGATACCTCGTGCCGCTCGTAAAAGGCGAAAAACTCGGCGCATTCGGATTCACCGAACCGAGCGCAGGCACCGACGGTGCGAACCAAAAATCCAGAGCCGAAGACAAAGGCGACCACTGGCTGATCAACGGCTCGAAAATCTTCATCACGAACGCGGGCTATGCGGACACCTTCGTCATCACAGCCGTGACCGACAAAGAAAAAGGGCACCGCGGCCTGTCTATGTTTGTCTTCGACAAAGATACCCCCGGCTTCAGCCTCGGAGCCAAAGAAAAGAAAATGGGAATACGCGCCTCATCTACCTGCGAGTTGCTGTTTGAAGATATGATCGTGCCCAAGGAGAACCTCCTGGGCGAACTCAACAGAGGCTACTACCAGGCCCTGTCTACATTTGACAGCGGGCGCATCGGCATAGGCGCTCAGGCGCTCGGCATAGCGGAAAGCGCGATAGAAGAATGCACGAAATACGTCATGCAGCGCGTGCAGTTCGGCCAGCCGATCGGGCATTTCCAGAACACGCAGTTCCAGCTTGCGGACATGACGACCCGCGTCGAAGCGGCGCGCCTGCTTATATGCCGCGCGGCGCAAGCCAGGCAGGATAAAGAACCCTTCTCGCATTTAGCGGCGCAAGCCAAGCTCTTTGCGTCGGAAACAGCGACCGACGTGACGCGCAGGTGCCTGCAGCTCGTGGGCGGGTACGGGTATATGCGCGAGTACCCATTCGAGCGCTTCATGCGCGACGCGAAGATCACCGAGATATACGAAGGGACGAGCGAAGTCCAAAGGATGGTCATAGCGAACTA
Source organism: Oscillospiraceae bacterium (assembly GCA_009778485.1). Lineage (GTDB taxonomy): Bacteria > Bacillota > Clostridia > Oscillospirales > Oscillospiraceae > WRMH01. The sequence continues at coordinate 37,699 of WRJQ01000008.1, forward strand.
CATGGGCCTGAACAAATAGGATCCAAGACTCCATAAACTCCCGGGCGCACGCCCGCATGGAACGCCCGGAGCTGCACAGGCTCCCGGATAACCGGGATAAAGACAAGAGAGGAAGTGGGATTATTGAGCAAAGTCAAGACTCTGGACGAAATCACAGCCAAGTTCCATGACGGGCAGGTCATGATGATCGGCGGGTTCATGTCCGCAGGCACGCCCGAAACATTCATCGACGCGATAATCGAGAAAGGCATCACCAACCTGACAGTCATCGCCAACGACACAGGCTTCGTCGACACAGGCATCGGCAAACTCATCGTAGCGAAGCGCATCAGCAAACTCATCGCGACCCACGTCGGGACGAACAAAGAAACCGGCCGCCAGATGAACGCCGGCGAGATAGAATATGACCTTGTCCCCCAGGGAACGCTCGCCGAGCGGGTGCGCGCAGCGGGCGCGGGACTCGGCGGCTTCCTAACACCGACAGGCGTAGGGACCATTGTCGAGGAGGGCAAGCAGAAGATAACGGTCGACGGCAAGGAGTACCTGCTGGAACTGCCGATCCGGGCAGAAATAGCGTTGCTGCACGCATGGAAAGCCGACACGTCCGGCAACCTCGTGTACAGGGTCGCTTCCAGGAACTTCAACCCGCTGATGGCGCTTGCCGCGGACTTCGTCGTCGTATCGGCGGAAGAAATAGTCGAAGTGGGCGAGCTTGACCCGGATATAATCGCGACGCCAGGCGCGCTTGTCGACATGCTTGTGAAGGGGAGGTAAGGCTGAAGATGGCTGATATACGTGATTTTATCGCGAAAAGAGCGGCGGACTTCTTTGAAGTAGGCGACCTCGGGAACCTTGGCATAGGGCTGCCGACGCTCGTGGCGAACTACCTCCCGCCGGAAAAGAACGTGCTTCTGCATTCGGAGAACGGCTTCATAGGGATAGGCCCGACCCCTGAAGAAGGCAAAGAAGATAAAGACATCGTCAACGCAGGCGGCATGCCCGTGACCTACGTACCCGGAGCCATGGCCTTCGACAGCGCGTTCAGCTTTGCGCTCGCCAGGGGCGGCCATGTGGACGTATCAGTTCTGGGAGCCCTCGAAGTCGACGAGCGGGGCGACCTTGCCAACTGGTTCGTCCCCGGCAAACTCGTGCCCGGCATGGGCGGGGCGATGGACCTCGTCGTCGGCGCGAAGAAAGTCATCATAGCGATGGAACACACGCAAAGGGACGGCTCCCCGAAGATCCTGAAAAAGTGCAAACTGCCCCTCACGGCGGTCGGCGTAGTGAACTTCATCGTCACCGAACTCGGCGTAATGGAAGTAGCGAAAGAGGGCATAGTCCTGCGCGAACTAGCCCCCGGCGTGACAGTTGAAGATATTCAGGCAAAGACAGAGGCGACGCTGATCATACCCGAGAACGTCGGCGTCATGAACGGCTGAGCCCACGAATAACGGCAACCTGCGAAGTGCGATCCCGGTAACAGTGCTCCGGCTAACAACGCATAAGGGGACTCAGATTTTCGGCTGTGCGATTTGGTTGACAAAACCAAGTTGCACAGCCTTTAGCGGTGCTCTGCTTCGAGTACGTGCCGATCCGCAATATATCCGTCACAACGACCGGAGGATATCGGCGAGCTCGGCTTTCATGAACACCTCAAAAGGGATCCCGTACTTTCCTACAAGCAGCAGCTTTGCGCCTGGAAACCGCTCCGCGAATTTGCTCGCAGATTTCTCTGATATACCTTCATCGTTGCTCTTAACTTCTATGCCAATGACCTTGCTTCCGTAGGCGACTACATAGTCTACTTCCGCCGAATCTTCGCGCCAGTAGTAGACCGTGAGGTTCGCCATTCTCTTTGATTGATCTACCAGGTACGCGCCTACGGAACTCTCGACTATGCCACCCCAATACGGCCTGTCAAGCAGCGCTTCTTCAAAAGACTTCTCGTTGCTCGCAGATATCAGAGCTGTATTATGTACCTGGAACTTTGGTATCGTACCTTGACTCCCAGGTTCGATCTATCCAGCCCGCGCTGGTTGAACTTGTGTCGTCTGCGCTGTGGTACTCAGCGTAATCGCAGGTTCCATCCCGCAATGCCAGAGCTATTGTCGTTTTCCCAACCTGCCTCGGGCCCGTGATCACCTGAATGAACCTGCGCGGTTCTTCAAGGCGCTTTAGCAGCGTGGTAAGCAGAGGTCTTTGATACTCCATGAGCAAACTCCTCGTTGTTACAGTAAGCGCATTGCACAATATTTGCCAAACTAAATGAGCAAAAACGCTCAATTGATTGAGTGATTCTGCTCATTCTACTGATTAAACTTTATCTTGTCAATAGCCATGCGATGGCGCATTCTTTTATGTTATGGGCAATGCCGATGCACAGGCAGTCGCCGTCTAGGCCCTGGTGGTATTTCTTGTCGAGAATCTGCGCAAGAGCCTCCTCCTTGAGCGTGTCGACGTCCTCGCCCTGCTTGAACTCGATGACAATGTGCGGCCGCTCGGGAAACAGCGACTCCATCCTGATGTCGCTTCGCCCGTGGCCCGATTCGATGTTGCTCGTTATCTTGTACAAGTCGTTCAGCGATATGCACATGCCGAGGAAAAGCATGTGGTACGCGTTCTCCTTCGCGTCATAGTAGCTTGTGCAAGATAATACGATTCCCTTGTACACCTCGATGAAGTTGTCAATATCTCGCGCAAGAAGGAACTTGAACATCTTCTCCAGCTCCTTGCTCCCTACTCTAACCGATTCCGCTATGATCTTCGTGAACTCAGTCCTGACCTCCCCGTTCGGTATACGCACGGTCATGGAAGTCGACGCCGGCTCTTTCTTGATCACCGTGATGTACCCGGAGTTCACCAGCAGACCCCACAAAGTGTCTTCGTTCCTGAGTTCGAGAAAAGAGCAGGTAAGGTCGGCGTCGATGCTCGCTGTACCTTCGGCAATCAGCTTGTCAAAGCTTTTGCGGAACAGGCTGCCCGCCTGCGAGATCGACTGCCTAACGAGGAAATTCGTAGAGGTGTTGATCCAGTAGTTTTCAAGTATCCCTGTTTTGGCGTAGTTAAGTGCAGACCAAGGGTTGTACATCTCTTCCTCGCCGAACAGGTAGCCGTCGTACTGCTGCTTCACTGCATCGTCGAGCGCGAGGCCGTAGTCGGACAGGAGCTTCTCAGCTTCGCTTTCGGTTAGCCCGAAGTACTGAGAGTATGGCATATCTGCGACCGTATACACGGTAATGTTGTTGAGCTGCGAGAAGATGCTCTCCTTCGCAATGCGCTGTATGCCAGTCAGCAGCGCCTGGTGGAGGCTCCCTTGCCCTTTGAGCGCCGCTCCGTAGAAGCCTGAAAAGAAGACCTTCAGTTCGTCGTGAAACCCGTACTCTACCGAACTCAGGATCGGCGTGTCGTACTCGTCAATCAGTACGATTGGCCTAATGCCGTAGTATTCGTGCACCGCCTGCATGAGGACGGAGATTGACAACTTGAGATTATCCTCGTCGATGCTGCTGTCAAGAAGCATGCCGTATGTTCGGTAGAACATGTAAAAGCTGCGCTTTGTCCTGTCAACGCTGTCGTTAAAAACGAGACGGTACTTCTCATACTCAGCGGCCACGACGTCGGCGAGCATAAACAGCAGCGACTCGGCGTTTCTAGCCTTACACTCCTTGAATGTGAAGTAGATCACAGGGCGCGAGTTGATTTCGGATGCGTACTCTGTGTCCATTATCGCGAGACCTTCGAAAATGCCCCTGCTGTCTGCCGTGATGTCGAAGAACTCCCTGATAGTGGTCATGTTGAGCGTCTTGCCGAACCTGCGTGGCCTGGTAATCAGGGCTACTTCATCGCCGTACTTTAAAAAGTCCCGGATTATTAGCGACTTGTCCACATAATACCGGCCTGTTTCGCGGATTTTCCTGAAATCGTCTATGCCAATCGGCAGTAACTGTTTCATTCTCGCTCGCATCCTTTCGACCGAATGGGGCACAGGCTCCTAGTCACACAATAGCACAAATGTGTTGCCATGACAAGCCCTGGTAACACAAAAGGCCGTGCAACTTGGTTTGGTAAACCAAATCGCACAGCCTAGAAATAAGTCGAAAAAAAGCCCACTTACCACATGGTCACATGACTCAGCAATGGGTGAGTTTCTTCTTTGTTAACTTAACTTGCTCAGGCTAATTATGTGAATGTGAAGTTCGGGAAGCGTACGTTGTGGCAGGCGGTACGCTCACTTTTTACGTTTGTTTCCAGAACTCGGAGGCTTTAGGTCATACGAGAACTTCGAGTATGTCCATACGCGGGTGCTTTCTTCATATCCGTGTTTGCCCAGTATATATGTCTGCGCTCTCTTGTGACTGGTAAGTCCATACAGGATAGTGAGCACCGCCGCAACCGCCAGCGCGTATGCGATCCAGCTAATCTGGAAATAGCTATAGCACGCCGTAATAACGAAAACTACAGTCAGGCAGAAGTATAATGCTGAGATGCGCTTATACTCTCTGCCTTTGTCGAAGTCCGCTTTCTCATCCTTGGAAAGCCCCAGATATATGCTGGACAGAAGTGGTCCTTTCCCTCTATACGCATTTACAGCGTAGAGGCATGAAGCAACTGCCAACGCAAGTGGCACGAAAACTCCAAAAAGCATTAAAGTATCATTCATCGATGCTCCGAGCCAATACACGGTCTCACCTCACTTCTCCAGATACTTCCCTAAGCTCTTCACCATGCTTAAGTCAGGGTCTGCATTATCAACTCAACTGTTGTATTGCACATAACTTTGCAAGTAGACGGCGAAATCGTAACCATACAGATTGCTTAGGAAAAACCCTCCTGAGCAATCTGCAAGGTGTTGCGCAGACCAATGAGCACAACTTCATCTCCCCCGAAAACCTGTCTTAAGCGAGAGGAAATACTAGTTAGCCTATTTACTCAGCTAACACATTACTCCCAGCACCCAGCAGCAACCAGCGATACCATGACGCTGTCGTAGCCACACTTTGGTACACTGCTTTCCGAAGACACCTCTACATAATAGCTGATAAAGGTTTGGTGCGCATTCTGCGCTGGGTCACCTCCGCATGTGTTGGCACAGTTGCCAGCACAGGAACACGGAGTCATGGATTCAACCGTTGTCTTTTTGACCATGAAGTTCTTGAAAAGACTCTTTTCCGCCATATCGTCATCCTCCTTGCTCAATAACGCTGTTAACACTCACGTTGCAGATTATTATGATTCTTCTGTGCAAGTGGCATAATCTTGCACTTGCAGGTTCAATTATCTATTTCATGATTCTACTTGTCAATAGTTTTTGCGCAAGCGGTCGCTTTTACTACGCAAGCGGTCGTTTCGGAGCTAATTACTCGCGATAGCAGCACCCTTCGTCAGCCCGGGCGTGTATATCTGCATCTTCATGTCAGGCGTCTCCCATGGGCCGAGGGTCTCGTCTATGCCTACGATCTTGAACAGGGCCGGCTGGCCGCCCGCCCCTGCGGGCGTTATCTCGACTGTGTCGCCAATATATGCCCCTAAGGCTAACGGCACGCCTTTCCCGACTATGATCGCCCTGCCGAAGCGGTTCATCACTGAAGCGTCGGAAAACTCAGAGTACGTGATTGGCACGTAGCTGTCCGCGTAGCGGCCTATGTCGTTGGTCACCACCATCAGGCGGAGCCCTGGAGCAGCGACAGCGGGGGGCGGCTGCCCATCCTGCGCAAGGTTGCCAGCGCGAAAGCGATGGTAAAGAGAAGCTGCCCCAGGGACGCGCCTATAACTACAGCCATCGGCGCAGATGCGTCGACGGCGTACTCCTCCAGCAATAGGAGGGCGTTGTTCCTGGCTACAGTGTGCCGGGTATACAGTATGGAAGCAGTGCCGCCAATCAGCAGGGATACTACCGTCACCGCGATCAGCGGGTAAGCGAGGGCTCCACCGGCTTTCGCCTTCGGCGTGCCGAGCGCCCTCATGATAGCGTAGTCCTTGCGCCTGCGCCCGATGAAGAGGTAAGCTGCCAGCACGGTGGCCGCCGCGACGGCGAGGCTGAACAGCAGTATTTTTACCCTTGAAACCCATGCGGACTCCTCGAACCCGCTCTCTATTGCAAGCCAGCCCCTGTCGTAGAAAACAAGGGAAAGGCCAATGTCCGCCATGGCGGGCGTAGCTGCGTCAAGGAATGCCTGTATGTCCCGCACATCGTCGACCCTGAAGCTGAACTCGGAGGGCGTGAACTCGTGCGCACCGAGCGCGGCTTCGTCTGCCGGCAGCAGCGACCTTGGGACGAACACCGCGTTTATCGAGTAGCCCCAGTGCGGGTCCTTGCTCCGCTTGGCAAGGCCGTCCGTGTTGATGTATATGCCAACAATCTCCAGCTCGGCTTCTTTCTGCGGGGGTTCGTACCTGGCAGGAGTCCCCGCTATCGCGCCCAGGTTCAAGTACTGCTCGAACAGAACGGTCCCGAGCCCGAACGTCACTGTGTCGCCGATACCCAGCCCGTTCTCCGAGGCGAACTCGTAGCTCACTACGCATGCCTGCACGTCATTCCGGCTGTCCTCCGGGGTCAGCATCCGCCCCTCCAGCAGTTCCATCCTGCCGTCCGCGAACCTCATTATGGACTTCATGTCCTCGGTGTATACCATGTCGAACGTGCGGCTGTCCGCGTCGGTGATCTCTATGAGTTCCCTGAGCGGACTGAACTTCTCCAGCTCGAGGTAGTTTTCCGGCTCGCCGTCGAGCGGCCAGACCGCGTCGCACCAGGAGTCGGAGTACATGTCGCCTATGTGGTAGAAGTACTCGCCCGGCGCTATTCGCGGCGCTACGCGCAGCACGAATACGTACTTGTTTCCGACCGCAAGGTTGCTTATATGGTTTGCCCCATAATCTCCTGCAATCGTAGTATACCACCCCGCACGGTTGGACTCGCCGTCGTGTCGATATGACCCGCCTAGCGGTCTGCTTAGCGATTTTGTTGTGCCGTTTAGGGCATGGGCGGAGTGCTTGCCGCCCGTCTCTATGGTTGGTTTGTCTCCATCTTGCGGCACATGGCCCGCCAACATTCTGGCATCGTCCACATAGAATAGTGAGGTGAAGCTGGAATAACCATATGGTTGGTGCACTCCTTCTGATATGACAGTCGCCTCCACGACGCAGCGCATATGGAATGGGTAGAAGTAGTCGCCGTCGTCCATGCGCCGGTATTTGTCCGATATGCCCGCTGTCATGTACCGCACGTCGGTTGAGGAGATATACGGCAGATTCACCGCAGCGTCAATCTGCTCTTGAGTTAGATGCACATACCAGCCTATGGCTGTGCTGTCAAGAGCAAGGTGCTGTGGTATACCTGCTCTAGCTCCCGGCGGCGCATACGGTGGCTCGTCCTCGACTGACCCTACTCCGTAATACTGAGCTGCCGCATTGGCGACTTCACGCCGCGTGATGGCATACTCTTCCGCCTGCGACAACAGCGTGAAGGCAATTACGCCGAGCAGGACGATGGAGAGAATCGTCCTGACGGGAGAGCGGGCCAATGTTTTCATGGTTTGCGCCATTGCGGTATCCCCCAACGCCCTGATAGCGGCTTGATGCCGCTATCAGGGGTGATGCCATTTATCGGCTCTCGAGCAGCCTGAAATTGTCCTGATGGACTACTGCTGAGTGTGGAGTTGCGCTGGAGCAGAGGCGAGGTTCTAACCCATTGCCTGAAGTTCAAGATACACCCAGCCGGTTACATCGCTATTCGGGTAGATATTGCAATTACAGATTCCGCCACATACTGAGAAGTTGCATGCTGCCTCCTGCATGGACTCCACCGTCTCTCTGGCCGCGAGGAAGTTCTTGCTGAGTTCTGTTGCCTCATCAAATGTTTGCATTTTTCGCCCTCCTCGTATAATAGATTTACGGTGTTTTTGACAAGAACGCCGCATGAAAAACTTGTTATCCTGCGATGGATGTGGGAAAATAAGGCAGACTGTGTAAAAACACTTTACCATCAGCCCTAAAAGAGGTATAATAAAAGCAGGAAAAGGGGCTGTTGGGATGAAACGGTATATGCAAGGCGAAGACAGGAATCAATTAAGTATAGAGCCGTTGAGTTTTGATGACCTGATAAGCGAAGAAAACCCGGTACGCGCCATTGAATTGATTGTTGAAAGCATGAAAATCAATACCCTTGGCTTCGCATACAGTGAAACAAAAGACACGGGACGTAAGCCGTATTCGCCGGAGGATATGTTCAAGCTATACGCATATAGCTACTATAACGGGATACGGTCATCGCGGAAGATAGAGCGGGAATGCCATCGGAATATAGAAGTTATGTGGCTGATTGGCGGTTTGAAGCCGGATCATAAAACGACAGCGAATTTTCGGAAAGACAATAAGAACGCAATCAAGGCGGCGTTTCGGCAGTTCAGTCTGATATGCGCGGAGCTTGGCTTGATAAGTAAAGAAGTGGTAGCGGTGGACGGGAGCAAGTTCCGGGCTTGTAACGGGCGGATGCGTTATCACAGCAAAGGGAAGATAGCGGAGAAATTACAGCATTACAGTGAAGCTGCTGAAAAATACATGAACCTTTTGGAGCAGAGCGACCGGAAAGAAAATGAAAATCCACCGGGAAGCTTCAGTCGAAAAGAGCTAAAAGAGAAATTAGATAAGATACAAAAACGTGTAACGGAACTGGAAGCGATACAGGAGCAGGTGGAATCGGAAGGCACAATCTACTTGACCGACCCGGAAGCGCGGTTGATGAGAAGCCACAATGGCGGCGGCGACATCAGCCATAATGTTCAGACGGCAGTGGAGGCAAAGAATCATTTTGTAGTAGCGGTTGATGTGACAAGCGAGGCGGTAGATTACGCCCAGCTTTATAACATAGCGAGTCAGGCGAAAGCGGAGTTAGGCGTGGAGAAACTCACAGCCATAGCGGATAAAGGATATTATTCAGGCGAACAGTTTGCCCAATGCCATGAAGAAAACATTCATCCTATCGCGCCCCATCCCAACAAGGGAGGCTCACAGGAGCGCGGTTATACAAAAGGGCATTTCACTTATGAGGCAGAAACCGACGCTTACCGTTGCCCGCACGGGCAAATGTTGACGCAACCCATACAAAAGAGGGTCAACCGCAAAGGAGACAGATATTACAACCCCACTGCCTGCGCCAACTGTCCGGCAAAGGGGAAATGTTCCCCGTCCGCACCGTACCGAACTATTGTCCGAGGTGAGTATGACCGATATTCTGACGAAGTGGACGCTTTCACCAAAGCAAACGCGAAACTGTTCGCCGAACGAAAATCTCTGTGTGAGCACCCGTTTGGCACGGTGAAAAGAGCGTTAGGGTTCTCATATTTTCTGACGAGAGGAACAGAAAATGTGCGAACGGAATCGCTTCTGCACTTTCTCGCATACAACATGAAACGGCTGGTAAACATCATGGGAACGGCAGGGCTACAGGTTGTTTTGCAGGGATAATCCTCAATAATTGCTCATTTTCCAAAATTCTGTGAATTTATATCACTTGATAATTGCCTTTTTACACGGTCTCAAGCGTAACAGACAGAGGGCGCAGTCTCCCTCCTTGGGGTTTAGCCTCGAACGAAAGAATTGCGCCTCTGTCCTTACGGTTAGATGCGAATGAGCTGGATAGCGACCCATCGCGGGATGCGCTGCATATCTAACGAGGTTGTGTTGCCGTAAGAATCAGAGGGGAACCCTGTCTGTGAACACTGTCATGGGGAGGGTTATCATTGTTCTACTGCGGGATTGACATCGCCAAGCGAAGCCACGAAGCATCGGTCATAGACGCCGAGGGGAAACCATTGCTGGACAGCATCCCTATTACGAACACACAGGATGGCTGTGAGAAGCTGTTTTCTCTGTTTGGGCGGCTGAACATCTCAAAGACCGACGTCATCATCGGCATGGAGGCCACCGGTCACTATTGGCTGGCGGTCTACGAACATCTTACTGAACGAGGCTACGACGTTCGGGTAATCAATCCCATCCAGTCCGAAGCGTTCCGCAAGATGTACATACGCCAAACTAAGAATGACAGCAAGGACAGCTTTATCATCGCTCAGGTCATGCGGTTTGGGCAGTATTCCGAAACAACCCTGTCGGATGAAAACATCGTAGCCATGCGGCAGTTGACCCGTTTCCGAATGGCGCTTGTGGATAGCTGCGGAGATTGTAAGCGTAGGATCATCGCTCTTTTGGATCAGGTGTTTCCAGAGTACGAGGGTTTGTTTTCCGACACCTTCGGCGTTACCTCTAAAGAATTGCTTTTGCAGTATCCAACGCCGGAGGATATGCTCGCTGTTTCAACTCGTAAGCTGACCAGTTTGCTAAACAAGGCCAGTCATGGCCGGTTCGGAGAGAACAAAGCGAAAGAGATTCGCACAGCGGCGGCCGGTTCATTTGGTGTCGGTTTTGCCAAGAATGCTTTTGCGTTTCAACTACGGCAACTCATTGAGCAACTTCTGTTTCTGGAAAATCAGATTGAAGAACTGGATGAACAAATTTCTCAACTTCTCAAACAGACAAACCAAGTCATTACAACCATTCCGGGCATCGGCGGTACGTTGGGCGCTATCATCATCAGCGAGATTGGCGACATACACCGTTTCGACGCGCCGGGCAAGCTGGTGGCCTTTGCCGGGTTGGACGTGAAAGTCACGCAGTCCGGCGAGTTTACCGGAACAAAGCAGAAGATTTCCAAGCGAGGCTCACCGTATTTGCGGCGGGCGATTTGGCTTGCCCCCCA
>WRJQ01000009.1 GCA_009778485.1 Oscillospiraceae bacterium
CGAAGTGGCGTACAGGCTGCCACAGGACCTCGTCACCATCATGGGTAACGGCGGCAACCAGACTACAGCCATAACTAAAGACTACGTCATTGACTATACGAGCGCGCTGAAGAACGTGCTCATGGAGACAGAGACGGGAGGCTTGACATACCGCTTCACCTACGGGTTTGAGAAGCTGAGCGCAGTAGTGTACGGCATAAGCAGCGGAGCCGGGAGCATGCAGCAGACATACGAGTACCCCGACGGCAGCGCAAACGTGGTGAAGCTATGGTACCACCACAGCAGGCTTGGGACGACGGACTTCCTTACAGACAACGTGCAGGGCAAAGTAACAAGCTACACGGCCTACGACGACTGGGGCGCCCTCACGATGAAGACAATAATCAAGCTCGGAACACGCGAGCTCGACCTTGTGACTGAGTACACGGTGCACCGGTACGACCCTGTGCTTGGGGTGTACTACGCCAGGGCGAGGATGTACGACGCGGGGGATCGTAGGTTCATGGCGGTGGATTTGGTGAAGGGCAATGTATTCCAGCCACCAACGCTTGTGCGGTATACATATGCGTTGAACAATCCGAAGAAATACATAGACCTAGATGGGCTTGCTCCATCATTCTATAAAAGCCACGATGAGAAGTGGCGGTTTCTTATGGACAGTAAAGGACTAAACGCTACAATAAGCATATTTGGAGTAGTGCCTTTCCTAGATAGCGCACTCTGGTGGACAATTGATATGATAAGCGGGACAGTAACTGTATCGCAAAGCATGATTCAGAATATCGCGACCAATCTAGGTGCTGCGGCAGGGGCAGTTAGCATAATAGGTGGCGCGTCAAAGCTAGCCAAACTGTCAAGCGCAATTTCAGCAATCATAACCGGAGGTAATCTCGTTTATGAACTCTTATCAGACTCGTCATATATAAATCAGATAACGCATAGCATATTTAGTCCGTATTACCCAACATTTTCATGCAAAACTACTGTCGCAAACTTCGTTGCATATGCAGCGATAACAAAGGACATGATAGATAAAGGAATCGTTGTATATAGTACGAGCTGGGGAAGTGTTATCGATATCAAGATTGATTGGGATAGATATAACCGCTATTTTGAGGATTTAGGGATAACAACTAAACAGGTAGCAGACTATGTCGGGTTAGGCCAGTGGGATGACATCAAACCGAATAAATGACCATTTGCTTATCCAAGAAGGTATATGGGAGCAGAATAGTGGAGACTGTTCTTTATATTGTACTATACATAATCGCATTTGCTGCAATTTGTGCGAGGCTTGCCTTTACCTTTCCTGATAAAGCAAGTAAACCAGCATTTTGGGTTATAAACGCAGTAGCAGCTGTTGTGGTAGGCATGGTTATTTACTTGATAGTGAGTATATGCTAAGAGACTACGGAGTTGCTCTTTGATGGCTCCACGAGAGGCGGTATGTGATAGTGAGGAACAAATTTCGCTACGTCTACACGATGACAGCAAGTGAGTTCGAAAAAGTAATAAACAAGAAGACAAAGGATAAAACTGCTTCGAACTTACGTTAGCTAATGCATTTATTTCATCAATCAATGTACTGGGAGTGTACTTCGCCAGGGCGAGGATATCAATTAGCAGTTAGGCCATATCAAACACAGGAGGGGATGCCGCTTGGCTTTGCGGAACATACTGCGGGATACCGATAAAACTCTATTAAAGAAGAGCCGCGTAATAACCGATTTCAATAAACGGCTCCATGTGCTCCTTGACGACATGCGGGAAACGCTTGCGCAGGCCAACGGGCTTGGCCTTGCCGCGCCGCAGGTCGGCGTGCTGCGCCGCGCTGTCCTTGTCGTCGATATCAATGACATAGATCAGGACTCGCAGACGCTTGAAGAGAAAGTGGTAGAACTCATAAACCCCAGAATCCTGGCTAGATCCGGCACGCAGTCGGGAAGCGAAGGCTGCCTGAGCCTGCCGGGGGTCTATGGCCTTGTGACGCGCCCAGACCTTGTTAAAGTTGCGGCGCAGGACAGGTACGGCAAGCCATTTGAAATCTGGGGCAAAGGGCTGACTGCGCGGGCTCTGTGCCATGAGATCGACCATCTGGACGGAATAATCTTCACGACGCTCGCGGAACGTCTGCTGACGGAAGAGGAAGTAGACGCGATGAACGCTGCGGACGATGAGGAGTACGAAGAAGATAGCGGCGAAGGGGGTGACCTGATACGAGAATAGTCTTCATGGGCACGCCTGAGTTTGCAGCAGTATCGCTGAAGAAGCTGTACGAGAACGGCTATGAGGTCGCCTGCGTTATCACGCGCACGGACAAGCCCCGAAGCCGTGGCATGAAAGTGACAGCAAGCCCGGTCAAGATTGCCGCGCAAGAGCACGGGACTCCTGTATTCCAGCCTGAGACTCCTAACAGCACTGAAGCGCTTGACCTCATCAGGAACCTGGGCTGCGACCTGATTGCCCTCGTAGCATACGGCAAGATCCTGCCGCACGCGATGCTTGCTATACCGCCGCTGGGCTGCGTAAACATCCACGCTTCGCTGCTTCCCAAATACAGAGGCGCCGCGCCTGTGCAGTGGTCAGTCCTGCAGGGGGAGCGCGAGACCGGCGTCACCTCGATACTAATGGCCGACAAAATTGACACCGGCGATATTTTGCTAACGAAACATACGCCGATTGGCGACGACGAGACGGCAGCGGAGCTATATGATCGGCTTAGCTATCTCGGAGCGGACCTGCTTGTTGAAACGCTGGAAGCGATAGCTTCCGGAACTGCGGTGCGCATCCCGCAAAGCAGAGCGGAAGTGACTCATGCTCCTGCGCTGCATAGGGAGATGTCCCCGATAGACTGGGCCGAAACGGCACAGAATATCAAAAACAAAGTACGAGGGCTTACGCCCTGGCCGATAGCGACTGCAGTCATCGGCGGGGCAATACTGAAAATCTTCGAGGTTGAAGCTCGTTTATGCAAAACGGGCAAGCAGCCCGGCGAGATTGTTGCCGCCGGAGGGGAAGGCATTGAGATAGCCTGCGCGGACGGCTCCGTCGTAATAAAGAAGCTCCAACCGCCGGGAGGCAGGCGAATGGCCGCCGCCGAGTATCTGCGCGGCCATCCGCTCGTGAATGAGAACCATTGATGGGCGCAGCAGGGGAGGGGGCGCGCGAAGCGGCTCTCGGCGCGCTTATTCACTACAGGAGAAACGGAGCGGCGCCGGGGAAGTCCCCAGCCGAGCGTTTTCGCAAACTCAACACGAGAGATGCGGCGCTGTCGACGCGCCTTTTTTACGGTACTTTACAGAATATCGCCCTTTGCGACTACTATGCTCAGCATTATTCCGGCATGAAACTCAGCAGGATCGAGCCTATCGTGCTGGACATATTGCGGCTGTCGATATACCAGATACTCTTCCTATCCGGAGTACCAAACCGCGCCGCCGTAAGTGAAGGGACGAAGCTTGCAAAGAAGCGCTCCAACTCCCGGGCGGCCGGTTATGTGAACGCGCTGCTCCGCGCTGTCGCGGCCGCGTCGGAAAGCGGTGCTCTGCCGCCTGTGAGCGCGGAGAGCCAAGCTGAAAGGCTCGCAATCGAGTACAGCCACCCCGCATGGCTTACAGAACCATTCATCGCTGCCCTCGGCGCCGAAGGCGCGGCCCGGCTTCTTGCGGCCAATAACGATGATGACGTACCAGCCACCGCTCAGGTCAACACCTTGCTGACGAGCGCAGAGGGAGCGCTTGAGTCGCTGGAACGGGACGGAGTGGATGCGAAGCGCCACGAATGGCTCGACGATTGCGTGGAAATGCGCGGCTTCGGGGATATTACCGCGCTTGACGCCTTCAAGAGGGGATATATCTACGTTCAGGACGCAGCCGCGAGGCTCGCGGTAGTTGCTGCCGACCCAAAGCCGGGCATGTTAATGATCGACGGCTGCGCGTCACCGGGCGGCAAGTCCTTCAGCGCGGCGATAGCTATGTCCGATAAAGGCCGTATACTGGCCTGCGACCTGACTGACGCAAAGCTGCGTCGCGTATCCGACGGCGCGAGAAGGCTCAATATAAAGGCAATCGAGACCTTAAAAGCCGACTCAACGCAATCGCGCGGTGATTTAGCGGGGAAAGCAGACATCGTACTGGCGGACGTCCCGTGCTCAGGCTTCGGAGTGATAAGGAAAAAGCCTGAAATCAGATATAAAACCGAAGAATCCATAGCCGGCTTGCCGGATATTCAGGAAAATATACTGCTGGGCCTTTCCGCGTATGTCAAGAATGGAGGGGTACTGCTTTACTCGACCTGCACGTTCCTGCACGCGGAGAACGAGGCGGTAATCGAGCGGTTCCTCTCGAAACGACCGGAGTTCGCAACGGAAGGATTCGCGCTGCCCGGCCTCCCGGGCTCCGCAGGCCTCTCGGGCTCTGCGGACTTCCCGGGCGGGATGTGTACGCTTTGGCCCCACGTTCACGGCACGGATGGCTTTTATATCTGCAAGTTGAGGAGAAGCGAATGGTAGTGGAGCGAGGCAATGACATTTGCTCGATGCTTCCGGCTGAACTTGAGGAGTACTTTGCTGCTGAAGGCGAAGCCGAGTACAGGGCGCGGCAGGTGTTCAAATGGCTGCGGAGCGGCGCCGCTTCCTTCGGCGAGATGACGAACCTCCCCGGCAAACTGCGAGACAAGCTAGCTGCGCAGTTCCGCATCACCGCTGCGGAGCCGGTGAGGTCGCAGATCTCGCAGCGCGACGGGACTGCGAAGTACCTGTGGGGCATGGCGGATGGAGACTGCGTCGAAAGCGTCGTTATGAAGTACTCCTACGGAAATACGGTGTGCATCTCTACGCAGGCCGGCTGCCGCATGGGCTGCGCGTTTTGCGCGTCGGCAATAGAGGGGCTCTCGCGCAACCTGACAGCATCGGAAATGGAAGCGCAAGTCCTGTCGTCACGGCGCGCCTTTGGCGCCGATATTTCTCATATCGTGATGATGGGAATAGGCGAGCCGCTCGACAACTTCGACAATGTCCTGAGGTTCCTGAGCCTTATCACTCACGAACTTGGGATGAACATGAGCCCCAGGCGCGTATCGCTGTCTACCTGCGGTATTATAGAAAGGATTGACAATCTCGCTGTACATGATGTAAAATTGACCTTGTCGGTTTCTCTCCACGCACCCGACGACGAGACAAGGTCGATGCTGATGCCGGTAAACCGCGCGGCAGGCGTCGATAAGCTGATAGAAGCATGCAGCCGTTATTTCGAGGCGACAGGCAGGCGCGTTTCATACGAATACGCCCTGATCGACGCAGTAAACGACTCGCCGCGGCAGGCGCACCTGCTGGCTGAGAAGCTAAGCGGCACAGGCAGCCATGTGAATATAATACTCCTCAACGACGTCCCTGAAAGACCACTGAGAGCAAGCACGCCGGGCAACGCGGCGCAGTTCATGCGCATACTCAAGCAAAAAGGCGTCAACTACACGGTCAGGCGCCGGCTGGGAGCGGATATAGAAGCGGCCTGCGGGCAACTGCGGAGAAAGTCCGAAAAGCAAGTTATCAAACCATAGGAGCCTTGGACGGTGTCCGCCTGCTGCGGACGGGATGAATGAAGCATGGAGCTATTTGGAATTACCGATATAGGAAAAGTCCGGCGTCAGAATCAGGATGTTTTTGAAACATACCTCGACGAAGCCGGGAGGTTCGCTATAGCTCTCGTTTGCGACGGCATGGGCGGGGCCAAAGCCGGTAACGTCGCGAGCGCGCTTGCTGCGGAAACATTCATGAAATATCTGAACGAGCGTCTCGACGATATGGCCGGCCTCAGCAGCGCGGCCGACAGGATAGCCGAAGCGGCGAATGCAGCTAACAGGGCGGTTTACGAAAAAAGCGTCAGCGATTATAATTGCGCCGGTATGGGCACGACCCTGACGGCGCTTGTTTCGACAAATGAAGGCGAGGCAGTCGCGAACATCGGCGACAGCAGGGCATACCACATCACCCGCAGCCTCGTCAAGCAAATCACAACCGACCATACTGTAGTGGAAGATATGGTGGCAAGAGGGGACATCACAAGAGCGCAAGCCCGCAGGCACCCGAAAAGGAACCTTATTACGCGCGCGCTCGGGACAGTCCCGGACGAGGATCCTGACATCTTCTTCCTAACCTTAAAGAGCGGCGAGCATATATTGCTCTGCTCGGACGGGCTTTCTAACATCGTGATGGAAAGCGAAGTGCTGTACGAGCTGCAAAAAAGCGACGGCGTCCGGGAGAGCAGCATGAAACTGCTCGATATGGCGCTTTCGCGAGGCGCCCCGGACAACGTTACTGCGGTATTGTTCAAGAAATAGAGGTATATATATGGACAGCAGCGACAAATATGTCGGCCGGATACTGGATAATAGATATGAAGTACTTGAACTGATCGGCGCCGGCGGGATGGCGTTGGTATATAAGGCGAGATGCCACAGGCTCAACAGGATGGTCGCCATCAAGATACTTAAGGACGACCTGTCGGGCGACGAAGAGTTCAGAAGGCGTTTTCACGCCGAGTCCCAGGCTGTCGCCATGCTCTCGCATCCGAACATCGTTGCAGTCTACGACGTCAGCCGCTCAGGCGAGACTGAGTATATCGTCATGGAGCTTATTGAGGGCATATCGCTCAAGCAGTACATAAACAGGAAGGGCCTGCTGACCTGGAAAGAAGCCCTGCATTTCTCGACGCAGATTACGAAAGCCCTCTGCCACGCGCATTCCAGGGGGATTATCCACCGCGACATCAAGCCCCACAACATAATGATACTCAAGGACGGCAGCGTGAAAGTCGCCGATTTCGGCATTGCGCGCCTCCTGGCGGTACAGAACACGCTGACTCAGGAAACTCTCGGCTCGGTCCATTACATCTCGCCCGAGCAGGCCAAGGGCGGGAACGTCGACGCGCGCTCGGACATATACTCCGTCGGGGTAGTTATGTACGAAATGCTGACGAGCAGGCTTCCTTTTGTCGGCGACTCCGCCGTGTCGATTGCGATTCAGCATATCAGCGCGATACCGCTTATGCCGCGCGACATCAACCCGGACATACCGGAAGGCCTTGAGGACATAGCGATGCACGCTATGGAGCCCGACCTGAACCACAGGTACACCACCGCAGACGAAATGCTGTGCGACCTGGAGGACTTCCGCAAGAACCCGGCTATGCTTTTCAGCTATTCTGCTGCAGAGCCTCGCGGCGTCCAGGCGGACGACGACATCATAAACCAGTCTACCAAGGTAATACCCGCAACCGCGCAGAAGGCCGCCCCGGCCGACGTGCCGGAACGCGCGCCGAGGGCGCAAAGGCGCGTTGCCAAAAAGCCTGAAATGACGAGCGACGAGTACCGGACCGTCAAGAAAAGGGCGGCCAGCACGTCGACGCTCATAGGCGTGTTCAGCATTATCGTTTTTATCATCGTTGTGCTCGTGTTCATGTGGAACTACCTGCTGAAAGATATTTTCGTATCGCCCGATCGCGAACTCATCACCATACCGAGCTTCGTCGGCGAGAAGTACGACGTTATCGTGAACAATCCCGGGTATTCTGAGATTTTCTCTTTCAACGCGGTTTACGAGCCGAGCGAGAACCACGCTGAGGGCGTCATCATGGCGCAGTCGCCGCTGCCGGAAAAAACCACTTCCGCAGTCGCGGGGAGAAAGGTCGAGGTGACGCTGACCGTTTCGCAAGGGGAGGCCGAGCAGAAACCTGTGGAAATGCCGTACCTGCTCGACAAGCACTACAGTGAAGCGAAGAATATACTCGATAACCTCAGGATTGGCCTGACTGTGGAAACAGAGGTTGTGGAGAACGACATTATACCCAAGGGCTATGTCATCCAGACTATCCCTGCGGCGGGAGTCGCGGTGTTCCCGGGGAATCTTGTAAAGATACTGTACAGCACAGGGCCTGACCCGAAAACCGTAAAAGTGCCTAACATGGTCGGCAGCTCAAAAGCGGAACTGGAGTCGGCGTTCGGGACGCTGAACCTCAAGCCGGACTTCAGGTCTTTTGAAAACGAGGCTGAGGCAGGCACCGTGACATTCATTGCCAGGATAGGCGACGAGGTGCCGGAGGGGACTACGATAGTCGTGCACATTTCCACCGGCCCGCCTGAATCGCCTTCGCCATCGGTCTCGGAGACGCCTACTCCATCTCAGACAACGGAGACAACGCCGCCTGAGACCAGCACGTCTGTCAGTGAAACGCCGACAGATACGCCGCCTACGGATACTACGCCGTCAGACGATATCATGACTGACCTGCCTCCCGTGACTGAGTCCCCGGCAGAGACGGATACGACCCCGGTGACTGATATGCCTCCGCTGGAGTCGGTCTCGGCGCCTGATACATCCGCCGAGGCGCCGGGGAGCGACACGGGGTACCCGATCGAATGACGGCCACGCCTGAAGAAGGTAGGATATATAAGGCTTTGAGCGGTTTCTACTTTGTAGAGACCGATAGCGGGACGGCTGTGTGCAGGGCGCGCGGCCGTTTCCGCGTTGAGAAAAACACACCGTTGGTAGGGGACAAGGTCCGCTTTATCCATACGGAACCCGGTAAAGGCTACCTCACGGAGCTGCTGCCGCGCAACAACGTTTTCGTAAGGCCGCCCGTTGCCAATGTTGACAAGCTTGTCATAGTTGCCTCTGCGAGCATACCGGTGACAGACCCGTTTCTGATCGACCGCATGACGGTCACAGCGCGGAAGTGCGGCTGCGAGTCGATAATTTGCATCAATAAGTGCGATTTGGATCCGGCCGACAGGCTGTTCGATATTTACAACTCTGCCGGGTTCGCGACGATAAGGACGAGCGCTGAGACCGGCGAAGGTCTCGGCGCTCTGCTTGAAGCCATGAGCGGCGGGCTGTGCGTGCTGGCGGGGAACTCCGGCGTTGGGAAGTCCAGCATTCTCAACATGTTCGACCGCGAGTTTCGCATTAATGTCGGCGAAGTGAGCAAAAAACTCGGGCGTGGCAGGCATACGACGCGCCACGTCGAGCTTTATAAGTTGCCGGGAGATTCGATTGTTGCGGACACGCCCGGCTTTTCCGCGTATGAGGCAGAAAGCCCGGCTGACAGGGAAGAGCTTTCGAGCCTGTTCCCCGATATTTCGGCTTTCGGCGACGCTTGCAGGTTCCACGACTGCGCGCACATTAAGGAGCCGGGCTGCACCGTCTTGAGCGCGCTGGAAAGAGGCGACTTGCAGAAGACGCGCTATGAAAGTTATGTCAGAATGTACCGGCAGACGCCGGACAAGTATAGATAGTTAGATAGTTAGTAGTTAGATAATGCTACTTCTTGTAGCCTGACAGGGGAGAGCGGGCAGCCGCGTCGCGCAGGCTGTTGTTTTCGACGTGCGTGTAGATTTGCGTCGTGTTGAGATGCTCGTGGCCGAGCAGCTCCTGAAGCGTCCTGACGTCTACGCCGTTGCGGAGCATAAGGGTCGCTGCCGTATGTCGCAGTTTGTGGGAAGAGTATTTCGTGCTGTCCAAGCCGGCTTCGAGCAGGCGTTTTTTTACGAGGCTGTGGACCGTGGAAGTGCTGATCCTCGTCCTGCGGCTTGAGAGGAAAAATGCCTTCGTGTCCGCGCCGGCAAGAGCCTTTCTGACCTGCAGGTAATCGTTTATCGCGTCTGCGCACGCGTCGTTGATATAGACGACGCGTTCTTTATCGCCCTTGCCGAGTATCCTGACGGAGTCCGCGCGCAAGTCGGTGAGGTCGAGGCCCGCCAGTTCTGATATACGCAGGCCGCAGTTTAGGAATAGCGTCAGTATGCAAAAGTCGCGCTCGCGGTTCGCGCCTTCAACACTATCAAGCAGCTTCACACTTTCGTCGAGGCTCAGGTAGCGGGGGAGCGATTTTCTCACTTTAGGTGAGTCAAGGTCGGCGACAGGGTTCTCGTCGAGTTTGTTCGCCTTTACAGTCAGGTATTTATAATAGGACCTGATTACAGCGATCTTCCTGGCCCGCGATGATGCGCTCAGCCCGTAATCCGAGTGTTTGCTGTTGCCGTGCTTTGGGCGGTCGCGGGATAGGAACGCAAGATACTCGTAGACGTCTGCGACAGATACGGATTTCACGAACTCCAGGTCGACGTCCATAATGGAGATGTCGTCGAACGAGGCGTTGTCGGCTGCATGGCCTTTGCGGATTTTCATATAGCGGAAGAACGTACGCAGGTCGAGAAAATACTCGTCTATCGTTAGCCGCGAGTGTCCTTTGATGGTCTCGTGGTAGAAGAGGAACTCTCGCAGGATCTCGGGCGATTCTTTCCGGTAATCCATAGCAGGGGACTCCTTTTGGCATTATTGATCAACCGGGGGACTTCAATACGCATAATTGAACAAAATAAAAATTTTGTTCAATGTAGGGGGCGACGCAGCCCATCTGAGTATCTTTACACTGAACTACTAACTACTAACTACTAACTACTAACTAACAATCAGGTTTACCAGTTTGTTCTTCACAATGATCGTGCGAACGATCTTCCCGCCGCCGATAAGACGGCTTATTTTCTCGTCCGAAACGACGATGCTAAGCAAATCGTCGTCGCCGGAGCCTATCGGAGCCATAACTGTACCCTTCAGTTTGCCGCCGATCTGAATGGCGATTTCAAGCATTGCGTCGAGGGTTTTGCTCTCATCGTAGTCCGGCCACGGCTGCGACGCTGCGCTGCCACCGAAGCCCTGTATTTCCCAAAGCTCCTCGGCGATGTGCGGCGCGAACGGCGACAACAGGGTCAGCAGAACTTTTATATCTCCGCGCGTCGGCGGCGTCGCGTAGAAGTCGTTTACAAGCGACATCAGTGTGGCAATGGCCGTGTTGAACTTCAGGTTCTCAATGTCAGCGCCAACTTTTTTGATCGCTTTGTGGATAGCTGTCTCGTGCGCAGCCGAGCACTCGCAGGCGCCGGTGCTTTCGGCCGCACGGCTACCTGTGCTTGAGCTGCTTCCCGAGGCGCTATCATCCGCAGTATTGGTTTCCGCCAGGTTCCATATCCGGTCCAGTAAACGTTTGCAGCCCTTTACCGCCTTGGAAGACCACGGAGCAGTCTTCTCGAAGTCGCCGATGAACATCACATACAGGCGCGACGTATCGGCGCCATACTCGCTGATTATCTCGTCAGGGTTAATAACGTTTCCGCGCGACTTGCTCATCTTCTGGCCGTCCTCGCCGAGGATGAACCCATGGCTCGTGCGCTTCATATATGGTTCAGGAGTCGGCACGACGCCAATGTCATACAGGAACTTATGCCAAAACCGCGAGTACAGCAAGTGAAGCGTCGTATGCTCCATGCCGCCGTTGTACCAGTCAACCGGCGTCCAGTAATCGAGCGCTTCGCGCGAAGCGAGCGCGGTGTCGTTGCCCGTGTCCGCGTATCGCAGGAAGTACCAGCTCGAACCGGCCCATTGGGGCATTGTATCAGTCTCGCGCTGCGCCGGCCCGCCGCATTTCGGGCAGACCGTAGCGGTCCATTCCGGCATCGAGGCCAGCGGGCTCTCCCCTGTTTCCGTAGTCTCGTAGTTTTCCACATCCGGCAGCAAGAGCGGCAGCTCGCTCTCGGGCAGCGGCACATAACCGCATTTTTCGCAGTGGACTATAGGGATGGGCTCGCCCCAATACCTCTGGCGCGAGAACACCCAGTCGCGCAGCTTGAAGTTCACTTTCTCCTCGCCCAGTTTCTCATCCGCGAGCCACTTAGTGATCTTTTTCTTCGCGTCTTCGACCGGTAGGCCGGTTATAAAGCCGGAGTTCACCATAATGCCTGTGTCGCAGTCCTCGAACGCTTCTTTTTCGATATCGCCGCCTTTGACGACTTCGACTATCGGCAGCGCGAACTTCTTCGCGAACTCCCAGTCGCGCTGGTCGTGCCCGGGTACGGCCATGATTGCGCCCGTCCCGTACGAAGCAAGCACATAGTCGGATATATATATCGGGATTTCGCCGCCGGTGACCGGATTGACGGCACGGATCCCCTTGATTTCGACGCCGGATTTATCCTTCGCCATCTCTGTGCGCTCAAAATCCGACTTCTTCGCCGCCGCATCCTGATACGCTTTTATTTCGCCGGGGTTTCCGGGCGACCATTTTTGCAGCAGGGCGTGCTCCGGCGACATTACCATATAAGTCGCTCCGAACAGAGTGTCCGGCCGCGTCGTGAACACGCGGAGGGTGTCGCCCGCAGTCGTGGCGAAGTCGACTTCCGCGCCGACCGAGCGCCCAATCCAGTTGCGCTGCTGAGTCTTTACGCGTTCGATGAAGTCGACGCTGTCCAGGTCGTCGACGAGCCTCTGGGCATACTCCGTAATCTTCAGCATCCATTGGCTTTTCTCGCGCCTTACGACGGGCGCCCCGCAGCGTTCGCATTCGCCGTCCACGACTTCCTCGTTGGCGAGCACGCACTTGCACGACGTACACCAGTTAACGGGTATCAGCGCTTTATACGCCAGCCCCTTTTCAAAGAGCTTCAAGAAAATCCATTGCGTCCATTTATAATACTTAGGGTCTGTCGTATCGACGCATCTGTCCCAGTCGAAGCTGTACCCCAGCATTTTCAGTTGGTCGGAAAACCTCTTTATGTTCCTGCGAGTGACGACGGATGGGTGGATTTTATTCTTGATGGCATAGTTCTCCGTGGGAAGCCCGAACGCGTCGAACCCCATCGGGAAAAGGACGTTGTAGCCTTGCATACGCCGCTTTCTGGCGATGATGTCCATTGCCGTGTACGGCCTGGGATGCCCCATGTGCAGGCCGTCGCCCGACGGGTACGGGAACTCGATAAGCGCATAGAATTTCGGCAGCGAACTCCCGTTGACTGCCGCAAACGCTTTTTCAGACTCCCATCTGCTTTGCCATTTCTTTTCAATACTTTGAAATTCGTACTTCATTGCTCATCCTCGCCGCCCATTATTTTTTCGGCATCCGCCCAAAGCCGTTCCAGAGTATAAAACTCGCGAGTCTCTTTGAGGAAAATGTGTACTACGACGCAACCGAAATCGACGAGCAGCCAGCCGCCGACCCTGCGCCCTTCGCGGTGCAGCGGCGCTTCCCCGCTCTCCTTCAGGACCTTTTCGACCTCGTCCGACAGCGTCTTCATGTGGGTGGTAGAGTTGGCAGTGCAAATGACGAAGTAATCGGCCAGGACTGTTACTTTGGTCGTCCGCAGGACTGTAATATCTACCGCCTTTTTATCTTCCAGGGCCTTTACTGCCAGCTCTGATATATTGTCCGGTGTTAGCATTATGTCAACCATTCCTTACTCATGTTCCGGCTCCGCAGGGTCGGACTCGCCGGGGTCGGTTGCTCCGGTATCGGTTTGTGCCGGCTGCGTTTCCCCGGGCTCCGGCTCGCTCGGCTGAGTTTCAGCGGGGTCTGTCTCCTGCGGCTCTTCGGGCTCCACTTCCACAGGCTCGCCCTCGCCTTCGTTATCGCCATCGCCGTCGCCCTCGATCTCGCCACCGGGAGGCTCTTCGTCGTCAGCATCTCCGTCAGCATCTCCGTCACCGTCTGCCGGTTGCGCGGTTGCGGGCGATTGCTCCGGTTCGCCTGCGTTCTGCTGCCCCGGACTGTCAGACGCGCCCGGAGTGGCGGTGCTCGCCGGCGCGCCCGTCGTGGAAGGCTGCGCCGCAGGCGGAGGCTGCGAGTTGCCGGCGGGGCTCGGGTTGCCGCCGCTGCTGTTCGCCGGCGGGTTATATGCCCCGGGCGACGAGCGCGGCTCTGCGCCGTTGCCTTCGTCGGTGATATAGAGACCGCCGTCCGTCCCCCGGTAGTAAAAACTTACGTCTTCCTGAGTGATCTTGGTGTTCCAGGGGCTGAGTTTCGTGTTTACTAGCTCAAGCCACGCGTCAACATATAATGTGACATAAGACTGCCCGTTCACCGAGTCGAAATAGTTGCCGGGCGCGGTCGTAAAGTTGACGTTCTCCGCGTCGATCTTCATGAACTCCTTCGCAAACCAGATAATGTCATTAAGGCTCATATCCGTCTTGACGTAATCGAAGAAGATGCCCGCTATCTCGATGAGGTTCAAAGAGTTCTTCTTTTCAAGTATTTGCTTCGCGGCGCTCTCCAGAAAACCTTGCTGCGTCCTTATCCTGCCAATGTCCGCGTCGGCGTAGCCGGCTCTGTACCTGACGACTTCCAGCGCCTGCTGGCCGTTGAGGTGCTGCAGTCCCGCGCTGAAGTGAATGTGCAGGTTTTGCGCGGGGTCGTCGTAACTCATGTTGCGCGGGACGTCAAAGTCCACGCCTCCCACGGAGTCGACCAGCTTGGCGAAAGCTTTCAGGTCCACTATAGCCATATAGTCGACCTCGAAACCCAGCAGGTCGGCAAACATGACGATCGTGTCTTCCATGGCTTTTTCCTGCGCTTTGTCCTCGCCCCTGTGCCTGATCTTCATGTATGTGTATATCGAGTTTGCTTTCTTAACTCCCCAACTTACGTTGACGCGGGTGTCTCGCGGTATGTTGACGACTTCAAGCGTGTGCCTGTAGGAGTCGAACGTAGCCGCCATGATGACGTCTGTGTTCGAGCCGTCGTCCGTGCCCAGCAGCAGGAAGGTGAACTTGCCGTTGTTCGGCCTTTTTTCAGGGTTGCGGCTCAAGAACTTGTTGCCGCCGTTGCCGGCGCCGGGTCTGTCAGGGTCGTCAGGGTCGTAATCGCCGCTTGATGTGCGGTTATTGCGCATTGATTCTTTTCTGTCCGGAGTGGACACGCCCCACTTGACGTATATGAACGCGGCGACCGCCAGGAGCAATACAACTCCGCCGATAATGCCCAGAACCTTTATAAGCCGCCTGCCGGCCTTTTTCGCGGGTTTCGCGGCTCCGGTAGCATTGCCGCCGACCTGAACGGATGATATGCCGGCGCTGCCGGCCGGTCTTGCGCCGCGCGCAGCAGGCGCGTTTTGCGCCATTTGTTGCGCGTTTTGCGCGTCGAATGCGTCAAGCGGCGGCCGGTGGGCGGCATTAGCAGCGCCTGAGGCATTCTTTGCCAGATGCGCTCCGCCCTTGTTATTTTTCAGTAATGCCATTTCGTATATCCTCCAACGCATCGAACGTCACGTTATTTGGCGTTATCCCGCGTTCGCGCATATCCCGGATGCTCATCTCAAGGCCAAGGCACATTGCAGCGTCGATGTCCTTATATGCCAGAAGCTTCAGTTCCTCAAGGCCTTCGATTTCCCTTGTCGGCTCGATGTAGTCAGTGAGGTATATGACTTTCTCCAGCAGCGTCATGTTCGCCCTGCCGGTAGTATGCCATAGTATCGCTCCGGCGACTTCGTCCGATACGCCGAACTCCTCTCGCGCCACAAGCGCGCCTGTTTTTGAGTGGAGCAGCTTCTCCTCGTCAGGCGGTGGCCTGAGTTCATCGGAGCCGTATCGATCGAGCAAAGCCATGTGTCCGTCGGCGTCCAGGATCTTCGTGATGTCGTGCAGGAGAGCCGCTTCCCTGGCGTCGTCGGCGTTGGCGCCCCATCTTTTCGCCAACCGCAGAGCCTCGGACTCGCAACCTGCCACATGCGCTACACGCGAGGGGGCCAGCATGCCGTTCGCTTTGGCGCGCAGCCAATCCCAGTCGGGCTTGGCAGCGTAGAGCCTGCGTTTGACAATATACGAGTAAGTTGCATCAATTATGTATCCCGCGCCTTCTCGCTCCGGAAGCATACCGCGCAGGCGCGATGATGATATATCAGTAATCCCGCCGGTTATTACTGCTGTTGAAGCTCCGTAGGTCGCTTCGAGCTGCTTAGCGAAGGCGGAGACCAGCTCCGGGTCTCCTTCGTCGCGCGCGAAGACGGCCGGCGTAACAATTCTTAGCAGATCCGCGGCGTCTTTCCATGTGTCCAGGGTGAAGTACATGTCGGTTCCAATCAGCAGGTAGAGCTCGCTGCCCGGGTACTCGCGGCTCAGCGCGTTGATGGTGTCAATCGTGTAGCAGGCCTGAGAGCTGTGAACCTCCGCAGGCGAGACGATAGTGTCAGCCATGCCCGCGAAAGCGAGCCGCGCCATTTCCAGGCGGTCTTCGGCGCAGGGCGTCCCCTCCGGCAGCGGCTTATGCGGCGGTATGCCCGCTGGTACCACAATGAGCAGGTCAAGGCCGAGCTGCTGCGCTGCGCGGCTCGCCGACTGCGTATGGCCGATATGCGGCGGATTGAAAGATCCGCCGAAAACACCTATTTTCAAAGAGTTTCCTCCTGTAATTTTGCGCGTCTTTCAAAAACTGCGGCAAACTCGCGCAGGGCTGCCCCTCTGTGCGAAATTGCGTTCTTCTCGTCCTGTGTCAGTTCGGCCATTGTCTTATCCATGCCGCTCGCAATAAAAACAGGGTCGTACCCGAAGCCGCCGCGGCCCCGGGGGGCAAGGGCAATGCTTCCGATGCACTCCCCTGTCACGCTGAACGTTTCTCCGCCCGGGTACGCGCACACGACCGCGCAGACGAACTTCGCGTCTCTTTGCTCCACGCCTTCCATGAGCTTAAGAAGATAGCCGCAAAGCTCGCTCCCGCTGAGGCCGCCTCCGCCAAAGCGTTTCGAGCGCACTCCGGGGGCGCCGCCAAGAGCTTCCACGACGAGGCCGGAGTCATCCGCTATTGCAGGCATGCCCGTTGCTTTGCACGCCGCAACCGCTTTGAGCCTGGCGTTGTCGCAGAACGTTTCGCCTGTCTCGTCGACATCGTCAGCGTAGCCTGCTTCGGCGGGCGATATGATGTCTATTGCGTGTTTTGAGAGGATATCGGTCATCTCGCGCAGTTTGTCGGCATTATTTGTGGCAATGATGTATTTCATTTGTGAACCCATATCTTATACTTAAAGCTCCTGAACGGGGTACCTGAACAGACACCAAAATCCTACTCCAGTATCGCTTCGGCGAACGCCCTGTTGTCAAAAGGTATGAGATCCTCCGGTTTCTCTCCGACGCCCACCAGTTTCACGGGCACGCGTAACTGCTCCGTTATGGCGAAGACGATGCCGCCTTTCGCGGTTCCGTCCAGCTTCGTCAGCACTACTCCTGTAATATCGGCACTCTCTTTGAACTTCACAGCCTGGACAAGCCCGTTCTGTCCCGTCGTCGCGTCAAGCACCAGGAGCGTCTCCCTGTCGGCTCCGGGCAGTTCCCTGTCGATGACGCGGCTGATTTTGTTCAGCTCATTCATCAGATTCGACTTGTTATGTAACCTGCCCGCTGTGTCGCAGATAATTATGTCAACTCCCCGCGCTTTTGCCGCATTGATGCCGTCGAAGATAACTGATGCAGGATCCGCGCCTTCCTCGCGCCTGACGATGTCCGCGCCGGCACGCTGCGCCCAGATGGAAAGCTGCTCGCCTGCCGCAGCCCTGAAAGTGTCGCCGCCGCATAGAAGGACTTTCTTACCCTCGCCGGTAAACATCGCGGCGAGCTTGCCAATCGTAGTGGTCTTCCCCACCCCGTTCACGCCGATGACGAGTATAACTGAAGGCTTTGTGCTTATGACAAGGCCGGCGCCGCCTGTCTCGAGCTGCGCCGCGAGTATGTCCGTTAGAGCGCTTTTTATGCTCTCGCCCGTCCGCAAGCCTTCCCGGCGCGCCGTTTCGCGCAGCTGCCCGACAGCAGCCTCCGCAGTCGCCACGCCCATGTCGGCGAGTATCAGCGTCTCTTCAAGTTCCTCGTAAAACTCTTCGTTCGCCCCTGTGAAGGCGGCGAACATTCCGCTTAACTGTACGGTTACGTTCTTCTTTGTTTTGGCGAGGCCTTCCTTCAGTCTGGCAAATATGTTCATATTATCGTTTCCTTAGTTTGTATAGCTCCGGTCATATGCTTTTCCGCTTCTGCGACGTCCACGCTGATCATGCTTGAAACGCCGAGCTCCTGCATGGTCACCCCGAAGAGAACGTCGGCTTCTTCCATCGTTGCGCGCCGGTGCGTGATGACTATCAACTGCGTATTTGCGGACATGCGGCGCATATGCTCGGCAAAGCGCATGACGTTCGCTTCGTCCAGCGCGCTCTCTATTTCGTCCATGACGACGAAAGGCGGAGGCCTTACGGTGAGTATGGCGAAATATATGGCGATCGCGACGAAGGCCTTCTCGCCGCCGGAAAGCAGCATAATATTCCGCAGGGACTTGCCGGGCGGCTGGACTTGTATGTCTATGCCGCACTCGAGCACGTCTTCGGGATCCTCCAGAGCCAGCGACGCGCGGCCGCCGCCGAAGAGTTCCCTGAAAGTCATTGCGAAGCCTTCGTTGATCGCCTCGAACTCGCGGATGAATATACCCTTCATCTGCGCTGTTATCTCGGCTATCAGTGTCCGCAGCTCGATACAGGCTTTGTCGACGTCCTCCTGCTGCGAAGAGAGGTACGAGTACCGCTCGTTCACGCGCTCGAACTCCTCGATCGCTCCGATGTTCGGTTCGCCGAGGTCCGAAATCTGCCTCTTTATCGCGGTGATCCGCTTCTGCGCCGCAGCAGGGTCGTCGATTTGCGCGCCTGCTGTCGCCGCAAGGGTCCTGCTGATCTCGTAAGTGTCCCAGAGTTTGTCGACGATCTGCTTTTCTTCAAGCTCGGCGACAGATTTGTTTTGCTCGAGCCTCGAGCATTCGCGCTGGAGGTTCAACTGCTCCTGGTTCTTATCCTGGAGCTTTTTGTTCAGTTCGACGCGGATCGCCTCGACTTCCATCCTGCGCGCGTTAAGCGCGGAGATGCGCTCGCGCAGTTTTGCTATCTCCGCTTTTTTCTCCTCAGCGTCGCGAAGTTTTAGGGCTATCTCCGCTTGTATCTCGTCGTTGCGTTTTTTTAGGCTCTCAATCGTCGTCCGGCGGCGTTCCCTGTCCCCGGACATCTCGCTGCGCACGGCGTTTAGCTCGGAGATTGTTTTCAGGATGACTTCCCTCGCAGAGTCGAGCGAGGCGCCATCCGCCCGCAGGTCCGCAATAGCGGCGTTGACTCTTTCGCGTTCGCGGGATAAATCTTCCTGCCCGCTGAGCGCTTCTTCTACGGCTATGCGGTGCGCTGCAGTTTCGCTCTCGATAGAGGCGATGCCCGCGCGCGCGGCTTCGGTATCCGACGCGTTGGAGGCCATGCGGCCGTCGATTGCCTTCAGTTCCTCCCTTAGCGAAGCGATGAGCTCGTCAGACGAGTCCAGCAACTGCTGCTTATAGCTCGCGTCGCCTTCCTGCCTGATGAGTTTCTCGCGCGCTGCGCTCATTTCCGCGCGGGCCGTATCAAGCTCGTATTGCGCGGCGTTCATGTTCCTGACGCACTCCGCATGCTCCCTTTCGGCCTGCTTGACCTCAACTGCGTAGGTAGCCAGCTTCTCCGACACGACATCAAGCTCGTTGGCGCGCGACAGGACGCCTGCGCTTCCCGCCGTCGAGCCGCCTGTCATTGAACCGCCGGCGTTGACTACCTGGCCGTCCAAAGTCACGGTTTTGTACCTATAGCCGTTTTTCTTGGCGATCCTGACCGCGCTGTTCAAGTCGTCCGCAATTATAACCCGCCCGAGGAGGCTTGCGTAGACTCCTTTATATTCCGGGTCGAAGCTGACGAGGTTGTAGGCGATACCCTCGAAACCGGGGTCGTCCCCGACGTCGCTTTCGGAGAGGACGTTTCCTTTGATGTTAGTGAGCGGCAGGAATGTCGCCCGGCCGCCGTCGCGGCGTTTCAAGTAGTTGATCGCTGACTTGCCGTCTTCTTCTGTATCGACGACGATATTTTGAATAGCTCCGCCAAGCGCCATCTCAATAGCTGCCGCGTGCCTGTCGCCTGCCTTGAGGAGGGAGCCCACGGTGCCGCGAATATTCCTGACTGCGCCCCTGGCGGACTCCTGCATGATCAGCTTTACCGCGTTCGAGTAGCCTTTGTAGTCTTTTTCCATCTCAGCCAGGAGGGTTCGCCTCGACTCGAGCGTCCTCAGTTCATGGTTGACGCGGTCCAGGTTCTCGCGTGAGAGTTCCGCCTTTTTTATGCGGTTATCTGCTTTGATCTCGAGTCCGCTGATGACGTTGCCCAGGGACTCGGCCTCCTCGCGGGTTTTCTCAAGGGCGGCGGAGGCCTCAGCCAAGTCGGCTTTTTTTACCTCGTGGGCCAGCGCGGCTTGCGAAAGCTCCTGCTCCAGCGAGCGCTCCCTGTCGTAAAGTTCCTGAGCCTGCGAGGCAAGCGCGGATAGCGCTGCCTTGCCGTTGCTGAGCGCTGTGCCCAGCTCCCCTTCCGTCCGGAGCAGCGCGCTTAGCTCGTCGGCGCGTTTGCCCGCGGCGCCTGTAATGGATTGAAGTTCTTCAAGCAGGCCTTTTCCCTTGGCGTCGAGCTCGTTTTTCTCGACTTCAATTTCGGACAGCCTCTCCTCATGGCCGACTATCTGGGCCCCGACGCTGTCGCTGCTGCTCTCCCGGCTGCGTATATCTTCGTCCAGCCGGAGTATCTGCTCGGCGTTACCTTCGATCTGGGAACTCAGGACCGCGACCGCGCTTTCCGCGTCGTTGAGTTCTGCTTCCGATGCTGAAAGCGAGTCGCGCACGGACTCCAGGTCGACGTCGCAGCGCCTCGTGTTCTCCGAGGCCTCGTCGATGCCTGAGTATGCGGCGTCCACTTCCCGCGTGACTGTTTCCAGCGCGATGCGCGCCGAGGCGAGGTCGGCTTCTGTCTTCTCCGCGCGCAGGCGCAGCGAGTCAAGGTCGCGCACCCACATCGATATTTCCAGGCCCCGCAGCTCATCTCTGAGTATGAGGTATTTCTTGGCTTTTTCGGCCTGTTCACGGAGCGGCTCGATTTGCAGCTCCAGTTCGGATATCTTGTCGCCCAACCTGAGCAGGTTCTCTTCCGCCAACGCGAGCTTATGTTCGGACTCTTCTTTCCTGTGCCTGAAACGCGAAATCCCGGCTGCTTCTTCGAAAATGTCGCGCCTGTCCCTGCTTTTCGTCGAAAGGACGTCCGCTATCCGGCCTTGCCCGAGCACGCTGTATCCTTCGCGGCCGAGGCCTGTGTCCATAAGGATCTCGTTGACGTCTTTGAGCCTGACCATAGCCCGGTTGATGTAGTATTCGCTCTCTCCGGAGCGGTAATACCGCCTTGTCAGCGTGACTTCCGGGCTGTCGATCGATAGGCTGCCGTCTGAGTTGTCCAAAACGAGCGACACCTCGGCGTATCCTACCTGGGCGCGACGCTGGGTGCCGCTGAAAATAACGTCTTCCATCTTGCCGCTGCGGAGCGTGCGCGTGGATTGCTCCCCCATTACCCATAGTATTGCGTCGGATATGTTTGATTTGCCGCTGCCGTTGGGGCCGACGATGCCTGTTATGGGCTTATCGAACGAAAGCCGCGTTTTTTCGGGAAAAGATTTAAAGCCTTGTATTTCCAGGGATTTTAAATACAGCGCGATCACCGGCTTCCTTTCCTATTATGGTATGTTCAGGTACCCACTACCTCCAGGCGCTTCACATAATTACCTTGTTTATCGAATCGAAGCCTGCTTCGATTCGAAGAGGAGCTGCGATGGAACGAGCGAGCGCTGCAGCTTGCTGTAACGCGAGTCTTAGTGTAATCCGCAGCGACGAGGTTGCGCTTGCGAAATGAAACTGAAGCGCCTGGACGGGGTACCTGAACAGTTGCCGTTATGGCTATTCCAGCCATTATATACTGTGCATGGCTGTTAATCAATTAGTTTTTGGTAGAAATGCGCTTGATTTTTGCCTGCGAATATGGTAATGTTAGTGAAACGCCGGACGATGCGGGCGTAGTTCAATGGTAGAATACTAGCCTTCCAAGCTAGGTACGTGGGTTCGATTCCCATCGCCCGCTCCACAAATAATAAGTAGTTGCACACGAACACTCCCCCCGCGAGTAGAAGAAGTCCGCAAAGGTTGCAAAGCAACGGATTGCGGGCTTTCTTGAAAGGGATCTGGAATTATGAAGGTACGCTCCAAAATAATCGGCCTGCTCGGGTTCATGATCTTTATCGTCTCGTGCCTCCTTGTGCTCTTTATGTTCTTCAGCATAAGCGGGATGCGCAGCACAGGCAGTTCCATGTTTGACGTGCTGGATCAAAACGCCCATGCAAGCGTAAGCGAAGAGCTTCGGAATCTTGCCGACAACATAGGCAACTACGTGCTCGTCCTGGAGTCCGAAATCGACAGGAACATGCTCAACGCGGCAATGGTGCTCTACGAAGACGACCGCCTGTCCGGAGGGACGCTGACGCTGGAGAACCTTGAACGCATTAAGCAGGTCACGGGCATGTCCGACTTATACCTGGGAGACATGGACGGCGTATTCACGCTCAGCACTGAGCCGGAGGCCATCGGCATATCTCTCTTCGATATATGGGATGGCTACCGGATGCTTGTCACAGGCGAAGCGGACTATCTCCCGTCGGACTTGAAGGTCAAGGCGGAGACAGGCGAGATTTTCAAGTTCACGGCCATTGCGCGAGCTGACAACCGCGGAATACTGGAGTCCGCGCTCGACGCGGGCGCCATTGAGGTCTACCTGCACCGCTTTATCGACAACAACGAGAGCATTCGTTCCATGAACCTGTTCGACATCGACCAGATGACCCTGACCTGCAACCATGCGGAAGGGGCCCAGCCAATCTACACCAAAGGCCAGACAGTACCCCCCGGAACTACGGAAATCGGGGCGTTTTTCTCAGGGCGCTCAGACATGCTGGTCGAGATGGACAAGCAGAACGCGAGGATATACTTCCCTATCTACGACGGCTCCAGGGTTCGCTACGTGCTGTTCATCGATCTCGACACAGCAAGCTACTTCACCACGCAAAACCTCATTGAGGCCTCTATATCCGAGCTGGTACGGGAAAGCACCTTCTTCAGCGCTTTGTCCCTTGGCACGGTTTTCGCGACATTGCTGATTTTCACAGCTTTTGTTTCCTTTATGATCAACAAGCTTGTGAAAAGGGTTGAAGAGGCAATGGACTCCGCGAAAATAGCGAACCAGTCGAAGTCGATATTCCTGTCGAACATGAGCCACGAGATCCGCACTCCCATGAACGCTATCATCGGCATGACTTCGATCGGCATGACTGCGGATGACGAAGACAGGATGAAAGACTGTTTCTCGAAAATCGACAATGCCTCCAAGCATTTACTGGGCATCATAAATAATATCCTGGACATGTCGAAAATCGAAGCCGGAAAGTTCGACCTCTCGGAATCAGAGTTTGACTTCATGAAGATGATCGAACAAGTAGTAACAGTCAACAGGCTTCGCATTGAGGAGAAGAACCAAAACTTTTCTGTCGATATTGACAGCGCGATACCTCAGTACCTTTTCGGTGACGACCAGCGCCTGTCCCAAGTTATAATCAACCTGATCAACAACGCGGTGAAATTCACCGCGGAAGGCGGGTCTATCAAGCTTGACGCACGGCTGGCAGGCGAGGAAAGAGACGCTTGCAAGATAGAAGTCTCGGTGACAGACTCGGGCATCGGGATAAGCTCCGAGCAGCAGGCGAAATTGTTTAACTCGTTCCAGCAGGCAGAAAATACAATCTCACGGAGGTTCGGCGGAACAGGCCTGGGGCTTGCAATATCGAAGAGCGTCGTGGAGATGATGGGCGGCGAGATATGGGTCGAGTCTGAACTTGGCAAGGGCGCGACGTTCTCATTTACCGTGCTGGTAAAGCGCGGCGCAGGCGAGCATACGGCGGGCGACGCCGAGGAGAGGGCCTTGGACCGCTTCGACGGCCATTGCATATTGCTGGCGGAAGATATTGACATCAACCGCGAGATCGTTGTTTCGCTGCTTGAACCGACGCTTCTTGAGATAGAGTGCGCGGAAAACGGCCGCGAAGCCCTCGATATGTTTATTGCCGCCCCCTACAAATACGAGCTGATCTTCATGGACCTGCAGATGCCGGAAATGGACGGGCTCGAAGCGACGAGGCGGATTCGCGCGCTCGATGTTCCAAACGCGAAAACCATCCCTATCATCGCGATGACGGCCAACGCTTTCAGGGAGGATATCATCGAGTGCCTCGAGGCCGGCATGAACGGGCACTTGCGCAAGCCGCTGGACTTTGACGCGGTTTTGACCAAGCTGAGGACATACCTGATGGCGGACGTGCCCGGCGGCCTGATTTGGGACAGGAAATATGAACTCGGCAACAGCCAGATCGACAGGCAGCACAAGAGCTTGTTCGATGTTGTAAACAGCCTGATAAAGCAGTGCGAGCAAGGCAAAGCAACTGATATTCTCCATGAGACTATTATTTTCCTGGCGGACTACACCACCTATCACTTTGACAGCGAGGAAGCCCTGCAGATCAAGGTCGGTTATCCCGGCTACAAGGATCACAAGAAGATCCATGATGATTTCAGGCTTACCGTAGGCAAGCTGATGCAGAAGTACGATGAAAACGGTTCTTCGGAGCAGCTCGTAACGGACATCAGGGATATTGTAGTCAACTGGCTGATCAACCACATCCAAGGCGAGGATACCGAGCTAATCAGGTTTACGCACAAACACTCGGAGGGCGAATAGCCATAAGCAATGCCCCGCAGGGCTTGTCGGCCTTGCGGGGCGCTGATTTTCTGTATTGCCTATGCAGCCATTCAGGCAGGCTTCGCGTCGTCTGCCTTCATCACCGCCACGATGTCGCCTATCGCCTTGTCCGCTTCTTCATACGGCACCTGGCAGGTACCGACCTGGTGATGCCCTCCCCCACCGTACTTGAGCATCAGCGCGCCGACGTCAGTCTTGCAAGAATGGTTCAGCACGCTGTAGCCTACAGCTATCGGGCAGTTCTGCTTACCCCTGCCGTCCACGGCCCAAAGGGAAACGTTTTGGTCCGGGAAGAGGCTGTAGATGAGGAACCTGTTGCCTGTGTAAATTGTTTCGACGTTGCGCAGGTCTGTGATGATAACGTTGCCGTCCGTATGCGTATACTTGAGCAGCATCTCCTTAAAAAGAGCGTCCTGCTCCCTGTACAGCTTGACGCGCTCCTGCACGTCCGGATCGCTGAGTATCTCCTCGATGTTCTTTGTGGCGCAAGCGTTGATGAGGTTTTCCATGAGTTCGTAATTACTGATGCGGAAATCCCTGAAACGCCCGAGGCCTGTTCGCGGATCCATCATAAACCCGAGCAGCACCCAACCTTCCGGGTTAAGGATCTCTTCCCTGGTGAGCTTTGCCGCGTCGACCTTATCGACCGCCTTGACCATCGTTTCAAAATGAGGGAGTTTGTCCTTGCCGCCAAAGTACTCGTACACAACGCGCGCCGCGCTGTCCTCGATTCGGCTTTCTCCTTCAAACTCAACGTCTTTCCCCAGGCGTTCGCTTTCGCTCGAGTGGTGGTCGAACCACATCTTGCAACCTTTAACAAAGGGCACATTCGCCATGACGTCATCGCCAGTCACATCGACGAGTCCGTCCTGAATATCTTTCGGGTGGACGAATTTCCAGTTGTCGATGACTCCAAGCTCTTTCAGCAGAGC
The DNA here is from genome assembly GCA_009778485.1 of Oscillospiraceae bacterium. Lineage (GTDB taxonomy): Bacteria > Bacillota > Clostridia > Oscillospirales > Oscillospiraceae > WRMH01. The sequence goes on from WRJQ01000009.1 coordinate 25,449, forward strand.
AGCGCAGGCCAGCCCGTCAAAATCCGATCTTGTTAACAACCGCATATGAACCCCTCCAAATTGAATTATTATGATGAGAGTTTAGCACAAACGTGTAAAAATGGCAATAGGTATCTTTGCCACATATCCGGGTAAGAGTTTTTTTAAATTATGTGGAACAAAACGTTGTTTTCTGCGTCATACATGAAGAAGGCCGTCTGAGACAAGGCTCCCAGGACGACCGAATATGCGAAAGTGAGGAAGAAAATGAAGACACTCCTGAAGAAACTGCTCCTGTTCACGCTGGCCGCTGCTATGTGCGCAGCCGCGCCGCTGACCGCGCTCGCGGAAGGGCCGGCTGAGTTGCAGGCGGTTACGGACGCCGCTATGATGAAGGAAGGCTCAGTCCCGGGCCATGCCGACGAGGGCATGGAGACAGCTCTGATCGCAGCGAAAACCCTAATCGGCATTGACGACGAGCTCTACACCGATTTCAGCTACAGCTCCAGCTACTCGAACTACGAGGCGATGGAAGGGCTGATATGGTCGTTCAACTGGACTGACCGCCAGCATTCATACGTCTATGCTTCCGTAAGCGCAGACGGTACGCTCTTGTCGTTCTACTCGTACGACAGCATGGCCGGCGAGTATGGCATGGCGCTTATCGGCAAAGCCGCAGCGACGGCAGCCGCCAAAGATTTCATCAAGGCGGCCAACCCCGGTACCTACTCATACTACGGGGAACCTGTAAGCGTAGACGTCAGCCTCGGCAGCCAGGCCTATTACATCAGCTTCTACGCGAACCAAAGCGGCTACCTGTTCAGCGCTTCGCAAATCGGCGTACAGGTGAATAAGATAACGGGCAAGGTCACCGGGTACAGCACGTCGAACATCGACCCGGGCCGTTTTGAATTCGACGACGCTATGAGTTTGATCAGCCAGGACGAAGCTATTGCGGCATACGCGGAGAAGATCGGCCTTGAGCTTGAGTACTTCAGCAGCTTTAATTACGAGACGAACACGCTGAACGTATACCCTGCATACCGCCTCAACTCTTCCGGCGACAGGTTCATCAACGCGATTACAGGGGAAGTAGTGCTGTTCTCATACGACCGGGCAACAGCGGACTCGGCCGCCATGTACTCCGGCGCGGGCGGCGCCGCGTCTGACGCGTCGGCCCCTGCCGCGAAGGCTGAGAACGAAGGTGCCGCAAGTCTCTCACCCGCAGAACTATCCGCAATCGAGCAAGCCGGAGAGTTCATTACGGGAGAGCAGGCGCTCCTAAACCTGCTTGACAGCGCGGGCCTTGCCGACCTTGACGTCGGCAGCTTCAACGACAAGTACATAAGCCTGAACCGAGATTACATCAACAGGGATCGCTACTGCTACGACGTAAGCCTCTACCGTTACGGGGCGCCGCTCGAAAAGGGCGACCAGGATGACATAACCGGCCTCTACGGGAGAGTCGACGCCATGACCGGAAGGGTGCTCTCGTTTAGTTACTATAGCGATTACGCCAAATTCCCGACAGCCACAGAAGCAATCCTCAGCCTTGAAGAAGCGCAGGCTCTTGCCGATGCCTTCCTTGCGAAGGAAGCTCCTGACGAACTCGCCATGTCAAAGCAAGAGCCTATGGAAGAATGGGATATAGCGCCATACCGCTACAACGGCGGAAACTACAGTTTTACGTACACGCGGCTGGCGAACGGCATCAGCTTCAGGAACAACGGGATCTATGTAACCGTAAACGCCGTCACAGGCAGGATTACGAACTACAACCTCAACTGGTACAGCAACGTTGAGTTCCCCGACGTCAGCGGCGCGCTCTCCGCAGTGGACGCCTTGACAGCGTACGCCGCGCAGAACGGCACAAACCTTATCTACACGACAATTGGCGGCGGCAAGGCTGCTCTTGTGTACGAGTTCAAGGGCACCGGCATAATCGACCCCTTCACCGGCGCAGCCCTGGACTATCTCGGCGAGCCCTGGAGCGACGCGTCGATAGTGCCGGAATACAGCGACATAGCCGGGCACTGGTGCGAAACGACCGTGCAAACTCTGCTTGACAACGGCGTAAGGCTATGGAGCGGCAGCTTCGAGCCGGAAAAGACGATGACTCAGCTTGAGTTCCTCAGACTCCTCATGCAGGCGGAGCCATACGCAAGGTACTATGACGTAATGCCCGCTGCTTACTTCACAGAGCGCCACATCAACTTCGAAGTGGACGATGATATGATTCTGACGAGGCAGGACGCGGTCAAGATCATCACGCTCTACCTTGGTTACGGGCTGCTGGCGGAGCAACCTGAATGGTTCGTCTACCCGTTCAGCGACGACGTCGCCGAGGAGTTCAGAGGCTATGTGACGATTTGTTACATGCTCGGCATTGTCAGCGGCAACGGAGCGGGCAGCTTCGGCGCGGGTAACAACGTCACGCGCGCGCAGGCAGCCGTAATGGTTTACAACCTCATCCAGGTCAAGGGCGGCTGATACGCACAGTAAATAATAAATGGGGCAGGGCACGGGTTCGCAGTAAACCGTGGCCTGCTCTTTACTTAAAAAAAACTCTTGCAATCAGGCAACAATTCTGCTAAGATGCTTTGGCTAACACGCACGATATCACGCACGGCTCCTGATTTCCTGCTTTGTGCCCGCCCCCAACGAAGCGACGGGTGTGCAGGAAAGGCGACGGAACCGGAGGGAATCGGACGAAATTTTTAAGCGGCCGGTTCAAAGAACTAATTTATTGGAGGTAAAAATGCCGGTAGTATCAATGAAACAGCTCCTCGAAGCGGGAGTCCACTTCGGCCACCAGACAAGGCGCTGGAATCCGAAAATGGCTCCCTACATCTACATGGAGCGCAACGGGATCTATATAATAGATCTTCAAAAAACAGTCAGGAAACTGGAAGAAGCCTACAACTTCGTCCGCGAAGTAAGCGAACGCGGCGATTCCGTCCTGTTCGTAGGCACGAAGAAGCAAGCCCAGGACGCGATAAAAGAAGAAGCCGAACGGGTAGGCATGTTCTTCGTGAACGCCCGCTGGCTCGGCGGCATGCTGACGAACTTCAAAACCATGCGGACCAGGATCGACAGGCTCGCGCAGCTTCGCAAAATGCAGGAAGACGGCACGTTCGACATCCTGCCGAAAAAAGAAGTCATCAAGCTCACAAACGAGATAAACAAGCTCGAGAAGTACCTCGGCGGGGTCAAGGACATGAAGAGGCTCCCCGGCGCGCTTTTCATCATCGACCCGCGCAAGGAACGCAACGCCATAGCCGAAGCCAGGAAACTGGGAGTCCCGATCGTAGCCATCGTCGACACGAACTGCGACCCCGACGAGATCGACTATATTATCCCCGGCAATGACGACGCGATCCGCGCTATCAGGCTTATATCCGGCGCTATGGCGAACGCCGTCCTTGAAGGCAGGCAGGGCGCGGATAAAGACGAAGAGGACGAAGCTGCCGACATCGGCGCCGACCCTTCGCCCAAACCGGAAGCTTACGCGCAACCCGGGCCCGATGCAGATTCCCCGGGCGCTGAAGACACGCCGCAACCTGAGTAAACATCAATGCGATCATTCGGGGAAGGTAGTGTAACCAACCCCGAATAGTTTTTTTCGGAAACAATATTGAAAGGATTGATATATATGGCATTCACTGCCCAAGACGTAAAAGACCTCCGCGAGGCGACAGGCGTTGGCATGATGGACTGCAAGAAAGCGCTTGCCGAAGCTGACGGGGATATGGAAAAAGCGGTAGCCTACCTGCGCGAGCGCGGCCTTGCCGCAGCGCAGAAAAAAGCCGGCCGCGTCACTGCCGAAGGCATGGCGTACGCCGACGTTTTCGGGGAGACCGGAGTCATCGTCGAAGTCAACGCGGAGACGGATTTTGTTGCGAAAAACGAACTCTTCACAGGGTTTGTCAAGGGAGTCGCGGAAGCTGTCGCCCAAAACGCGCCGTCAGACGTCGACGCGCTGCTTGCCTGCGCCTATCCGGGCTCGGACAAGACTATTGCGGAGCAGCAGCAGGAAATGATCCTCGTCATAGGCGAGAACATCTCGGTACGCAGGTTCGCCACCTACACAGATGGGCTGAGCATCCCCTATGTCCACGCGGGCGGCAAAATCGGCGTGCTCGTAAACATCGAGGCAAAAGGCGTAGCCGACATGGAGTCCGTGACGATTCTCGGTAAAGACATTGCGATGCAGATTGCCGCGATGCGCCCGCTGTACCTCGACACGTCCTCCGTCGACCCTGCCGAACTCGAAAAGGAAAAAGAGATCCAGATGAACAAGGCGATCGAGGAGAACAAGGCGAAAGACATGGACGAAGACAAAGCGCGCCAGATTGCCGAGAACATGGTCAAGGGGCGCATTAACAAGTACTACGAGGAGATATGCCTCCTCAACCAGCCCTACGTCAAGGAAAATAAGCTCACTGTCGGCAAGCATGTCCAGCAGGTTGCCAAGGAGCTCGGCGGCGAGATAAACATCAAAGCCTTCACCCGTTTTGAAAAGGGCGAAGGCATCGAGAAGAAGCAGGACGATTTCGCGGCTGAAGTCGCGAGCATGGTCGGAGGTTAATTATGCCGGAACCGCAAGCGCCTCAGCCGATAGAAGCTGTTAAAATTAGCGAGACATCATACCGCCTCGAGGATAATGGCGTCAGGTCGTTCCTCTTCGTCGGCAGCGAGAGAGCGCTGCTGGTAGACACCGGGTTCGGCTCGGCAGGAAGCCTGAAGGACGTCGTCAGCGGGCTCACTTCCCTGCCGGTCATGCTCGTGAACACGCACGGCGACCCTGACCACATCGGGAACAACGCGGAGTTCGATACCGCGTATATGCACCCTTCGGAGATGGCATATTACGCAAAGCACGCGAAGCCCGGCGCCGTAGTGGAGCCGCTCTTTGAAGGCGAGGTTATCGACTTGGGTGGCTGGAAGTTTGAAATCGTCCTCATACCGGGGCACACGCCCGGCAGCATCGCGCTGCTCGAACGCAGCCGGCGCTTTATCATCACCGGCGATACACTGTCGGCCGGGCCTGTGTTCATGTTCGACGAAGTGCGGAGCATCCCTGCGTACATGGCGAGCATGGATAGGCTCATTGCGCTCAGCGAAGCGTACGACGAAGTCTACCCTTCCCACGGGCAGTTCCCAATCCCGCCGGAGACAGCGCAAAAAGCTCTGCTGGCAGCAAAGAAGCTGCTCGCCGGCGAGCTCACGGCGCAGGATCCGCCTATGCCCGTCCCCGCTAAAGTGTATATGCACGACGGCGTAGGGTTTTTCTACTGATCGAAGCCAGATCGATGCCAATCACCAAGGCGTTGTGGTATATAGTTGTATGGTAGGGATCGGACAACCGCAGCATCGCGCTGCTCGAACGCAGCCGGCGCTTTGTTATTTCCGTAAAGGCTGCGCTATGCGCAGCTTTTACCTTATCTTATGTCATCCCTCATGATGAACTTCTGGAGAGGTAATGAGAGCAGCGCGCCGATTACGACGACAATGATGGTATTGGGCAGCATGTAAAGCCCGTTGTAGAGCAGCGAGTACATCCACGTGCTCGTCATTGTCCTGTTGAGGAACTCCTCCGGCATATATGCGGCGTAGATGGTGATGCCGGAGATGAAATGTATGCCAAACCTGCCGACACAGCCAAGCAGGCCCCCAAGAGGAAGCCCAAGCTTCCGGTTCTTTAACGCTCCCGCGAGGCCGGTCATCATGTAAGCGACAGAATAATCAAGCAGCATGGACTGCCAGTTCACGGCGACGCCGCCCGAAAACAAAAAGTGCATCAACCCGAAGAGAAAACCCGCGCAAAGCCCCCACGGAAGCCCCCAGCGTACGGCGAAAAACACCAGCGGCAGCATGGCGAGGTCTATTGACCCTCCGTAAGCGAGGCCGGGGTTGATTCTGATGAAACTCAGAGCTACGGAGGCTGCAAGGAAAATCGCGCCTTCGCACAGGCGCCTCAGTTTGATGTTGCTTGTCATTTGAACTTCCTTTCTTGAGGGGGGAGGGATTCGACAGCAACTCGAATCCCAATCCCTATGGGGACAACCCGAAATGGAAGCAGCCCCGCGCTCATCGCGCGGGGCTTTGTGCGTCGCGTATACCGCAACTAACAAATCTCACTCCCTACGATGGCATTACCCATATCAGGTCAAAAGGGTCAAAAGCCTTGAGGCTTTACTCTCAGCCGGGCGCACCCAGCTCCCCTGTTGCTATGAAGATTAACTCAAAAACGGCGCATTGTCAAGAAGCTATTTTCTCTTCTTCCTGTTCCCTCCTGCGGGGCGGGCAGCCGGTTTGGGCTCGCGCAGGTAGAGGAACCAGTAGGCGACTCCGACGAGCAGCACACCGCCTACGATGTTACCCAGCGTGACAGGAATGAGGTTCTTCGAGATCATGGCGCCCCATGTAAGGTCGGGCAGCTTGGACGGGTCTACTGCGCCTGCGGAAGCGGAATAAACGCTGTACTTCGAGGCAAATAAACCGGCCGGAATGTAGTACATATTCGCTATGCTATGCTCGTAACCGCTCAGGACGAACAGCATGATAGGCAGGAAAAGCCCCGCGACTTTGCCTACGACGTCCTTTGCAGCAAAAGCGATCCACACCGCTATGCAGACGAGGAAGTTGCACAGTATGCCGCGAATGAGAGCGTCGCCGAATGTCATGCTGACTTTGGCGATTGCCGTGTTGATGACGCCGGTGGCCGCGGCTCCCTGGAAGAGCGAGTACGTCCCGCCGTAGACGGTAAGAGCGGCGACGAGCAGTCCGCCAATAAAGTTGCCGATGTATACGAGCACCCAGTTCTTGAGCATGCCTGCGAGCTTCGCCTCACCCTGGAGCACAGGGATTATGATGAGGCAGTTGCCTGTGAAGAGTTCGCTCCCCGCCAGCAGGACCATCGCGAGGCCGACCGGGAATACAGCGGCCCCAATGAGCTTAGCAAGCGACGGCGAAGCGATGCCAGCTACCGAAGCGAGCGAGGCGCCGACGCCCGCGAGAGCGATGAACATGCCTGCCAGTATGCCGAGTACGAGCATCTTTGCGGCCGGCAGCTTAGTCTTCGCGGCGCCTGTAGCTATGTAGTTTTGCGCAATTTCCTTTGGTGAATTCATTTGTGTAACGTCCTCCCAATTTCAGTATCCTGTTTACAGCCGAATCATTCTACCACAAACAGCCGAAGTGTCAACACAATTTGAACTTCAAATCATGTAACATTATCCGTTTTTCGTACCGCAATCTCCCTACTGGAACAGGGCGTAGAGCTGCGTCCTGTTCTTAACCTTCGTCTTCGCGTAGATGTTCGACAGATGCTTGCTCAAAGTCGCGTGGGTGATGTACAAAAGCTGGCAGATGTCCTCGCTGCCCTTGCCCGCCCGGACGAGTGAAACGATCTCCGCTTCCCTTTTCGTCAGCCCGTAATTCGCCGTCGCCTTCAGCAGCCTGTCCGTGCCGGGGTCGCCTGCGTCCCTTCGGTCCTCCAGCAAGCTGAAGAACTTACGCTCAAGCGAATCCTTCAGCGTATTCATTATATATATGTCGCGCGCGGAGAAATCCGAGCTGTCCTTGTCCCTCAGCAAGCCCAGCACAGCCAGCGGTACGTCCTTGTGGACGAGCGAGATGAAAATCCCCCAGTAGACGCCCTTTGGCGACCATACGTCGCGGAAGACCCTCGTCTTCTCCCACTTCCCCGGCGGGATGATATCGGACTGCCTGAACACGGAACTGTATGGCAGCATGATGAACTCGTCCCAGTGCGGGTACTTGCCTTCGATGAAGAAGTCGTGCCCGGACTTGTCGTCGATTTGCTCAGTCGAGATAGGGCTGCCAAGCGCGACGCGCCCGTTTTCCCTCGACGCCTGGAACACGACCCCTGTGCTGTAGGGGATGAGCGTCCTGATCTGCTGCAGGTAGGTGTCGCACAGCTCGGGATAGGAGGCGCAGTAGTTGATGCGGGTAGTCATCTGTATTAGGAACTGCCACTCATAGTCGAACAGGGTTGAACTCATAACGGTCGATCCTCTCTCCATTGGAAAAAGATTATGAAGACGTACATAGGGCATACACAGGATTGTGTATCTTTTTCGGTATATGCTATCACAAAAAACGAACGTTTTCAAGAAAAAGTATTAAACAAAGTAATGTAATAATCTCTTGAATTTAATATAATAATCCTTAGGGGGGCGACCCCCCTGATACCGACGAAGTGTAATTTGCGACGACGAGGAGGAGGAGATTGAATGGTTTTTTCAGAAAAACATGAGCTTATCAGGAAGCTTGCACGCGATTTTGCCGAGACAGAACTGACAAACGCGATCCTTGACGAGATTGAAGAGACCGGGCAGTACCCGACCGAACTGCTTGACAAAATGGGAAAAGCCGGCTTCTTCGGCATCAAGACGCCAAAGAAATACGGAGGCCAGGGCTCCGACTACCTTTCCTATGCGATCGTCCTCGAGGAACTCGGGCGCGTCAGCGCGGTAACGGATATATGGGTCTCCGCGCCGAACTCGCTCGGAGGCGGCCCGCTCATGCTCGCGGGCACCGAGGAGCAACTGGAGAAATACCTAAAACCTATAGCGACCGGCGAGAAGATCATGGCCTTCGCGTTGACTGAGCCCGGAGCTGGCTCGGACGCCGGCGGTACGGTGACGACCGCAGTCAAAGACGGCGACTACTACGTGCTCAACGGGCGCAAGACTTTCATAACTACCGCGCCCGTGGCCGACTGGTCGATCATCTACGCGAAAACCGACCGCAGCCAGAAAGGCTCGCGCGGCATCTCCGCCTTCATCGTAGATATGAAGCTGCCGGGCGTATCCTGCGGGAAGGCTGAGCATAAGATGGGCATCATCGGCTGCCCCACGTCCGATATTATCCTCGAAGACGTCCGCGTGCATAAAGACGACATGCTCGGCGAGGAGAACAGAGGCTTTCAAAACGCGATGAAGACGCTGGACATCGGGCGCATCGGCGTCGCCGCAACCAGCATCGGCGTTGCGCAGGGCGCATTTGACGAAGCGGTCAAGTACGCGAAGGAGCGCAAGCAGTTCGGCCAGCGGATCGCCGAGTTCCAGGCTATCAGATTCATGCTTGCAGACATGGCGACGAAGCTCCAGGCAGCCAAGGAACTAACCTACAGGGCGGCGCAGCTCAAGGATATGAACAGCCCCGAAGCCGGCGCGGCCGCGTCGATGGCAAAGTACTACGCCTCCGAGGCCTGTAACGAGATAGCCGCGAACGCGGTCCAGATCCACGGCGGCTACGGATACATAAAGGAGTACAAGGTAGAACGCATATACCGCGATTGCCGGGTTTTCACTATCTTCGAGGGCACCTCCCAGGTGCAGCAGATAGTCATTTCCGACAATCTTCTTAAGTAGGAGGAGTAGCGTGATATGAGAATAATAGTATGCGCGAAACAGGTGCCGGATACTAACGAAGTAAAGATAGATCCCGTCACCGGCACGCTTATAAGGGAGGGCGTCCCGTCGATACTCAACCCCGACGACGCCAACGCTATCGAGGCTGCATTGGAACTCAGGGACAGGTACCCCGGGACGACGGTGTCCGTCATCTCAATGGGCCCGCCCCAGGCGCTGTACATGCTCAGGGAGTGCCTCGCGATGGGAGCGGACGAAGCCTACCTCCTCTCAAGCCGCGCTTTCGGCGGCGCCGACACCTGCGCGACCTCGACTACGCTCGCTGCAGGCGTCAGGAAGATTGGCGATTATGACATAATATTCGCAGGGCGCCAGGCGATTGACGGCGACACGGCGCAGGTCGGTCCCCAGACAGCGCAGCGCCTCGGGCTGCCTTCCGTGACATACGTCAGCAAGATACGCGAGATAAAGGAAAAAACCATCATTGTCGAGCGCGCTCTCGAGGATGGCTTCGAAGTCATCGAGATCAACAGGCCGTGCATGCTCACGGCTGTGAAAGAGCTTAACACGCCCCGCTATATGTCTATCGAGAGGATAGAGGAAGCGTATGCGAAGGATATAACAATCTGGGATGAAAACGACGTGCGCCTCGCTCCTGAGGACTGCGGGCTGAAAGCCAGCCCGACGCAGGTTTTTCGAAGCTTCACGCCGCCTCCGAAAGGCGCAGGAGAGATGCTCGCGGGCACGATATCCGAGATGTCGGCCGCTCTGGTCGAGCGGCTCACCGCCAAGCATGTGATTTAGGGGGACTTATTTATGGCTGTTAAGATTAATGAAGAAAAATGCAAAGGCTGCCAGAAATGCCTTAAGAGCTGCCCGTTCGACGCCATAGCGATCCAGGACAAACTCGCAGTCATCGGCCCGTCCTGCACTAACTGCGGAGCTTGCATCGAGCCGGACGTCTGCCCCTTCGACGCCATTGAAAAACTCGACGAGGATTCAAGAGGAGTCGACGTCACGCAGTACCATGACGTCTGGGTCTTCGCGGAGCAGCGCGCAGGCGAGCTTATGGGCGTCTCCGTCGAGCTCATGGGCGAAGGGCGGAAACTCGCCGACGACATCGGCTGCAAACTGTGCGCGATACTCTGCGGCGATGACTACGCCGCGCTCGTCGACGAGCTCTTCGAGTACGGAGCGGACAAAGTCTACTACGCGAACGCGCCGGAGCTCAAGTCCTATAACACAGACGCGTACACCAAAGTTATATACAGAGCCATCCTCAAGTACAAACCGGAAGTCGTCCTGCTCGGCGCCACGCATATTGGGCGCGACCTCGGCCCCTGCCTCGCGGTTCAGTGCGGCACCGGCCTCACCGCCGACTGCACCAAGCTGGACATCGACCCCGAGGATAAGAAGCTCATGCAGACGCGGCCCGCGTTCGGCGGCAACCTTATGGCGACGATCCTGTGCCCGAACCACAGGCCGCAGATGTCTACGGTGCGCCCCGGCGTAATGCAAAAGCCCGAGAGGGTAGCCGGCAAGAAGGGCGAGCTCATCGAGCTTGACGCTTCTTTCGCAGATGGCGAGCTTCGCATGCGCGTGCTCGAGACTGTAAAGGCGATGAAGGAAATGGTCTCGCTGACCGATGCGGAGATTATAGTCTCCGGCGGCGCGGGCCTCGGCGGGCCGGATGGTTTCAAAGTCATCAAGCAGCTTGCCGACGCGCTTGGCGGCGTCGTGGGCTCATCGCGCGCGGCTGTCGACGCGGGCTGGATCGATCACTCGCACCAGGTGGGCCAGACGGGCACTACAGTCAAACCGAGGCTGTACGTGGCTTGCGGCATTTCCGGGGCCATACAGCACCTCGCGGGCATGCAGACTTCCGACTACATTGTCGCTATCAATAAGAACGAGAACGCGCCTATTTTCGAAGTGGCGGACTACGGCATCGTCGGCGATCTGTACAAAGTGATACCGGCGATAATCGAAGCGCTCTGACAAGTGGCCCAGTAAATATAGTTCATAAAATTCTAGTTATATATCAAAATGATATATAACTAGAATTTTGTCGTGCGCCCAACTTTGCCCTCTTTAGCAAAGAGGGTGCCGCCCGCAGGCGGCGGGTGATTTGTCTGTTGCTGCGCCCAACTTTGCCCTCTTTAGCAAAGAGGGCAAGGCTGGGTACTGCCACACTTCATCAAGAGGGCAAGGCTGGATACTGCCACACTTCATCAAGAGGGCAAGGCTGGGTACTGCTACTATTCATTTTGAAACACGAATGAGCGCTCGCTGTTGTTTGGAACATAGTTATCGCTTCTACCCCCGCTTGCGGCGTTTTACACCGAACAGGGAGGTCAGCAGCCCGAAGGACAGCGCCGACAAGCCGGCCAGCAGCAGCGAAGTCGCCAGAGCGCGGTTCACGCCGGTCTGCGGCAAGTCGGTCAGATCGACGAAATCCTGCACGGCGTCCATGGTCTCAGACTGCGGGTACTCCTCAAAAACCCATTCGCCGCTGTCGTTGTCCCAGCGCCATTCGCCAAGCGGCGCGTCAAAGTCGTCGAACTCGACGAAGATGACCTCGCCGTCGTCCCTGTGTTCGGGAGATATCATGTGCTCGCTGCTGCGCGGGTTGGGCGGGAACTCATGGACCTTGCCTCCGGGGGCGGCATCCGGCTGATGCTCATAGAAGTCGATGCCGGGGAACTCCTGCTGCCCCTGACCCTCATGCAGGATCAGGTTAGGATTCAAGGTATGATGGGTCTCCCCGTCAAGCTCCTCCGGAGAGAGTTCATCGTCTTCCCCGCTGGTTTCTATCGCTTCGGAAGTCGTCCCCTCCCCGTTCTTGCCGTCGCCTTCCGGCTCGACAGGGTCTTCAAGCTTGAACGGCTCCTTCGGTTCGTCTACGTCGTCCTGCCCCGTCGGTACAGCGGCAAGCTGCTCCTGCGGCAAATGAGGCGGCTGCGGCGGCGTGTTCAGCTTCCACAACGCGATATATACCTCGTTGCCCCTTACTGTCTCGTCGATGCTTGCCCTCGTTATCACTCCGTCGCGCACGACGCCCCAGCCGTCAAAGGCCCAGCCTTGAGCACCGCCGGTCTCAGGAGGCTGCGGCATGCTGTCGTCGTAATAAAACCCGTCGAATGTAAAGTCTCCCGCATCCCAGTTTCCATGCTCGCCGGGGTCGAAAGTAACGGTGTACTCTTCCATCTCCCATAGGGCATATACGGTGATGTTGCCATACACAGGCAGCAAGCCGTCGTAGTCCGGTTCCTCAGCGTCGTATTCTGTCGCCCAGCCTGTGAAAATGTAACCCGGGCGCGCAGGCGGGTCAACTCCATCCGTTGTCTCGCCGTAGTACACTTCTTCAAACTGGTTATCGTTAAAGCTGCCGTTGCTGTTGTAAGTGACTATGTACGAGATCTTCTTCCATTTCGCGGCATAGGTGATGTCCTCCGTAACCGTCCCGTACATGTCCGGTTCCCATCCGTCAAATTCGTATCCCGGCATGATGTCGGACTCAGGCGGAAGCTCGGGAGGAAGCGGCGTCGGATCGCCGTATTTCAGGCCGGGCGTCGTGGCTCCGCCGCTGCCGCCAATCTCGCCGAAGTCATATATTACTGTGTACTCGATCGCGGTCCAGATAGCTACGTACTGCTCGTCGCCGTCGACTTTCGCCCTCCAGTCGGTATCCCTGCCCGACTCGGGCGCCCACCCTGCGAACTCCCAGCCCGGGTCGCCTTCAGGCTCGGCATACTCAGGGGTATCCTCGCCCATGTATAGGCCCTGGTATACTGCCGGGTCGAAGGTTCCGTGTTCGCCCGGGGTGTACGCAATCGTATACTTCTCGTCTTCATCCCACAGCGCCGTGTAGGTCATAGTCCCGCTCACAGTCGCAGACCAGACATGATCCCAGCCGACGAAATGGTAATGCGTCTCGTGCGTAAGCAGGCCCGGTTCCGGCTCGGCCGGCGTGGGGTCTCCGTAGTGCAGCTCTGCCGTCGTATAATCGTCGGGATCCCATTTGCCATGCTCGCCCGGGTCATAGATGATAGTGTACTCATCCTGATCCCACAAAGCCGTGTACGTGACGGAACCTGTGACCGTATCTGATATTTCGACGTCCCAGCCGGCAAAGGACCAGCCGGGCTCATGCAGCAGCATAGGGTCGCCCCGGAACTGGGGCGTCGGGTCGTCATAGCGCGCGTCGTTGCTCTGCGCGGTAAAGTCCCCGTGCGCGCCGGGCGCGTATATGACGGTACAAGCTTCGCCCTCCCACTGGGCGTAGAGATCCAGGCTGCTCGTGATCAGCGTGTCGCCGGTAAAAGGCTCGCCATTGCCTTCGGGCAGGGTGTTCCAGCCCATGAACACATAATGCTCCAGCACCGGGTCGGGGGGCATTTCGCCCTTGCCGCTCAGCGTGTCCTCATAGTTCGCTGTTCTCAGCTCATCGCCGTCTTCAATCGTCCCGCCATTGTCGTAGAAGGCAATTAAGTACTCGACTTGCCGCCACTTGGCGGTGTAGATATGATATCCTTCAGCGTTGGTCGAGTACTCCCACCCGTCAAACGCCCAGCCGGGGTCGCCTTCCGGCACGCTGTCAAGCTCCGGGCAGTCATAATCGTCTTCGCTGTTGTATATCCTGTATTCGGCCTCGTCGAATGTCCCGTGATAGCCCGGCTTGATGATTACGTTGTGCTTGCCCTCCTCGACCCAGGTCGCGACGTAAGTGATCGTGCGCGTATGTACGCCTGTAACAGGGTCGATCTCGTCGTCCTGCGGGAGGTTCGCGTTCACGTCTGTCACAATGCCGCTCCATCCCGGTTCCCATCCGGCGAAGATCCAGTGATCCTCCCTGTAGACGCCGGCGTCCGGCGCGGAGGGAGTCAGGTCGTTATATGACAAGCCGTATCCGTTGTAGTCGCCGGGATCCCATGTGCCGTGCTCGCTGCCCGCCTCTCCGACGGAGTAGATCACATTATACAGAACCTTGCTCCACACTGCGTAAACTGTTACGTCGTCCGTGACCGCCGTGCCGGGGCTGAACTCATCCCCTGTTCCGTCGGGTAAAGTATTCCAGCTCATGAACACATATCCCGGCCGGACCGGCTCGGCGGGCATTGCGTCGCTGACGGATTTGCCGTGGTCGACAGTTTGCGTATCATGGGTGTTTTCCGTCCCGTCGTTCATGCGGAAGTCCACTTCGTAATTGCGGTAGTTGCTGAACACGACCGGGCCGCCGCCGGTTATGACGGGCGTTCCCGCGTTCAGCTTGCCGTCAAAGGCGTTCTGCGTGACCATAACGGAAATGTGGTAGACCGCCGTGTCGTATGACATAGTCGGGTCGGGGGATGCGCCTTTGTACTCTTCGATCCTGTAAAGATACGGGGTCGCGCTTGGTTGCGTGTAGCTGATCGCGCTGAACACGACAGCCCCGCCCGCTTCGTTCGTGACTCTCTCGATTCTTCTGTGGTAGTTTGGATCCGGGTTCGTCTCGTCGATGAGGTCAAACGTGAACTGCCCTGCCGCCAGCGCTGCGTTATCCGCGAGCCGCTTAGTAGCGGACAGGCTCACATAGACGGGCTCGGGCGTGTATTTGTTCGTTATGACGAAGCCCCCTGCTCCGACGCCGGTGACGCTGCTGCTCAGAACGCCGTTATCGCGGTCGATGCCAATTATCACCTTTACCGTGATCGGGTCGGCGTAAGTTATGCTCGCGTCGCCCGAGTCGACTTCCGAGATTACATACGTAAAGGTCTTGCCGTATGTCCCGGCGTCAGCCTCATCGTAAGTGATCTGCGAGAAAACGATGCTTCCATCCGCTGCGTTCTTCACCCTCTCCAGCTCAACCGGAGCGCTCGGGTCGGTCGCATCCGTCAGAATGAACTCGAACTCTTCTTCCGCGAGCGGCCTGCCTCCTGTCAGTACCTTGGTTCCGACAAGCTGTTCGGTGACAGGCGCGGGGGTGTATTTATTCGTGAAACTTATGCGCGCGTCCTCGCCTGCGGCGTTCTTTATGACGGGCAGCGCGTCGATCGAAAGCTTTCCGTCGTTCCTCAAGGCGGAGTTGAGAGGAGTCGGCGTTGCGTTGGGGTCGACAGATGTCTTGCCTACCGTTATTGTGATGGTGTAGACCTCTTCATCGTATGTGACTTTGTCAAGCCCGCTGCCGTCCGTCGGTATGTTTTCGCGCAACTCGAATGTGTAAACGCCCGGCTGCGTGAACCGCAGCCTGAACTCCGTCAAGCCGCTTATGCTGCTGATGAGCCCTGCAGGCACTGCGGCGCCATCGAGGCCATAGACGTCTACCGGCTGCCCGTATGTCGGCGAAGCTGCAGTCATGTCTACTACTGTGAAGCTGAACTCGCCGTCGGCCTTCATGGCTCTGCCGCCCTGCAGCTTACTCAGCTCCAGCGGCATGAAGACAGGGTCGGGCAGGTAATCGTTGCTGAACTCAAGGTCTGCCTCGCCGCCGCCGGCCAGTTCAATTGTCGTCTCAGTCGTCATTCCCCCGCCGGGTATCTCCTCGACGACGATAGTCACGGTGTACTTAGCCCCGTCGTAGGTTATCGTTCCGGGCGCGCCGTTCGGGAGGTTGCCTGTGGGGACTGTGCCTGAGGCTTCCTCCACTATGAATGTGTATGTGCCGGGCGTCTTGAAGTCCAGGGGCGGGAACACGAAGGCGCCGTCCTTGTCATTGACAGCCCGCGATATTTCTGTCCCATCTTCCTTTTTCAGCACGAACTCGAACTCGCCCGCGCGCAGGTGTCTGTCGGCCAGGGCGACGCTGCCGTCGATGGTCACGCGCGGGTAGACCTGATGGTACGTGGTTTCGGATTCTACGTCGTAATCCGCGCCATTGACGGAGATTATCGAAGCGGTGTTCGGCAAATATGTCCCGAACGCGATATCCTCATCGACCTTGACCGGTATGACGAGGCTGATAGTCTGTTGGGCGTTTATCTCCCCTATCGCGAACTCGAGCATGCGGCCGTCTCCGCTGTCAATATCACTCCTTGTCAGGGTGATCCACGAAGGCAGCGGCAGCGCCCTGGAGGGGTCGGTTCCGGTATAGTACCTTACCGCCGACGTATCAAGCGTGACTCCTTGCGGGAGCGTATCCACGACGGTTACGCCTCTGAGCGGGAGCACGTCAATATTTTGGACAGCCAGCGTATACTCGATTATCTCCCCCTTGTCGACGGCTTGCGCGTCAGCCTGCGTCCCGCTTTCGGGGAATGAGCTCTTGGCAATATCAAACTCGACGTCGCGCATTGTGACATAGGTCGTTTCGGACCATCTCACTTCGTCTTTCTTGCTCGAAGTGTTATATGAGTCTGTTTCCACGGTAAAGTAACCGATGCGGTTCACTGCTGCGAGGCCCGAGGCGATAATCGGCTGATACACGAGGGGATCCGTGGGCGCGCGCATGTTCACGACCGCGTATATCGACTCGCCTTTTTGCAGCTTGAAGTCCGTGCCGTTCGTCGCCTTCGAGAAGTCCACGGCGATAGCGGTAATCGCCGACCTGTCGGCAGGGATCTGCGTCGTCCAGATGGGGACGCCGTCAAGCTCCGCGTCGAACTTTGCCTGCTCCGTGAGCTTGAACACGCCGAACTCCGGGTCGCTCAGGAACTTCAGGTCGCCCGGAGGCGCAGTCGAGTAGTATACGACGGGGGCGCAGCCCTGCGAGACGGCGTATGAGACGTCGACGCTTACAAGCGTGCCTTTCCAATCGCCGGCGTCATCCCCTTCGAGAATGTCATATATCTTTACATCCGAGAAAATGTTGACCGGGGCCGAAAGGAAATGGAGCTGGTAGCTGTACTCCCCGCCGGGGACCGTCTCGGCTTCCTGCACGAAGTCCGGGTCGCTTTGCGACCTGACGTGTTTGGAGACGCCGTATGTATACGAGGTCGGGTTGGAAAAGGCCGTCGTCAAGCTGGCGTACACGGTGTCATGGTTGCCGTCGTCCTGCGGCCTGGTCACGCCGCCGCTGCTTGGCTCTACTTCCAGGTGCGTGAAGAACGAGCGCGTCGCAGGTGCGACTGTCGATATCCCGCCGGTCGCGGTGAACGCACCGCCTGCGTTGTAGTTCCATGGAGCCGATGCCGGGACTGTAGTGCCGCTCGCGAGAGTGCCTCCGTTGGCCAGGGTCATGCTGTTCCTGTTCCTGTAAGCGACGACGTTGTACGCGTTGAAGTTCCCCGCGTTGTCGCTCCTGTCGAATATATTCGCGTAAGTCGTGACAAGGTTATAGTTGATGACAAACCCGCTCAGTATCCGCTCATATCCTGCGCTGTTTACCGCTATGCGGTAGTCGGAGCGGCCGGTGTTCGCGGCCTGGGCTTCATAGACTGCGCCGGAGGGGGAGGTCCACTTGGTCCCCGGCTGCGCGTCATAGACCTGGTAATTCTCAGGGCCGGGGGCCTTCACATTGACGACGAGCATCGTCCTTCCGGAGCCCTGCCAGTTATCGATCGTATACCAGCTTTGCAGCGCAACCTGCCTGTTGGCCTCGTGCGCGGCCCTCGCGTGGGCCTCGACCGTCGCGTTGCCTTGTGTTACGTAGGGGTCAAGGTAGAACGTGAACGCCTCGACGCCGTCCTCGTCGATATATGTCCCCGGTGGCAAAAGGTCATAGAACGTGCCCTCTGTCAGTTGCCTGAATATCTTGTTATCGGCAAGGTCTTCGAGCTTCTCCTCGCGGGTGGCGCCGGGGACAAGAGCCGGGTTGTAATAGATGTTCTCGTAGACCCGTACCGACTGGTGGATCGACTTCAGCGCATTTACTCCGTCGTTCGTCACGGTGCTGTCCGTATAGTATCCGTTCCTTGGGTTGCTCGCGTCATGGCGGTCAGCCGTGTTTATTTTGTCGATGACCGTCGTCGCGGTCGTCCTGTTAAGGTTGATGTATGTGTAGTGCTGCTGCACCGACCGGTCTGTTGCGGTATATGCCGGTGCTGTCGCTGACCCGGGGTCATAGTTTGCGTAAGGGGTGCCGTACAGCTCATGGCTGCGCTCCATCGCTGCCCGCTGATATTGCGATACCGCTTCTGTCACTCCGGTCGCCCCCGGCCAGCTTGAAGCGTAGATAGTGTTGTAGGGCACGGTGTTCCTTACTGTGCCCTGGCTGTCTATAACGGCGAAAGAGTGGATGTCGTGAAGAGTCGCAGTGTCAACGCGCGCGTAGCTCGCACCGTCTACCACCCCTCCGTCGAGCAGCGCGCGGACTCTGTTCGTGGAGTTGAGCTCGACGGTGAAATACGGCGTGACGTCGACCCGGAAGCGGCTGTTCGTATGGATGTACTTTACCTCGTATGTGCCGCGCGGCAGCATCAGTTGGTTGGAGGCGTTCATCGGCGCCCCCGGGTTTTGCAGTTGCGTGCCGTCCGTCGAGGTGAAGTAGTATATGCCGTTCATGCCATAGGAGATGTCCCCTACCGCGTAAACGGTCGCGGGGCCGGTTCTCATCACTTCGCCGGCTTTTGCCCACTCGTTGTTGAAGACGGTCTTGTACCATATTTCTACAGGCGCGTACCCCTTGTCGTATGCCTTGCCTGCGGCGGGGTGGTCGCCGTCGAAGTTCGTGGACATCTGCGCCGTGAGCCTTCCGCTGTTCGGGTTGAAGGTCTCTATGTATTCAGTATATGTCACATAGGTCTTGGTAATGCTGTAGTCGTCTTTCGTCAGCGGCACGCCCCGAAGGAACTTATTTTCACCGTCGATTATTTCCACCGTGTAATCTTTCGCGTAATAGTTCCTGGGGTCCTCGTTGTCGATGTCGGTGTTTATCTTGTCCGGCTCCGCGCGGGTCAGGTAGTACCCTTCCGCTTCCGTGCGGAGCCTGAATGTGTAGGCTTCGTTCGGCATGCGGAGGATTGGTATGGATACCGGGTTAGTGACGCTGCCTTCCGATAGCTTGTTGATCGCGCTGTAGAGGGGGAAAACGCTGTTGTTGGCATAGTTGGCGATATGGTACTCCAGCGTCCTGTACCCGAGCCCGCCCGTGTTGTGCACGACCGGCGCGTAGTTGTATGGCTTGCCTGCCGCCGTGCGGGTGTGGGTGTACTTGGGGTCGCCCGTGTACGCGCCGTAGCCGAGCGTCGGGGTCGCGGGTTTCGCAACCGCGCCCAGCTCTCCCGCTACCCATGTTTCCCGCTCTTCCGGATCGCTGCCTTTGCCTTCGCCCGGGTCGCCAATCTCGTCTATGCCCGTGAGCGTCAGCGTAGCTTTGAGGTCGGTATCTACGTTATATCCGTATCCCGGGCCTTCGCCCCTGGGGTACCTGACGAGTACCCAGCGGTACAGGAAGTTGTAGTATGAGTCGCTGCGGGCGTCAAAAGCCGAAGGGGTGTGCAGCAGGTTGATGTTCGCCGTCTTGCCCGAAGGGGCGATCGTCGCGGTCGCCGCGTTGATTTGCGCTGCTGCCTGGCCGACGAACGGCAGGTTGGACATGCCGGGGTCGGCGTTGTTAAAGACGTCGTTCCCGCATATCCCCATTATCTCGCCGCCGCCGGCTTCGCTGAGTTCGATGTCTATATCGACATAGTGCGGCTGCGTGCTTCGTACCGCCCTGCGCTGGTAGCGCACTTCCCAGATGAGGTAATAGTACTTCTCATTGCCTATGTCGTCGTATGTCAGGTATTTGCCGTCGCCAAGGTACAGGCCGTCGTCGACGTCCATGGCGGTGAATACCGAGCCTGCGGGTTTCGCCCCCCAGTTCGGGCTCGTCTGCCAGCTTTCGTATTTGAACAGTGTTTCGTCTGAGGGCCTGTAGTACCTCACGGCGAAGTCGACGGGCGGCGCGACGAATGTGTTGAGCTTGACTGACAGGGGCGCGGATGTTTTCGAGTTTTCCTGCGAGTACTGCCCGCCCGGCGTGAAGTTTGCGGTCGCGGAAAAGCTGTTGGTATACCCGTTGGCGATTTTGTCCGGGATATACGAGAAGCGGACGTTGATTACTGTTGTCGATCCGCCGGTCAGGCGCCTCCAGTTTCGAAAGACGACTTCTTTATTGACGTTGTCGAGTTCGTAGTACAGGCCCGTCTGGTCGCCCGGCAGGTAGTCGCCGTTGCCGTCCCTGGCGGGTTCGGGCATGATGTCGTGTTCGATTCTCGATGTGTTGAGTGCCGCGGTGACTGTGTACTTCTCGGCGTCCGTAGGGGGGCTTGACCATGTGGCTTGCGGGCGCGCTTCGAAGATGTACATCGGCATGCGCACTTCAATCTCGTTCGGTTGCGCGTCGACGCCGTCGGGGGGCGAGACGCGTATGTTCATCACTACTCCGCAGGGCGTGATGCCGCTCGTGTTTGGGTACAGCGAGTCGTAGGGCGGCGTCAGCTCGAGGTCGCGCCTGTTCGCGTCGGTGTAGCGCGCGGCGTTTGTCTCGGGCACGTTCCAGTCGAGGTACAGCACGAACTCGGTGTCCGCCCTGGCTGAATATGGCAATGCCGGCCCCGCATAGGCAGCCAGCATCAGCAATGTCAGCAATACGCTCGTGATTCTCCTTGCGTGTTTCTTTTTCATCCTATTCTCCCCTTCCTGTTTGAAAACCGACCCTTGTGTTCTGTTCAGGTACCCACTACCTCCAGGCGCTTCATTTCATTTCTTTCGCTCGAATGCGCATCCATGCGCATACTCGCGCGCTCCGCATAAATTCCATATGTATCGAATCGAAGCCTGCTTCGATTCGAAGAGGAGCTGCGATGAAGCGAGCGAGCGTTACAGCTTGCTGTAATGCGAGACTTAGCGCAATCCGCAGCGACGAGCTTCGCTTGCGAAATG
>WRJQ01000010.1 GCA_009778485.1 Oscillospiraceae bacterium
GTCGCTGCGGATTACACTAAGACTCGCGTCACAGCAAGCTGTAACGCTCGCTCGTTCCATCGCAGCTCCTCTTCGAATCGAAGCAGGCTTCGATTCGATAAACAGGTAATCATGTGGAGCGCTCGCGAATTGACGCATGGATGCGTCATTGAGCGATAGAAATGAAATGTAACGCCTGGAGGTAGTGGGTACCTGAACAGACATAAACAATTTACGTTTGGAGGATTTATTATGCCGGATATTAAAGACTTTTCACTCGATTACTTCAGCCTCGCGGGGAAGACTGCGATCGTGACCGGGGCAAACCAAGGCCTGGGCATGGCCTATGCGCTCGCCTTCGCGAAAGCGGGCGCCGACCTGTTCATACCGCACTACACGGAAGACGTCGCGGAAGTCCGCGAGCTTGTCGAAAACGAAGGCAGGCGCGTAGAGTTCGTGCGGGGCGACCTGAGCAAGAGGGAGCACGTAGACGAGATCATCAGCGGCTGCCTGGGCGCATACGGAAAAATAGACATACTCGTCAACAACGCGGGGACGAACCACTTCGAGGACGTGATGACCTACCCGGACGAGCAGTACAGAAGGGTACTCGACGTCCAGCTTAACGCGGTCTACTACATGACCCACGAAGTCGGCAAGGTGATGGCGAAGAATGGAGGCGGCAAGATAATCAACATCGGCTCCGCGCTGTCGTTCACAGCGGATAACAACTGCCCGCCGTACATCATAGCCAAGCACGGCGTAATCGGCATCACGCGCTACTTCGCCAGCGACCTCGGCAAGTACAACGTGAAAGTCAACGCGCTGTGCCCCGGCTTCTTCTACTCGGAGATGAACGCCGCGATAAGCGACAACAAAGAGTTCTATGACAAGATTACGGGGAGGATCCCGCTTGGCCGCTGGGGGACGTCGCATGACTTGATGGGCGCAATCGTATTCCTGGCAAGCGGCGCTTCCGACTACATGAACGGCTGGTACCTGAGCGTCGACGGCGGGTTCGCGACGACGCTGTAGGCAACCGGCAGCAAACGGAACGTATACTCGAACCTGTGAGGGCTGAGCGAAGTTGAGTTTGTGACGACGAGGTGAATCATTCATGAAGATCAAAGCAGCGCTGACTAAGGAAAAGGACAGCTTGTTCTCAATCGAGGAGATCGACCTTGAGGAGCCCCGGAGCGATGAACTGCTTGTCAAAGTAGTCGCAAGCGGTTTTTGCCATACCGACGAGCTTGTCAGGACGCAGGCGATACCTGCGCCGTTGCCGGCGGTGCTCGGGCATGAAGGCTGCGGGATAGTGGAGAAAACCGGAGCCGACGTCAAAGAGTTCAAGCCGGGCGACAAAGTAGCGTTCTCATTCGGGAGCTGCGGGAAATGCGACTGCTGCCTCGAAGGGCGGCCTACGCTTTGCGACCATTTCAGCATGGTGAACTTTGGCGGGGTGCAGCTCGACGGCACTTCGCGGCTCTCGCAAAACGGCAAGCCGCTCGCGTCGTTCTTCGGGCAGTCGTCGTTCGCCGAGTACGCCGTCGTCAACGAAAGGGGCGCGGTAAAAGTACCGGACGGCGTACCTCTTGAGATTGCCGGCCCGCTGGGCTGCGGCTTGCAGACAGGCGCAGGCGCTGTGCTCAACCGCCTAAAACCGCGCCCGGGTTCCGCTATCGCAGTATTCGGCTGCGGCAGCGTGGGCTTGAGCGCGCTCATGGCAGCCAAGATTTCCGGCTGCGCGACTATCATCGCCGTGGACAGGGTGCAGTCCAGGTTGGACGCCTCTTTGGAGCTGGGCGCTACGCACGTTGTCGGCAGCAAGCAAGGAGAAGACATTGTAAGCCGCATTCGCGAGATTACTGGCTCGGGCGCGGATTGCTCAATCGACGCTTCGGGCAGCGGGATATGTACGCGCATGGCGCTCAACTGCACGCGTAGGGGCAGCTCTACCGTCCTTATTGGGGGCGGCGGCGAGATGACGCTCAATGCGGAGATTGACGTGATGGCGGATGCGAAGTCGCTGGTAGGCGTGGTCGAGGGCGACTCCAATCCGAAACTGTTCATACCGGAGCTCATGGAGCATTACCTGGCCGGCAGGTTCCCCTTCAATAAGCTTATAACTTTCTACGATTTTGAAGACATCAATACAGCGATGAACGATTCTCTCAGCGGGAAGACGATAAAAGCTGTGCTGAGGATGATGAGCTGATGCCTTTTTTTGCCAAGAAACCGAAGACCTCCACCCAGAAGGCGCAGAAGGCCCAGATGGGGATTTTCATCAGGCTCGCTGCCTGCGGGTATCTGGTGTATATCATTGTGCAGATGTTCCAGGTCACAGACGAGGAAGACTCAATCAACCCGAACTTGAAGCTGGGCATCGGAATTCTCTTCGCGGTGGCCGCCGCTGTTCTGGCCGCGATGTCCGTGATCGAGCTGGTGCGCAACTATAAATCGGGGTATTATAAACCTTCGGCGCATACCGACGATTTAATCGAAGGCGAGGCCGATGGCGCCGATGCGGCGGATGAGCTGCCGGAAGAGGAGCAGCCCGAAGACGAAGACGAAGACGAAGACGAAGACGAGTGGGACGAAGAGGGCGAAGACGAAGACGAAGACGAAGACGAAGACGAAGACGAAGACGAAGACGAGTGGGACGAAGAGGGCGAAGACGACTACGCCGACTGAACAAGTTAACATAAAGAGGTTGATTATCATTTTGATAATCAACCTCTTTATGTTAACCTAATGCAAACCTATCAGTCGAAGCAGCCCATGCGGCCCGGGACGAAAATCCTCCCGTCCATTACTTTCAGCTCGTCCGCAAGCAGGGGCTTAAAGCCCATCTGCCCGAGGACGTCCCTGTCAAGATCGACGCCCGGGGCAATCTCAGTGAGCATAACGCCATCCGCGACCAGTTTAAAAACAGCGCGCTCCGTGCAGATCACTACTTCCTGGCCTTTCTCGCGCGAGAGCTTTCCGTTGAACGTGATCTGATCGACCTTCGCTACGAATTTCGGGATGCTGCCGTCCTTTATAATAGAGAGTTTGCCGCCTTCAACGGCGGATTCAAAGCCCTTGGCCGTGAGCGTAGTGCAAAAGACGACCTTCTTCGCCGTTTGGCTGATGTCGATGAAACCGCCTTGGCCGGCCGCGCGGCCGCCGAACTTGCTGACGTTCACGTTCCCTTCGGCGTCGATCTGAGCGGCGCCCAGGAAAGTGATGTCAAGCCCTCCGCCATGGTAGAAGTCGAACATAGAGGGATGCGCCACATACGACGTCACGTTGATCGCGGAGCCGAAGTCGGCTCTGCTTTGCGGTGTACCTCCGAAGGTACCGAGTTCCAGCGTGAACGTCATGTCCTTTGTCACGCCTTCGACGTCGGCAGCGGCGCCTACTGCGGCGCCAACGCCGACCCCGACGTTTATCAGCGCGCCCCTTCTTACCTCGAACACCGCCCTGCGGCAGATGATGTCGTCAGAGCTGAGGACGTCTTTAGGCTTTGACACGGCGCCCGGAGGGCAAAGGAGCTCGCCGCTCATGTAAGGGCTGTAAACAGTCCCGGCAGTCTGCCTGTGGTACTCATCCTGCTCCTTGCTCACGACGACTGCGTCTACGAGTTCCCCGGGCACGACGACTTCCTTGGCTTTGAGAGTGCCTGCCGCAGCCGCCTGCTTGACCTGCACGATGACTTTCCCGTTGGAGGCTTTGGCAGCGAGCGCGACTTCGAGGATCTCGAGCTTCAGGGCTTCTTCCTCAATCGTCAGGTTGCCGTTTTCATCGGCTGTTGTACCGCGGATAATGGCGACGTTGATGGGCCTTGTCTTGAAGAACAGGTACTCCTCGCCATCCAGCTCCATCAGCTCGACAAGATTTTCGGTCGTCTTGCTGTTGAGCTTGCCGCCATCCTGCCTGGGGTCGATGTATGTGCCGATGCCAATCTTCGTCAGCAAACCCGGCTGCTTCGCAGCCGTGCACCTGAATAGCTGGTTCAGCACTCCCTGCGGGAAGACGTATGCCTCTATTTCATTTGAGTCAATCAGTTTTCCGAGGACAGGCACGACATTCGGGTGGGTGCAGACGGTCCTTTTCAGAAAACCGGGATGCCCGAACCTGTCGCTCGCGCCGTATCGGAGCGGGCTGCCCTGGCCGCAGCCGTTGTAAAGGGTGAGGCTGCCCGGATGGCCGCTCTCGACGAAGCGGTCTTCCAGGGATTTTACGACGTACTCGGGGTAGCCGACCATGCTCGCCGAAGTCGTCACAATCGTATCCCCGTCGCGTATCAGGTCGAGCGCAGCAGAGACGTCCATGACCTTGCTATTCAAAATTTCAATCCCCTTTCCTTGTTTAGACAGTATGGGATTGCGGGTCAGGCCCGCAATGACGAAAATGCTGAGTTGACAGCAGTAGCAGGTTTCATATACCCTTGACGCTGCACAGCGCGGCGCCGATCGCTCCGCAGTACTCTGCGTCTTCGGGTATGGTGAAGCTGCGGCCGAGGCGGGCTTCCAGCGCCTTCACGAACGCCGCGTTTTTAGCCAGCCCGCCAATCAGGACGACGTTGCCGCCCGGAGAAGCCGTAAGGTCAGCCAGCACCGTCGCAGCCCTTGTCGCCGCCGCCCTGTTGGCGGTTGACATCACAGCCTCCGGCGCGGCTCCCGCGTTGAGCAGGCTGAGCGCGTCCAGCTCTGAGAAGACGACGCAGCCTTCGTTCATCTCGCCAGCGTCCGGCCCGTCGCAGTTGCTGATTTGCTCGAGAGTCAGCTCAAGGCGGGCGCCCAGGTACTCCAGGAACGCGCCAATGCCCGCTGAACACTTCTGGTTGAGCACAAACTCGTCAATCAGGCGGGTGGTCCCCAAAGCGGCGGATAAGGTCTCGTCCGCGCCCGCGCTCATCACCGCCGTGGCGCCGGGCAAGGCGTACTGAGCGGCCCGAGCGGCGGCGACGGTCTCGGTGTAATGCTCGGAGGCGAACGCGACGTCGAACTTCCCCTTGCCGGTGGAGACGACTCTCTCAACGTCCCCTGCGGCAATGCCGGCGTTCTTCAGCGCCTCGTCATAGGCTTTTTGCGCTTGTTGCGGGCGATCTATCCCGCCTGTGGGCACGGCCGAGCGCCCGATGATTTTCTCGTCTTTCATTATGGCTGCCTTTGTATTGCAGATACCCATATCGATTCCGGCGATTATCATTGACTAAAGCCCCCTTTCCTACTCGTCGTCCAGCATCTGGTAGCCGAGGCTTTCCATCCAGGTGTCAAGCTGTTCGAGCATGCGTTTTTCATCCAGATCCACACGGTCGCCCGGCTGCGCGCCCTCATAGACCATGACGCTGTAGCCGTCTTCGCGCAGGCGCATGGCCTGCTCTTTGCGCAGCAGCGTACAGCCGACGCCGGCCCGCCATATCCCGAGCAGGGCGCCGTCGCAGTTGTAGATGCGCATCATGGTGTTGAGCTTGTCGGGCTCGATGTATTCCTCAATCTTCCAGTGCCTCGGGGAACGGGCGTCGGGCGTGGTCATAAACCGGACCAGATCCTCCCTGGTGCTCAGCTCCATGCCTGCTTCATACGAGGGCTCCGTGAAGCTGCGAACGGAATAGCTCCCATCTTCGGCAAAGATCAGTTCCCTGAGGTTTGAATACTGGGAGCCGAGGCAAACCGCGCCGTATCGCTCCATGTACCGGTAGTACTTGAGGAAGTGCCAGGGAGGCGGGTGGGCCTCCAGCCACCTGAAACGTTCAGTCCCGACGGCGGCTATTTTGTTCTCAACGCGGAACTTGACCTCATCGCGCAGCGACTTCCAGAAGTTTGAAAGCACATCCGGGCCCATCTTTGGCGAAGGCCTGAGCTGGAAGAAGGAGTAGAGGTCCTTGACAGTCAGCGGAGTCGGCTTGAACGTCATGTAGTAAGCGATCTCGCTGCGCATGTCGTTGATGCTGCCGTAGCTTTTTGCCATCTCGAACAATATCTCGTCGTCCAGTTTTTGCCCGAAGACGATCTCCATTTCGTTGAGCAGCTTCAGGGTGTTGTAGTTCCTGTGGTCGAGCATGGCCTCTTCTCTTTTTTCGTCGCGTTCGCCGATGTACATGGTGAAGTCGTTGGTCCACCTGGCAATCGGTTTGAAGTCGCGGGCTTGCTGCCCGCGCTTGATATGCGAATCGCAGACGCAGGGGAAGGGCACAGTGAAGTTGCGCAGCGGGAACGGCTTCCCGTCCGCTGTGTTGCCGAGGAACTGCGCTCCCCAGCAGGTGTTGTGGTATCCGCAGATTTCGCGCCCCCAGCCCCTGACTTCGCTCGCGAGGCGGCAGTTGCGCGCGAATGGCTCGTCCTGCGCAGCCATCATGGCTCCTACAGGGTTATCCTCCACGACGCGGATTGCCGGGAATGCGGACGCCCAGTCCAGAGTCCAGCTTGTCATGCCCTGGCCGAGGACTTTATCGGTGCCGGCGATAGCCCCGTCGTAACTCCGCCTTATCTCCTTGGCGAGATCCCAGCATTCAAGGGGCCTTGTTTCCCAAATCTGTCCTTTTTTCATATCCTTAGCCAACCCCCTAAATCTCAATTTTGTTATGCCAGCCGACCAGGCGGGTTATGCCGGCGCGGAGCATATTCATAAATGCTTCCAGATGAAGCTGCGTCTCTTCCTTAGGGACAGTCATGTCGCGCTCGAAATAGTGGTACTGTATGTTCCTCTCGCGCAGGATCTTCCACACCTCGTAGTTGTCCGTGCCGTGCGGGTGGCAGTATATCTGCTTTGCGATTATCGCGCCGTCCACGAAGTAATCCTCCGCCAGCTCGAAGATACGCTGCGGCCGCCTTCTCCAGTTGCTGTCCTTGACAGGGTGGTTGTTCCTGCCGAGATAGCGCAGGGAGATTGCCATGAGCCGGTCTTCCTGCGGGTATATGTTGTTCCAGAAGTAGTTAGTCCCGTTCTCAAGCTCGTCAATCACGACATTGCCGCCCAGAGATTCGATCAGTTCCTCGAGCTTGCTGTCCCAGGTCTCGCTGCCGATGAGCATCAGGCGTACCATGTCGCGCCCTTCGCGGGCTTGGAGCTCTGCCAGGAACTGTTCGAGGATTACGTTCATCTCCGCTTTGTCCATGACCTGGTCCGCAAGCAGGAGGTTCATGAACTCCGAGCCGAGTATGACTGGCTTGTCGGCGCGGCGCAGCTCGCAGATTGTGCGCAGCAATGTCCTGTTCTTGTTGTATACTTCGATAGCGTTGTCGAGCGCTTCGTCGGTGATCGTGACGCCGAGCCACTCCTCAAACCTTGTTTTCAGCACGTCGAGTTCAGAGCGCAGCACATCCTTTGAGGACTTCGACTCGGTGTAGTCCGGCAGGAAAAGGTAGTGCTTGAAAAGCTGCGGGGCGTTGTTGGTCGCCACCTCGTAGACATTGAACATCCACTGGCAGCCTTCCGTGTTGACGAAACCGTCGATATAGTCCATCCTGCCCAGCAGCAACTGATTTGCCATGTCCTTGACAGGGTAGCACGCGGCGTAAATCCATTTGTCGCTTATGATATCCGGCTCGTGCTCCGCCAGGATGCGCACGGGGAGCAGCCCCGCTGCGTAGGCCAGCTCTTCGGGGAAGTAGGTCTCAAACCATCCGATCACCTTGCCGCCTTTGCGAGCTTTCCACGCTTTTGCATACTCGTGCCGCCCGGCGACCAGTTCTTTAAAATCCATATTGAATTCCATTCCTTTCAGCGGGCGAGCAGCGCGGCGCCGATAGCGCCGGCAAGCATTGGGTCATACTCGCTGACGGCTGCCTTAACGCCCAGTTCGCGCTCGATGCGGGCCGTGATGCCCGGGTTCTTCGCCAGGCCGCCCGTCAACCCGAGCGTTCCGTCGATCTCGATCTTGCCGACGTCCAGCGGCGACAGCCTGCCCGCTACGCCGATGATGCGCCAAGCGATCGAGAACAGGTAAGACGCGTAAATCTCAGCCTCGCTCATTTTCGGCGAGCGGAACTCCGGCCTTCCGAAGAGCCCGAGCGTCTCCGTCCCGCCGAAAGCCCAGCATGTTGTGCTGACGGGCTCAGGGTCCTTTTCGGCTTCGAGCGACTTTGGGCCTATCTCGGTAATGCCGACGTGCATGATGTCGCACAGGACTTCTATGCGCCGGCCTTCTCCGGTGGCGCATTTGTCGCCGATCATGAAGTCGCGCACCCTGTCCCAGTCGAACAGCCGGATCGCCTTTACTGTCTGGCCTCCCATGTCGATCAATGTGCGGACGTCCGGCCCGTACATGAACCTGGCACCCTTCGCGTGGCATTGCACTTCGTCTATTGCCTTCGAAGCGAAATCGACGCTGTTTTTCGCGAAACCGGTAACCGCTATCGCGGCCAGGTCAGCAGGCGCCGCGCCGGTTCCGGCCATGGCGAGGTCGAGCGCGTCCTTTGCCGACTTTCGAAAATCCGCGCCTACGCGGACATTTGAGTAGCCGAGCAGTCTGCCGCCGAGCATGACGGCTGCCTGCGCGCTCGTCGTGCCGATATCGACTCCGGCCGTCGCTTCGCCCGGGGCTTTCCAGCCGGCGTCTTCGTATACCCGGGATGACTCCGGCCATTTCCAGTACTCGTGTGTCAACAGTCATTCCTCCTTTTTTGTGTCTGTTTTCATGTCTGCGACGATTATATCAGGGGGGTTTCGAAAATTCAAGTTGAAATCCCGCGAGATTTAATGTATATTGACTAGAGAAAGGAGGCACTTTGCTATGAGAAAAGCAGCGCGTTTTGTTGTTGACACCCACGTCCATTCCCAGCGCCACGCTGCGGGCGCGGCGCTCAAGGAAAGGATGAAAGAAACAGGTAAAAGCGATATCGACTACTCCGACCTCAACGCGACAATGGGAGGGCTCGAGACCTACGACAACTCCCCGAGGCTCCTCTACGACATGGAATGCTACGGCGTGGATATGTGCATCCTGCAGCCCGCGTTCGGCATGAGCAACGAGCTGAACATCGAGCTCGTGGAAAAGTACCCGGACAAGTTCGTGGCGTTCTGCAACGCGAGGAACTCCGGGAAAGACAACCCTGACTGGACATTCAAAGACACGGTAGACGAAATCGACGCGATGCTCGCGACGGGCAAGTACTGCGGTATCGGGGAAGGCGCGCCGAGCCGCCCGGGGCCCAGGACCGGGCAGGGCAGGTCGTACAATATGTCCGAGAGGATGGACGAGCTGCGGCTTATCTGCGACCTCGGCAGGAAACACAATGTAGCCGTCACAGTGCACACCGGGACGGCGGGCGGCTACCCCATAACGCACACGTTCTGGCCTGAGGACTGGCATCCCTACTGGATACACGACATAGCGGCGGAGTACCCCGACGTCACGATAATCTTCGCGCACGGCGGCATGCAGGGCGGCCACATGACTGACCTCGTCGACCAGTGCATCCTCGTCACATCCAACTACAATAATGTATACCTTGAAACCGGGCTCTACTGGACGGATCTTTACTACAAAGCGCTGAAGTATCCGAACGTCGGCCCGGAAAAGCTCATCTGGGGCACAGACTGGGGCGCAAGCCAGCCGATCCAGACGCGGCTCGGCAACGATCCGCAGACGTTCTCCATGCAGGTGCATTCCCAGGGAATCGTCAGGCACCAGGTAGACGTGATGGGCTGGGCGCTGCGGCAGGTCGAGCGGCTCGACATCTCCCAGGACGATATGAACCTCATACTCGGCGGCAACGCAGTGCGCCTCTTTAAGCTCAAAACGCCGTTCACAAGGCTATTCAGGCTCTGAGCCGCGCAGCACGGCGCCAAAGAAAAATTTGTACAATATGCCATATAATACCGCAAGTGTCACAATGTTATAATGTGGCTATTGACTATGCAGAAACAATATGAGACAATACGCGCAGTGAAAGGGGCGGCACGACGGGTTCCGGTACCTCTACTGTGTCCCGCCCTAAAAATCAAGCCAGTAGTGCGATTCCGAAATAGCGGTGTAAAGATTGCGGTGGATGTTTTCGTCCGGCTAGGCGAAAGACCGCAGGAATATCGGTGCTATTTCAAGGGCTTTCAACGAAGCCGGACGGAAAAAGATGCCGCAAGATTTGCATGGTTATTTCGTAATCGCACTACTTGAAATGTTGGGAGGATGAAATGCCGAAATGCTCAGGTACATTATAAGACGCCTGCTGCTCATGATACCCACGCTGCTGGGTATTACGCTGATCGTCATGCTGTTCATCACGATCACGCCGGGCGACCCCGCGCGAATGCTCCTCGGCAACGACGCGACACAACAGGAAGTAGAAGAACTCAGGGAAGAGATGGGGCTCAACGACCCGTTTCCCGTCCGCTACGCCAACTACATCAAGAACATATTCCAGGGCGATTTCGGAAAGTCCTTCAGGACGAAACGGCCGGTCTTGACCGAGATCATGACAAGGTACCCCTACTCGCTAATGCTCGTCTGCTTCAGCCTCGTGATGGCAATCTTCATCGGTATCCCGATAGGGATATACGCGGCGACGCACCAATACTCATGGAAGGATAACGCGGCTATATTCGCCTCGCTCTTCTGCGTTTCGATGCCGGGGTTCTGGTTCGCCTTGATGCTCATACAATTGCTATGCGTCAAGTTCCAGCTCCTGCCGCCCTCCGGCGTCGACAACTGGCAGGGGTGGATCCTGCCGGCGCTCACGAGCGCGCTGGGATTTGCCGCGACTATAGCAAGACAGACGAGGTCGAACCTCCTCGAAGTAATCAGGCAGGACTATATCACCACAGCGCGCGCCAAGGGCCAGTCCGAGAGGAAGGTCCTCTACAGGCACGCGCTGAAAAACGCCGTCATACCTGTCATCATGATCGTCGGCTCGATATTCGGCATGGCTATGGGCGGCTCGATGATCTCCGAAGTCATCTTCTCGATACCGGGGCTGGGCAGCTACACGCTGGCGGGGCTCAACGCAAGGGACTACCCCGTCATCCAGACGAGCGTCCTGTTTATGTCGGCCCTCTTCGCCATTGTGCTCCTGCTCATTGACCTGGCGTTCGCCATTATCGACCCGAGGATACGCTCCCAGTACGCCAGAAGGAAGAGAAAACCCGCGAAAGGAGGTGCGGCGACATGAGCGCAGCGACAGAAACACTGCCCGAAATCAAGAAAAAGCAATCCCGCTTCAGTGAAATCTGGCGCAGGCTTAAGAAGAACAAAGCCGCCGTCGTATCGCTGTTCGTCATCGCGTTCATCATCCTCGTCGCGCTGTTCGCGCCGCTTATCGCGCCATACGGATATGACGAGGTCAACTACGACAAATCATTCGCCCCGCCCAGTTGGGAGAACCCCCTGGGCTGCGACAAACTCGGCAGGGATCTCCTAAGCCGCATCATCTACGGCTCGCGCCAGTCCCTCCAGCTCGGCCTCGTGGCCGTCGCGATTTCCGCTACGATCGGCATAATGATCGGAGCCGTGGCCGGGTACTACGGCGGGTGGACAGACACGCTGATAATGCGCGCGCTAGACATCTACCAGAGCATTCCCATGTTTCTGCTGTGCGTTACACTAGCAGCAATACTCGGGCCAAGCCTGCGCAATGCCATACTGGCCATCGGTATCAGTATGATACCCGGGCCGGCGCGGCTCATGCGCGCTTCGATACTCACCGTCCGCGAGACTGAGTACGTCGAGGCGGCCAGGGCCATCAACGCGGGCACCGGGCGAATAATCAGGAAGCACATCGTTCCCAACGCCATCGCGCCAATGATCGTATCCATTACAATGAGCATAGGCAACAGCGTGCTCTCCGGGGCCGGCCTCAGCTTTATCGGCCTCGGCGCCCAGCCGCCGATACCGGAATGGGGCGCGCTCATAAACGACGCGAGGAATATAATGAGAGAGCACGGTTCTCTGGCGATGTATCCGGGGCTGTGCGTCATGATTACCGTCCTGGCATTCAACCTGCTGGGTGACGGGCTCAGGGACGCGCTTGACCCCCGGCTTAAGAATTGAGGTGGATCGAATGGCAGATAATATTCTTGAGATCCGCGATCTGGTCGTCGAGTACCGCACTGACGACGCCGTTATCCACGCCGTGAACGGAATCAACCTGACAGTCCAGAAAGGCGAGACAATAGGCCTCGTCGGCGAGACAGGCGCCGGGAAGACGACGATAGCCCGCTCTATCCTGCGCATTCTGCAGACCCCGCCCGCAAAGTTCTGCGGCGGCACTATAATGTTCGAAGGCCAGGACATCATGGCTATGACCGAGCAGCAGATGCGCAAGATACGCGGCGACAAGATAGCTATGATATTCCAGGATCCAATGACGGCGCTTAACCCCATCGAGAGGGTCGGATACCAGATAGCCGAGGCGATAGGGCTCCATAACAAAGTAACGCGGGCCGAAGCCGAAATGAAAGCCTGCGACATGCTGGAGATGGTAGGCATCCCGGCCGACAGGTACAAGGAGTTCCCGCACCAGTTCTCAGGCGGCATGAAACAGCGCGTCGTCATTGCTATGGCGCTTGCCTGCAACCCGATTCTCCTCCTGGCCGACGAGCCGACC
Source organism: Oscillospiraceae bacterium (assembly GCA_009778485.1). Taxonomy (GTDB): domain Bacteria; phylum Bacillota; class Clostridia; order Oscillospirales; family Oscillospiraceae; genus WRMH01. Next base: position 12,507 of record WRJQ01000010.1, read on the forward strand.
ACCGCGCTCGACGTTACGATCCAGGCCCAGGTGCTCGAGATGATGCAGAACTTGAAAGAAACGCTCGGGACTTCCGTCGTGATGATTACGCACGACCTGGGCGTCGTCGCGGACATCTGCAACACAGTAGCGGTCGTTTACGCCGGCGAGATAGTCGAACGCGGCACCGTCGAGCACATCTTCGACTATCCTTCGCACCCGTACACGATAGGCCTTTTCAACTCGCTGCCAAAGCTGGATTCCACCGAAGCGAGGCTCAAGCCGATTACGGGGCTCATGCCCGACCCCACGAACCTCCCCCTGGGCTGCAAGTTCTACGAGCGCTGCCCCGAAGCGACGGATAAATGCGCCGAGGCCCCCCCTGAAGTCACGGAGGTATCGCCGGGGCACCAGGTCAAGTGTCTATTGAAAGGGGGCAGCGTCTGATGGCCGTATTACTGGAGGTCAGGAACCTCAAAAAATACTTCAAAGTCGGAGCCGCGCAGCTCCACGCCGTCGACGATATCAACTTCGTGCTCGACGAGGGCAAGACGCTCGGGGTAGTCGGCGAGTCCGGCTGCGGCAAGACGACGCTCGGCAGGGTGATACTCCACTTGCTCGACCTTACTGACGGGCAGGTCATATTCGAAGGCAAAGACTGCACGAGCCCCACGAAAAAAGAACTCATCGAAATGCGCGAAGATATGCAGATTATTTTCCAGGACCCATACTCTTCGCTGAACCCGCGTATGTCCGTCAGCGAGACGATTATGGAACCGCTCATACTGCAGGGCGGCATGACCAAGATCGAGATGAGGGCGGAGACCCTGCACCTCATGGAGACGGTCGGCCTCGCACAGCGCTTTGAAAACTCATACCCGCACGAGCTCGACGGGGGCAGGCGCCAGCGCATAGGCATTGCCAGAGCCCTGGCCCTGAAGCCTAAGTTCATAGTATGCGACGAACCGGTCTCCGCCCTTGACGTGTCGATCCAGGCGCAGATCATCAACCTTCTGCTCGACCTGCAGGAGGAGCGCGGGCTGGCATATATGTTCGTGACGCACGACCTTTCCGTCGTGAAGTACATTTCCGACGACATCATGGTCATGTACCTGGGGCAGATGGTCGAAAAGGCGTCCTCGGACGAGCTGTTCGCCAAGCCGCTGCACCCGTACACGAAAGCCCTGCTCTCCGCTATCCCGGTGCCGAACATCCACAACAAGAAAAAGCGGATAATTATGCAGGGCGAGATCACATCACCCATAAACCCGAGGCCGGGCTGCAGGTTCATGGACAGGTGCCAATACGTCACTCCGGAATGCTCGGAGCCGCAGGTCCTCGAGGAACCCGACAGCGACCATTTCGTCGCTTGCTGCAACTTCAGCAAGATATAACAGCACGGACGCAGCGCCGGAGCCCTGAAAGCTCCGGCGGCCGCGCAGGCTCCGCACAGCGCATCGGAGCCGTGTGGCAATCAATCCGGTCATAATGGCCACATACGTGCCATTTTAATGACGATATATGTTAAGGAGGAAAAAAAGTGAGAAAGTTCAAGTTTCTGGCGGTCTTGTTGTGCCTGGCGATGCTACTGACTTTTGCCGCGGCCTGCAACAAAGACGACGACACCCCAAGCGCGAGCAACAGCCCCGGGACAAGCAGCGAAGCCAGCGCCAGCCCCTCGAACAGCGGACAGACAAGCACCAGCCCGAGCGGCAACGAAGCTTCGCCCGGCAACACCGATAGCGGCCCCGCAGCCGCCGGCGGAGTGGAGCGCGACACCTTCAGCGTCGCCGTCGATAGCGACGCAGGCCTTCTGGACCCTGTCAAGGTCAGCGGCGGTATGTATGTCGCCCTCATGCAACTCTATGAGTCCCTCTGGGACATCGACGAGAATGGCAACATGATCTACAAGCTGATGGAAAGCTATGAAGACCACGGCAACTTCTGGAGATGCAAACTGCGCGAGGGCGTATACTTCTCCAGCGGAGTCGAGCTGAAGGCCAGCGACGTCATCTTCTCGCTCGGTTACTGGAAAGCGCAGCCCGTTAACGCAGTTCGCGTGCAGTCGCTCGACCTTGAGCGGTCCTGCGTCCACGACGAATACACAGTTGACCTCTACATGCTCAACGACTACTACTATTTCCACGATACCGGTTCATGCATGATGATGATCTTCTGCGAGGAAGGCTTCGACGAGGATGATATCAGCATCAACCCGAACGGCACAGGCCCTTACGAAGTTAAAGACTATGTGGTCAACAGCCATCTCTTCCTGGAAAGAAAAGACGAATACTGGGGCGAGAAACCGGCCATCAAGAACCTCAACTTCAGAGTCCTTGCAGAGCCTTCGCAGGTCGTCAACGCCCTGACGACGGGCATGATCGATTACGCACCCATCCAGCTTGCGGACTTCGACTATGTCGACGGCCTTTCCGGCTTCTACACGATCTCCCGCTACATTGGCGGCGGTGTCGGCCTCTCGTTCAACTCCGGCGTGAACGGCTACTTCAACCGCTTCACGGACGGCGACAAGAAGCTCGAAGCGAGGTTCGCGGTGTACCACGCGATCAACCCGCAGGTGCTCATCAACCTTGTCTATGAGGGCAAGGGCAGAATCATGCACAACATGGTTCCGGACTATATGTTCGACTACAAAGATGAGTACGACCATTGGGAGCCGGCCTACGACATTGGTTATAACGTCGAAAGGGCCAAGGAACTCGCGCAGAGCTCCGGTCTCGCCGGCCAGACAATCAGCATTATGACTAACGGCCTCGCGGCGGCCGTGCAGACAGCAGAGATTGTGCAGAGCATGTTGGCGGCGATCGACGTCACGCTGGAAATCAACAACTATGACCCGGCGACGGCCCTGTCGATGATCTACGACCCCGAAGCTTCGCACGACATCACGGTCGGCGCGGGCATCGCGCCCAACAGCAGGGTCTGCGACCTGCTGCTCAACGGTGTACGCTACTCGAGCACCCTCACCCTGCCGGGCTCGTTCACGAACAACGAGCACTACCTCGCGATCTGCGCCCAAATGGCCCATGAGCCGGATAACGCCAAGCGGGTTGCGATCACGGAGGAATGCCTGCGTATGTACACGGATAACGCCATCGGGTTCGGGCTTTGCGTGTATCAGACATGCTACGCCATGGCCGACGACGTGCAGCCGGACACGGTAGTATACTCAGTCACGAGCAACTTCGTCCGCTACGAAATGCTGAAGTTCAAGTAACGCATTCGCAGCGGGACAACCGCAACGCATAACAAACAGGGGAGCCTGCCAATTCGGCAGGCTCCCCTTGATTCGTCATTACGGCCTCGTCATTGCGGCCTTGAGCCGCAATCCCATGAATCATGCGGCCTCGTCATTGCTCTTAATGCGTCTTGTACCAGTCCTTTACGTAGTCGTGGTAGAACTTGTTCGCTATCTCCCTGTTGTGCTCCGCAATCGGGTCGGGCGGCATACCGGGCATACCGCCAAGCATGACCGTGTACATGAACCCGCCGCCGGGGGCGAAAGTGTCGACATACTCGGCGAGGACGTCGCGCAGTTCCTGCTCCTCTGCCTTCTTGCCGATGAAAGGCTTGCTGTTCCAGTTGCCGCCAATGGCGAGGCGGTTACCGTACTTCTTCTTCACGGCGACCATGTCGTTCGTATCCTGGTTGGGACCCCACGAGCGGATGCCAATCTCGAGCCAGTCGTCGATGAAACCTTCGGACTTACCGCAGTCGTGCCTGTCGATGACGCAGCCGGCCTCGAGCGCTAGGTCTGTGTGCATCTTATGGAACGGCTTGAAGATCTTCCTGTACATCTCGACGGAGAAGAAAGGCGCGCGGTATGCCGAGTCGTCGTCCATGAGGCCGAAAACATCCGGCTTGAGGTAGTGAAGCTGGTTCTTGAACACGGTGAGGTAGAACTCGGAAATGTGCGTGAGCAGATCAATGACTTCATCGGTCTCTTCATACATGGCGAGCAGAGCGCCCTCGAAGCCCATCAGGCTGACGAGCGTCAGGAAATAGTCCCCGCCGCCAATGCTGACGCACAGCTCGCGGTTGTATTTTTCGTTCTTTTCCTTGTAGTACGCCTCCCAGTCCATGTCGGAGACATCGCGAATTTTAAGCTGGTCGCGCCATTTCGTGATGTCGTCGATGATGATTTCGCCCGGCTTCGGCATTGCGCCCCAGTTGTTCTCCTCGCTGCCTACGTATGTCACGCCAAGGCTTGTGACGATAGGGCCGTTCGGCGCGGAAGCGGGCGTGAGGAGCTCTTCGGGCACCGGGAAGTTGCCGTGCGGCAGGATCATTCCTGCGGGGACGAACTCAGGTATCTCCCCGTTCATCATGCGCAGGTAGTTTTCTTTCGGCGTTAGTGGCATTGTGTTACCTCCATTAATAATAATGCGCTTCCTTTGCAGCATATTATACAACGGTACAAGCAGTATTGCAATCACATTCTGTGGGAAAAATACGAAATAATTCGAGCGGTAGCTTTGCCCGCTATTGTACTCGCAGCACGTCTGTGGTAGAATTGGCACAATGAAAATTGAGGAGGGGATACCATGAACTGGCATGAATATGTAGCGCAGACCGGGAAAGTGCCGCAATGGCCTTATGAAGTGAAATATGGGAAAGAAATCGTCGTCGAGACGGACGTCCTGATAGTCGGAGGCGGAGTGGCAGGCTGCCGGGCCGCAATCTCCGCATTGAGGCACGGCGCGACGGTCGCCGTATGCGACAGAGGCTTCACGAAACGCAGCGGGATGGGCGGCGCCGGCGTCGACCACTGGCACGGAGCGGTGATGAACCCATGTTCCAAAGTAACGCCGGAGATGTACTCCGAGGCAGCCATGGACGCGACCGACGGCTACACAAACGGGCTGGCGCGGTACATCGTCGGCAAAGAAGGCTGGGACACCCTACTCGAAGCGGAAGAGATGGGCGTGCAGATCAGGGACGAAGACGACGAGTTTAAAGGCAGCATCTTCCGGGACGAAGAGACAAAGCTGCTCTTCGCCTATGACCTCGAAAACAAGCACTGCCTGCGCATCTACGGCTACAACATCAAGCCCTGCGTTGACAAAGAGATGCGCCGCCTGGGCGCTATAGTCCACGACAGGACATGCGTGACGTCCTACCTCACCGAAGGCGGCAAGCAGGGAGCGCGCGTAATAGGCGCTACCGGCGTCAACGACAGGACAGGCGAGTTCATAGTATTCAAAGCCAAGGCAGTCGTGGTCAGCACCGCTCAGGCCAGGAGCCGCCTGTGGAGCTTCGCGCCCGAGCTGACGGTCAGCCAGTCCATGGGCGACCTGAACAATACGGCGATGGGGCACACGATAGGCTGGCGCGCGGGCGCCGAGTTCATTGGCATGGAAATGGTCAGCCCGGGCATCTCAGGCATGGGCTACGCGCCGTACAGCACAGCCAACGACAATAACACATACCAGGGCGCGCCCTCAGTCGACAGGAACGGGAAGCTCGCCCAATATGCCTACCCCGACGGCACGCTGATCGACAATGAGGAAGACATCTTCAAATCCTGCGAGGAAGGCTCTTTCGTAATCGGCCACGGGATCGCACTGGACAACGGCTATAAGCCCAAGTATATGGCGTCGGTCGGCGACAGGACGCTCTGGGACAAAGTCCTCGCAGGCGAGTACGAGATGCCGTTCTATAACGACTTTACTCTGCTGAGCCCGACTTCGCGCCGCATCCTCTTCGGGTTGATGCTCGCGCACGAAGGCAAGTGCCGGGTGCCGATATACGAGAACTTGACAGCCTGGGGCTTCGACCCGGATAAAGACATGTTGCAGTACCCTGTCGGGGACTACAGCGGGGGAGCCCTCGGCATGTCATGGATGGGTCCCAAGCACACGCCGGCGAACTGGCGCGCGGGGCATGGCGGCTATCTCGTGGACTGGCGCCTGCAGACGTCGCTGCCGGGGCTCTTCGCTGCAGGCTATGGCCCGCTCCCGAACGCAGGCTGCCACGGCGAGGCGCATACGACAGGGCGCTATGCCGGCAGGCAAGCCGCAGCTTTCGCGAAAGCCAACAGCGCCGTCGAGCCGGATCGCGGGCAGATTGACGGCGAGAAGGCGCGGGTGTTCGCAGCGGTCAATCATGAGGGCGGCGACATAGGCTGGAAAGAGTTCAACTACGCAGTCGCGCGTATCATGCAGGACTACTGCGGCACATATAAAACGGCGCATACGCTCGAAATGGGTATCAGGAGGATGAAGGATCTGCTCGAGACGGAAGGGGAGCGCATGTACGCGCTGAACCCGCATGAGCTCGCGAGGGTCGTCGAGAGCCTGGCCATGGCGGAACTTGGGATCGCGTACATGCAGGTGGCCCTGGCAAGGACGGAGAACGTGCCGCGTTTCGGGTTCAAGCGCAACGACCTGCAGACCGACGACACGACAGGAAACCTCAACCCCATACATCAGGAAGGGGATAAAATCGTCACCCGCTTCCTCCCGGTCGACTTCCACCTGCGCGAACCCTACGCAGCGACGCTCGCGGAGAACTACGAACGCTTCGCGGAGCTATAGGGAGCGGCGTCGATACTGGGAGATATTTTGGCCGGAATGATTTGACAGCTAAGCGGATTGCTGTTATATTATCGTGAGGGCATTGCCCCGCAACCAAAGACAAAAGCTACAGGTAGGCGCACGATGGCGAAATATGTACTCAAGCGGATACTGATGATGATACCCATAGTCCTTGGAGTGATACTGGTCGTATTCGCTGTGCTGTACTTCATCCCCGGCTCACGAATAAGATCGATGCCGAGCCTAAGCGGCGGCGACGCGCTGGACTCCGTCTACACATTTTTACGGGTCGGCGACAACTTCCTGACGAAGTACGTCAGGTACTGCTATAACGTAATCGCGAAGTTCGACTTCGGGACTTTCGGCACGACCGCGCGCCTCCTGACAGCCGAGATGAGCTACCGCCTTCGCAATACGGTATTCCTCCTCATCAGCGGAGTCGCGGTCACAGTCATTGCGGGCATTCCTGTCGGAGTCTACGCCGCCACGCGCAAAGACCGCCCGGCGGACAGGATAGTCACCACTATTTCGCTGTTCCTGTCCTCGATACCGAACTATGCTATTGCGATGGTGCTGACCTTGCTGCTGTGCGTCAACTTCCGCCTCCTGCCCTTGATACCGGTCTACACGGAGCCGATTGCATACCTACTGCCCGCAATCACGATTTCGCTCGGCGGGCTGTCCTCGATATCACGCATCACAAGGACGAGCGTGCTCGAAGTGCTGGAACAGCCGTATATTACTGCCCTTCGCTCGAAAGGCGTCAAAGAAACAAGCGTCGTCTGGCGGCACGCGCTCAAGAACGCGCTGGTGCCTGTGGTTTCCACTCTGGGCGGCCTCATAACCCAGCTTCTTTGCGGTACGTTAGTCGTCGAGTACTTCTTCAACGTGCCGGGGCTGGGTACGTTTATGCTCAGGTCGGTAACGGAAAGGGAGCATATGTCGATACTCGCATGCACAGTGCTGATGACGCTTATCCTTTCGGCGACGAACACGTCTACCGACATACTCTACGCCTTCTTCAACCCGCAGATAAGGCTTCGGTACTCAAAACGTACCGCGCGCAACGAGGAATGACAATATGAGCTCTGACATCGGCGCCGTCAATAATGAGAACGGTAAAAGCGCTCCTGACAGCGGGGCGGCGGTTGCGTCGTCGAACTTCTGGCTGGAAGCGCTGCGGCGGCTATTCAAGAACAAGACGGCGGTTTTCGCTCTTGTCGTCTTTGCCATTGTTTGCATCTCGTGCGCTTTGCACCCCTACCTGACGAAGTACGAGTACATGGTCATCGACCCTGCGAACACGAAGCAGGGGCCGTCGCTCGAGCATCTGCTGGGCACAGACCATCTCGGCCGAGATTTATTCACAAGGATCCTCTACGGCGGGACGCTCACCCTGAGGATATCATTCGTATCGACCGTACTTGCCGCCGCCGCCGGCTGCATCCTCGGGCTCGTTTCCGGGTATTTCGGGAAGCGGACGGACTTCATACTCTCTCATTTGCTGGATATGGTAGCATCCGTGCCTGTGTTCCTGCTGGTCATACTCGCCGAGGCGGCGCTGGGCTGGGGGAAAGGCAACTTCATGTACGCAATGGGCATAGCCGCGATGCCGCAGTTCGCGCGGCTGATACGCGCTTCGGTAATGAGCATAGTCGGCAGCGAGTATATTGAAGCTGCGCGCGCGTTGGGCGTCGGGCATGGCGAGATACTTGCGCGCCATGTGCTTCACAACGTCGCGCCGTCACTGATAATAAGGTTCACGAGCGCCTTTTCGGAAGCGCTCCTGCTATGCACGATAATGGGCTACCTCGGCATCGCGGTAAACCCGCCGACGCCCGAGTGGGGGGCTCTTGCGTATTTTGGAAGGTCATTTATACGCTCATATCCCCATATGATCATCATACCTTGCTCGGTGATCACCATCAGCGTCATATCGCTGGGGCTATTCGGCGACGGCCTCCGCGACGCGCTTGACCCCAGGGAGTAAGCAGTTGGGCCGGGCAGCGCAGGAAGACGCACAGACGCGCAGACGTACAGACAAACAGACGAATAGTTCGGAGGTTAGTATCGACATTGGAGCACAGTAACGAAAACGAAGTACTGCTTGAAGTCAAAGGGCTTGACGTGTCTTTCCAGACCCGCAGGGGCGAACTGCACGCGGTCAACGGGATCAGCTATGACGTGAGGAAAGGCGAGATCATGGGCCTGGTCGGCGAGTCAGGCAGCGGGAAAAGCGTCGAGGCCTACTCCATCATGGGGCTTTTGCGGCCCCCCGCGAGAATCAACGGGGGCAGCGTGTCATTTGGGGGCAAAGACGTCTTTCAGATGACTAAGAAGGAACTGGAATCATTCCGGGGCAATGAGGTCAGCATGATATTCCAGGATCCGCTGTCTTTCCTCGACCCTGTGTTCACTATAGAACAACAGATGGTGGAAACGATCCGCGCGCACGACAAAAAAGCTACCAGGCAAGCTGCCAAGGCCGCTTCCGTCAATATGCTAAAGGAAGTGAAGATTCGGAACCCCGAGCGCGTCATGAAGCAGTATCCCTTCGAGCTTTCGGGCGGCATGCGGCAGCGCGTCATGATCGCAATCGCGCTGCTGTGCAAACCGAAGCTGCTTATTGCCGACGAGCCGACTACCGCGCTCGACGTCACCATACAGGCGCAGGTAATCCAGATACTCAAAGGCCTCCAGGAACAAACAGGGATGGCCATGGTGTACATAACGCACAACTTCGGAATTGTGGCGGAGCTTTGCGACAGGGTTTCCGTCATGTACGGCGGGTACATACTGGAGCAGGGCGACACATACGACATTTTCTATGACACAGCGCACCCATACACGAAAATGCTGCTCAAGACGGTGCTTAATATCGACGGGAACACGAAGGGGCAGCTCGCGCAGATAGAAGGCACTCCGATCGACCAGGTGGCTATGCCGGAGGGCTGCGTCTTCCACCCGCGCTGCGAGTCGTGCATGGACGTGTGCAAAACGAGTTTCCCGCCGGAAACGTTCCTCGGACCCGGGCACAGCGCGAAGTGCTGGCTGCAGGTGCCCGACGAGGCGGAAAAAGGCAAATGGACCTGGGAGGAAGGCTGATATATGAGCGACGCCGGATTATTAAGCATCGAGAGACTGAAAAAATACTACCAGGTGCGCGACAAGGCGGGTAGGCGGACATTGCTCAAGGCTGTGGACGGGGTCAGCTTCGATATCTTCAGCGGCGAGACTTTCGGCCTCGTCGGGGAGTCGGGCTGCGGCAAGACGACCCTCGGTAGGACTATACTGCGGCTTGTCGAACCTGACGGCGGGGCAATCAAGTACGCCGGCGACGATATCACTACAGTAAATATGCGCCCTTACAGGTCGAAGATGCAGATCATCTTCCAGGATCCTTACGGCTGCCTCGACCCGAGGTGCCGCGTCATCGACATCGTCTCGGAGGGTCTCAGGGCGAGGCACGCGGGCTTCTCGAAGTCTGAGCGCAGGAACAGGGTGGCTATTCTCCTCGAGAGCGTCGGGCTGGACCCGGGCTGCATGTACCGCTATCCGCACGAGTTTTCGGGCGGGCAGCAGCAGAGGATCGGCATAGCCCGCGCGCTGGCTGTGAACCCGGAGTTCATCGTGTGCGACGAGCCGGTTTCGGCGCTGGATGTGTCTTTCCAGTCCCAAATTATCAACCTGCTGCAGAATCTGCAGGAGAGTTTCGGGCTTACTTATCTTTTTATCTCGCACGATTTGTCGGTCGTGCGCCATATTTCAGACAGGGTAGGGGTTATGTACCTGGGCAAGCTCGTCGAGCTCGGCGCGGCGGAGGATATCGTGCTGCGGCCCGCGCACCAGTACACAAAGGCCCTTATCGAGGCTATTCCGGTCCCCGATCCGAAGACAGGCCGCGCCAAGACCCGTAAGCTGCTGGAGGAGGATGCGGATCTCAGCATTCCCGACAGGGGCTGCCGGTACTGCCGCCTGTGCGAGCGCGCGCTGCCGGTCTGCATGGAGGAGGAGCCGGCTTTGCGGGAAGTGGCGCCCGGGCACGTCTGCGCCTGCCACCTTCTGTGAGTTGGTACGATAACAAAGGGTGTTCAGGCGCCCACTACCTCCAGGCGCTACATTTCATTTCTATCGCTCAATGACGCAATACAGCGCCCGGACGGGGCGCCTGAAGAGCCATCCACGACATAAAAAAAGGCGGTCATTGACCGCCTTTTTTTAGCCTGCGCCATAACTCGGAAGCCGCCTCGGCGTCCGCCTCCGTGACGGGCGCCTTTCTGCGGTACCTGGCTGCGATGTATACCTCTCGCAAGGCCTTCGAATCCGGTTCCGCGAACAAGCCGCCGTATCTCCTCAAGACCCTCAGGCTCGTGTCCGTGACAGAGAGCCTCGCGCCTCTGGACATCCCTTCTTTGAGATATTTGCGGTAGTACCAGCGGACAGCCTGCCTTGGCTCTTTAGGGCGGAACAGGCCGCCCCTTTTGGCGCGATCCTGTCTTTTGATGCTCTCAACTTCCTCGGTATATGGCTCATCCTCATCGGCGGCGCGCTTGCGCCCAAGCATTTTCCTGAGTATGAGGAAGACGACTAGCGCAAGGGCGAGGCCGACGATCACCAGGCAGGTAATGCGCAGCCATGCGGGAAACCCCATCTCGACGAAATCGTACTCATCGGATAAAGGAGCGTCCTCCATGCCGGTAAAGTTTGGCGGGACGAACTCCTTTTCGCTGCTGAACAGGGCAATGAGCCATTTTATGGCGAATACAACGGCGTATGCGATTACGCCTACGACATATACGACGCCCATTAGTATGTTGGCGATAATGTTCCTGTATATAAACCCGAGCGCGTTGACGAGCATGCCGGGCGTCCTAAGGAGCGCGAGAGCTGCGCTGCCGCCAAGAAATACCAGCACCGCAAACACGTTGCGGCCTTCCGAGACCTTGCCTTCCTCGCGAAGTATCCGCATCAAGCACACCCCGCTCAGAAGGTACAGCGCGAGGTAGGGCGCGGCTCCGGCGGCTGCGCCGACGATCCTGCCGAGAGCGACTATGCCGAAGAACATCAGCAGCAGGACTTTTGCGCTGAAAGCGAAGTGATCCTCAAACACTCTGCGATCTGTGTAGACCCTGTCGGTAAGAAGGGAGAACCCAAGATAAGCCCACGCGGGCGCGAACTGGATCATCTGGGTCAGGGAAGGGGAGAAAGCGAAGAACAGGCCGGGGATAGCGCAGCAGATAACCGCGAATGGATTAATCCGCTTCTTCCCCCCGCCGCTGCGCGCTGCGGCTGCCGGAAGAAATCTTTTTGTCAGTGTGAACAGCGCCGCCGACGCCATCAAGAGCGGCACGCCGTAGTTCATGGGGTATGTGAGGGTGATTATATAGAAGTAGTAGCTGCTGAGGGTGTAGTAGAAACACAGGTCAAACAGCGTCTTGAGCAGTTGTGTCACTGAGCGCCCCCCTTCCGGCGCGTACAAGGAGGACTTCTCTTCCTGTCTTGTCGCGCAGCATGCTTGCAGCTTCTTCGCCGCTCAAGTCGCCGCTGGGGACTATCAGCACGAATGCGGCGTCGTAATCGCTTTTGCGCATGGAGAACTCAAGCAGTTCGGCGAGCGGGCGGCAGGCAGTGCCCGATACGCGCCCGAGCCCTTCGAGGAGTTCGTCCCCGTGCCCCGGCGAGTATTCGCATTGCCATATATTCCTGCCGCTTATCCTTGTCAGCATAGAGTTTGTGAAGAAACTCACCGAAGCGCCCGCGTTGTTGAGCGTTTCGCAGACAAGCCGCGCCGCGCTGCAGCATTCGTCGAGATCCGTGAATTCCGCCTGGTCGATGCTGTCGACGGCGAGCACGACGCAGGCTGAGATCTGGCGCGTGTAGTCAAACTCGCGCACCATGAGCTCGCCTCGATGCGCGCTCTGCAGCCAGTGGATCTCCTTCATGGGTTCCCTGCCGGTATACTCCCTGCAGCCGGCAGTCAGTATCGGGTCGCGTATCAGGAAGCGCCTGGCGGCGACGTCGCCCAGGAAACGCCCCAGCGCGTCTGTGATGTCCGGAGGTCCGTCCCTCTTGGGGTAGACGACTATCTCGCGCTTTTGCAGCGTTGTCTTCGAGACCTCGCGAAACCCGAGGAAGTCGCCGAATTCTATTGAGTCGCTGTTGAATGTGTAGACTCCGCGTTTCTCGACCGAGGCTTCCATTGTGAGCTTCTTCTTCTGGCGGCCCTTGACGCGGCAGATTTTCTTTATCTGCAGGCTGTCCAGCCTGTTCCTGTACATGATCCCCTTCGGCAGCGTGGCTTCCATGGGGTACGTCTCGTTGACTGCTAGGTACGATATAGGCACGCGGCTGCCGTTGGTGACGGTCGCGTGTACGTGTATCGGCGCCCCCGGCTCGACGCACCTGGCAGACAGGTCGTACTCCAGCTTTACTATGCCGGGGTCGCGCCTGAGCGAGATTATTTCCAGGATAATGCCAAGGGCGATAAGGATGAAGAAGAAAGGCAGCATCAGAGCTTCTCCAGCGGGACGGGCGCGGCGTCGATTATTTCTGACAGGATGCTCCGGTCCTCGCCGCTCGCCGATATCCCGGCGAGCGAAAGCCTGTGCGAGAGGACCATAGGGATGAGCCTCCTGACGTCTTCCGGTAGCACGTAGTCGCGGCCTTCAAGGCCGGCAGCAGCTTGAGCGGCGCGGTAGGCGGCTATGGCGCCGCGCGTCGATACTCCGATGCGTATCCTCGCGTCCGACCTCGTGCGCTCGACGATGTCCATGAGGTATCCGGTCACGTCGGGGCTGACTTCCACCTGCGTGCACAGGGCCTTCATGCGCATAATCTCTTCAAGGTCGGTCGATGCTTCGAGTTCTTCTACTATATCAAGCGTATCGCGCCCCGAGAGCACGGAAATCTCCTCTTCCCTTGTCATGTAGCCGAGCGAGAGGCGCATGAAGAACCTGTCTGTCTGGGCGTCGGGCAGGGGAAAGGTGCCGTGCGACTCGAGCGGGTTCTGCGTTGCCATGATCATGAACGGCTCCGGCATCGGCCGGGTCTCGCCGTCGACCGTGATCTGGCGTTCCGCCATCGCTTCGAGCAGGCTCGACTGGGTCCTCGGCGTAGCGCGGTTTATCTCGTCCGCGAGTATCATGTTCGCGAACAGGGGGCCGGGGCGAAACTCGAACTCGCCGGTCTTCTGGTTGTAGAAGCTGATGCCCGTCAAGTCGGAAGGGAGCACATCCGGGGTGAACTGGACACGTTTGAAGCTGCAGCCAATCGTCTTTGCGAACGCCCGCAGCAGCATTGTTTTGCCCGTGCCCGGGACGTCTTCAAGCAGTATATGCCCGGAGCATAAAAAGCATATAAGGACGTCGAGGATTTCGGCGTCCTTGCCGACGATGACCTTGGAGCAGTTGTTTATTACTCTGCCGCGAAAGTCAGATAACGCTGTCATTTCCATACAATAAAACCTTTGTCCTTATTATTCTGAGAGATAGTACTCGTCTTTGAAGTCGCCGAAACCGCCCCAATTGTTGAACTCTGTGATAGTCAGGAACATCCTGTCCTTGTTCGCGCCCAGGACGCGGCCCATGCCGTCGAAAGCTGCGGCGGTGAAGTCCTTTTTCACCTGATAGGGGAAGTTTGAGTAGTAGCGTACGTCCGCGAACACCATATTCTCCTGCTTGACGCCGCCGAGATACATCGACTTGCCATCCTCGACGTCGACGATGAGCCCGCGCCCGTCCTTGCCCGGAATAAGCGCGATAGCCTTGCCGAGAACGCCCGCGAGCTCCTCCTGCTGTTCCTGCGTGAGCCTTTTTGTCACGCTGACTTTGATATACGGCATTGATCCCCCTCCATAGTATCAGAAAAAATGAACCGGAGATATTGATTTTTCCGGCTTGGTCATTGTATAATACACCAGAATCAGGATTCCCGCAAGAAAGGATTGAAAAGCATGTACGAAAAACTCGTTTTCCCGTTCCCGATGGAGAACAACGAAGCCGTAGCTGAGGGCGACGACCCGGGGTATGTCATAAAGCCGCAAGCGTACTTCAGAGGCGCCACGCAGATACCGGGCTCCAACTTCAACGTAGGCTTCCAAATCTTCGTCAAGCCCTTCTTCCTCGACAGGGTACCGCACCGCCACGACGTCGACGAGTACCTCATCTTCCTCGGCGGCTCTTTCCCGAACGTCTTCGAGTTCGACGCGGACATCGAGCTCACCTTAGGCAAAATCGGCGAGGATGCCGAAGTTTTCAAGATCACGCAGCCCACCATAGTGCGCATACCGGCAAACTTGCACCATTGCCCGCTGAACTTCAAGCGGATCGACAAGCCCGTGTTCTTCCAGGCCGCAGTCATGCAGCCGATGTTCGGAGGCATCTACGACACCCCCGACGGCGAGAAGGTCATGAAGTACAACGGGCCGATCCAATGCAAGTACGACGCGGCAAAGAAATGCGATTCCTGCGGCAAGTGCCTTTTGGAAGACTGGAAGGCATAATATATTAAAGGAGTATAGTAACAATGAAAGCAAAGAAACTGTTGGCCCTGCTCATGGCCCTCGCAATGCTCGCGACCCTCGCAGCCTGCGGCGAAAGCGAAAAGGCCGAAAGCCCCTCGACATCCGCAAACCCATCCGCATCGACCTCCACCTCGGAAACCCCCGCAGGCACAAGCTCCACCCCCGGCGGCACAGAAAGCACAACCTCGGGCAGCGAATCCCCGCCTGCGGCATCCGCAAGGGACACGCTGAACGTAGCGGCGATGCAAGACAGCGGCACGCTGCATCCGCTGGGCATCACAGGCGGGTTCGTCGGCATCAACTACACGTTCTATGAGCCGCTGTTCGACTACAACCCGGACGGCTCACGCATCTGGATCCTCGCCACAGGCATGGACTATGTCAGCGACATCAACTACACCCTGCACATCAGGGAAGGCATCAAATTCTCAAACGGCAAACCTATGACTGCTGAAGACGTCATGTTCTCCATGGAACTGTGCAAAGACAACCCGCAGTTCTCCCTCAACGTCAAAGTCGTCGACTTCGAGAAAACCAAGGTGACGGGCGAGTACACCATCGACCTGTGGTACACGGTGTTCAACGCCTCGCAGGAACCCGGCATGACGCAGCTAATGATAATGTGCAAGGACGGCTACGACGAACTCGCGCTCTCGCTCGAACCCATCGGGACCGGACCGTACGTCGTCGACGAGTACGTCGTGAACAGCCACCTGTACCTGAAAGCGCGCGAAGATTACTGGGGCGGGGCTCCCGCTATCAAGAACCTCAACTTCAAAGTAATCAACGAAGAAGCGCAGAGAGTAAACGCCCTGCAGACGCATGACATCGACATGTCAGCCATACCGCTCAAAGACGTGGACTTCATCAAATCGCTGGGCTACGACGTTGTCACGAGCAACGGCGGCTACAACTTCGTCACGCTGTTCAGTTGCCTCGAGGACGCGCCGCTCGGGTCTAAGGAAGCTCGCTGGGCTGTGTGCCACGCGATAGACCGCCAGACCATAGCGGACATCCTTTACTACGGTATGTCGGAAGTGACAAACTGGCCGTGCTCGAACTTCTGCGTGGACTACGAGCCGCGCTTTGAGAACATGCACGACACCTACACGATCGGGTACGACATCGCGAAAGCGAAAGAACTGGCTGAGCAGTCAGGCCTCGTCGGCAAGACCCTGAGGATCATCACGAACGGCTCCTCGGACCATGTCACGGCTGCGGAGATCATTCAGAGCGGCCTGAACCAAATCGGAGTCAAGGTTGAAATCCTCAACTACGACCAGGCGACTTACTTCCCCATGATGATGGACGCCAGCAACTTCGAAATCGCCATGTTCACCCCCGGAGCGCCCAGCGCGATGGCGATAGACATTCTGGCAATGTACCTCACGTTCATCCCCCTGGGATGGACCGGGCCGATCCGCGACCTGTACGGAGAGGTCAGCATGGGCGCGATTTCGACGGTCGACCTCAAGCAAAGGAACGACAAACTGTACGAAACGGTAGAGATTTTCGTAGAAAACTGCCCGTGGTACGGTATCTGCGAAGTCATGAGCGCCAGGGCGAGAGCAAGCGACCTCCGGGGCGCCGAAGGCTCGCTAGCGGGGATCGTGTACTACCAGGATGCGTACTTCGTCCAGTAATTGACTATTTTGCTAACTCTTGGGGCGGTCCGGTGATTTGCAACACTCGACCGCCCCAAAGGCAGTATACCGCAATAGAGCTTATGTTGAAAAAACATGCGCGGCGGGAGGTAAGAACATAAAAAATGCTTAGATACATTGGAAAGAGGCTGCTGATGCTGATACCGGTACTTCTCGGTATCTCGCTGGTGGTGATTATTCTGATAGACATAACCCCGGGCGACCCGGCCAGGATGATGCTCGGCACGCAGGCGACCGAGGAGCAGGTCGAGCAGCTCCGGGAGGACCTCGGGCTCAACGACCCTATCTACGTGAGGTACGGGCGTTTCCTCTGGAACACGATCAACGGCGATTTCGGCACATCCTTGATGACGAAGCGGCCGGTAGCCGACGAAATGCTCCTGCGGCTCCCGTATACGCTGCTGCTGGTGTCGCTGTCGCTTGTCATGTCGGTCATCATCGGCATCCCGATTGGCATATACGCCGCAACGCACCAGCACACATGGAGGGACAGCGGCGTCATGTTCCTGTCGATGATATGCGTCTCGGTACCGAGCTTCGTATTCGCGCTGCTGCTCATACGCCTCTTCGGCGTCAAGCTGCAATGGCTGCCGCTCTCGGGCGTGGAGTCCTGGCGGGGCTGGATATTGCCCTGCGTCGCGATGGGCCTCGGCCTCACAGCGCTTATCGCGAGGCAGATGCGCTCGGACCTGCTCGAAATCATCAGGCAGGACTACATAACCACCGCAAGGGCAAAAGGCCTCTCCGAAGGGAAGGTCATCTACAGGCACTCGCTGAAAAACGCGGCGATACCGGTAATAATGGTCATAGGCGGAGTGTTCGGTTCTTCGCTGGGCGGCTCGCTCATAGCAGAGCAGATATACTCCATACCGGGCATGGGCGATTATATTATGAAGGGGCTGAGTAACCGCGACTACCCGGTCATACAAAGCGGAATATTGGTCATTTCGTCCATGTTCGCGCTGGTCATCCTGCTCGTGGACGTCATCTTCGCGCTGGTTGACCCGCGTATCCGGTCGCAATACGTATCAAAAAAGAGAGGGAGGATGAGCAAAATTGCAAAAGAAACGGAAGAAATCCAGGCTGTATGAGATATGGCGGCAACTGAGGAAAAACAAGCTTGCCGTTGCGGCTTTGGTCGTGCTTGTTCTTCTTTTATTGGTCGCTGTATTCGCGCCGCTGCTGGCGCCATACCCATACGACCAGCTCAACGCGAAACTATCATTCGCCGATGCGAGCAAGGAACACCTGCTGGGCAACGACAGGCTCGGGAGGGACATTCTCAGCCGCCTGATATACGGCTCAAGGCAGTCGCTGAGCATGGGGGTAGTGGCCGTCGCCATTGCCGCGACTATTGGCATCACCATAGGGGCTATCGCGGGCTTCTACGGGCGCTGGGTCGATAACCTGTGCATGAGGCTGCTCGACATATACCAGGCGATGCCTATGTTCCTGCTGTGCGTCGCGCTTGCGGCGATACTCGGCCCAAGCCTGCGCAACGCCATTATCGCGCTCGGTGTCGGGACTGTGCCCGGATACGCCCGCATCATGCGGGCCTCGATACTCACGGTCCGCGAGAAAGAGTATGTCGAAGCCGCAAGGGCGATCGACGCAAGCGACGCGAATATTATCCTCAAGCATATATTGCCGAACGCCATCGGACCGCTCATTGTGCAGATTACCATGGGCGTTGGCGGTTGTATCCTCGCCGGTTCCGCCCTGAGCTTCATCGGCCTTGGCGTCCAGCCCCCGCTTCCGGAATGGGGCGCGATGATATCCGACGGGAGGAGCTACCTGCGCGAAGCCCCGAGGCTTACGATCTACCCGAGCATTTGCGTCATGCTTAGCGTGCTTTCCTGCAACCTGCTCGGAGACGGGCTGCGCGACGCGCTCGACCCGCGGCTGAAAAACTGATTATGATGGATGGGCTGGATATGGAAGAAAACCTGCTTGAAATACGCGACCTGGCGGTCGAGTACCATACCGACGACGATGTGATCTACGCGGTGAACAACATCGACCTCACAGTAAAAAAAGGCGAAACGCTAGGGCTTGTCGGGGAGACAGGCGCGGGCAAAACGACGATAGCGAAAAGCATCCTGCGCATACTGCCGCCGCTGCAGGCGAAGCTTATGTCGGGCGAGATTATATTCGACGGGCAGGATGTGCTCAAACTCTCGGAAAAGGAAATGCGCAAGATTCGCGGCAACAGGATAGCTATGATATTCCAGGATCCGATGACCGCGCTCAACCCAATCGAGACAGTCGGCTACCAAATCGCCGAAGCGATTAAACAGCACAATAAAATCCACCGCTCCGAAGCGGACAAACGAGCCTGCGACATGCTTGAGATGGTCGGGATACCCATGGACAGGTTCGACGAGTACCCGCACCAGTTCTCCGGCGGCATGAAACAGCGAGTCGTAATCGCGATGGCGCTGGCATGCAACCCCGGACTGCTGCTCGCGGACGAACCGACGACTGCCCTGGACGTTACGATACAGGCGCAGGTGCTCGACATGATGCGCTCGCTCAGGACCCGGCTTGACACCTCGGTCATACTGATAACGCACGACCTCGGCGTAGTCGCGGACTTCTGCGACAGCGTCGCCGTAACATACGCGGGGGAGATAGTCGAACGCGGGACCGCGAGGCATGTATTCAAGTCTCCCGGGCACCCATACACGCTCGGGCTGTTCGGCTCGCTCCCGAGGCTCAACTCCACGGAGCGCAGGCTGAGCCCAATCAAAGGGCTTATGCCGGATCCGACCGACCTGCCAAAGGGCTGCAGGTTCTGCGATAGGTGCCCCGAAGCATCCGAACAGTGCAGGGAAGCGCCGCCCGCCGGCGTCGAGACCGAACCGGGGCACATAGTGAAATGCCATTTAGCAAAGGGGGCGGGTTAGTATGCCGGCACTACTCGAAGTCCGCGACCTGAAGAAATACTTCAAAACCAAGGGCGGGATGCTGCACGCCGTGGACGGCATCAACTTCGCGCTCGAAGAGGGGAAGACGCTCGGAGTCGTCGGGGAGTCGGGCTGCGGCAAAACGACCCTCGGCCGCACGGTGCTTCACCTTCTTGAGCCGACTGACGGCAAGATATTCTTCGAAGGCAAGGACATCACGACTCCTACTAAGAATGAGCTGCACGATCTTCGCGCGAAGATGCAGATAATCTTCCAGGATCCATTCTCGTCGCTGGACCCCAGGAAGTCTGTGAGCGAGTCTATCATGGAACCGCTTAAGCTGAGGAAGAAGCACTCGAAGGCGGATATGCTAAAAGAGATGCGCGAGCTTATGGACACCGTCGGCCTCGCCGCGAGGTTCGAAAACTCGTACCCGCACGAGCTGGACGGAGGGAGGCGGCAGAGGATAGGCATAGCGCGCGCCCTGTCCCTGAAACCTAAGTTCATAGTATGCGACGAGCCCGTCTCGGCGCTTGACGTGTCGATTCAGGCGCAGGTCATCAACCTCATGCTGGACCTGCAGGAGGAGCGCGGACTGGCGTATATGTTCGTGACGCATGACTTGTCCGTCGTAAAGTATATTTCTGACGACATCATGGTCATGTACCTCGGGCAGATGGTCGAAAAAGCGCCATCCGACGATCTGTTCAGCGACACGCGCCATCCATATACGAAGGCTCTCCTATCGGCGATACCTGCTCCGGACATCGACGACAAGACTGAGCGCATCCTGCTCAAGGGGGAAATAACCTCGCCCGTAGAGCCTAAGCCGGGCTGCCGCTTCATGGCTCGCTGCAGGTACGCTGCGGACGGCTGCGAGAAGCCGCAGAAGCTGGAAGAGCACGCACCCGGCCACTTCGTCGCGTGCTGCCGCCACAAGGAAATTTAGGAGAAACGAAAATGCAGGAAAAATATGAAAAACTATTCTACGAGTTCGAGCCACAGGAGACGAGCTGGGGCGACTGGTGCCACTCGCCGCAAGCGTACTTCAGGGGAGACAGGGACTTGCCCGGCTCCGTGATGAACGTCGGGTTCCAGGTCTTCAAAGCCCCGGTATTCCTGGAAAAAGAACCGCATTTCCACAGAGAAGACGAGTACCTTGTGTTCTTTGGCGCGGTGTTGCCTGACGTCTTCAAATCCTTCGACGCGGAAGTACACTTCTACATGGGAGAAAAACTCGACGCAATGGAAAAGATCGTCATAACGGAACCGACGATCATAAAGCTCCCCAAAGGCTGGTGGCACAGCCCGCTGAACTTCGTCCGCATGGATAAACCGATGCTGTTCCAGGCGGTAATGCTATCCGGCAAAGGCGGGTCAATAAAGTTTGTGGAGCGAAAGGACGGGGAGAAGCAGTTCATATACGGCGGGGGAGAGACGAGCATTTGCTCAATCGACCCCACGAAAGAATGCACATTTTGCGGCTACTGTTTCTCGCACCCGGAAGAGCGCGTCGAAAGGCCGTACACGCATGTGCCGTGGACCGTCGTCAACGAAGACGGCGTGGAGTCCTACTCAGACACAGGCGCCTACGACCATACGAAGTCGCCTATGGGACCAGACTGCGTCGTAATGCCGGGCTACGCCTCGAAGCCGTACTCTGACGCGACGAAGCTGAAAGCGCCCAAACCACCGCTCTCGCCGGCAGTTACAAAATGCGTGCTTGCCATGCCCAAGGAAGAGACGAACTGGGGCGCGTGGTGCCCCTCGCCGCAGGCGTATTTCAGAGGCGAGACATATATGGAAGACGCAACTTACCATGTAGGCTGGCAGGTATTCACCGCAGCGAACAACATGGAAGACACGCATATCCACCAAGGAGTCGAGGAGTATATCTACTTCATGGGCGCAGACCCGATGAACATCTTCGATTTTGACGCGGAGATAGAGATGTTCTTCGGTGACGACCCCGACCACCTGGAAAGCAAGATCATCACGAAGCCGACTGTCGTGCGCATACCGGCCAACGTCTGGCACTGCCCGATACTTTTCCGGAAAATGAACAAGCCGCTCATTTTCCAGGCGGCCTTCCTGTCGGGAACCTGGGGGACGATAAACCAGGTACGTAACGCAGACGACTCCGAACAGGCCGCGCAAGGCGATGACGACAGGCCTTTCGCCCGCAGGCACACATACAGCTACATGGGCGATAACGTACGCTTCTGCAGATACAACGAGAAGAAACGTTGCAACATCTGCGGAAAATGCTTCCGCAAACCGGAGGAGTATCTAGTACCCTGTAACATCTAAAAGTTTACATTCTTACGATGTCTTTTTCCGTTACTCTGCGTTGAAAGTCCTTGAAATACCTAGGGTATTCCTTCGGCCTTTCGCCTTGATTACCGAAAAAATACACCGCAATTTTTGTAGCTTTTAGATGTTACACGGCACTAGAGAAACCGCCGGCAACTGCGAAAAGTTAAAGTTACCTGAAGGTATTTTGGCGAAAACCATAGTGTTAAAAGACAAAAATGAAAGGATTATTGAAGGAATCCGGGCGTCGACCCGGCTAATTTTATATTGGCATCCTCCTTACCTGTTGCAGTATAAGGCTTTCGTTTTTCGGAAAATAACTTGCAGAAATATGTGAGTTATTCCAAAAAAAAGTTTGAAAAAAGGTATTGACCTTCAAGCAACTTTAACAAGTAAGCTTTAAACATAATTCAGGAAGGAGGGATTCATGTGAGTCTAGGTGAGAAGCTGAGGAATCTGCGATTGAAGTCCAAGAAGACGCTGCAGGAGCAAAGCGAACTGTTTGGCGTATCGATGAACTCAATCTACAGATGGGAACACGATCTGGCAGTACCCAGGAAGTCGAAGCTTCAAGTTGTCGCCGCGCATTACTCAGTTCCAATGGAATGGCTGCTCTCTGACGGCGCCGCAGCATCGCTGGTAAGCGATACAGAGCAAAAGCTGTTATGCATGTTCAGGCAGTTGCCTGACAGGACAAGGTACAAGGTTCTGGGTTATGTTGAGCGGATGTGCGTTGAAGAGTACGGCGCGGACAGCCAAACGCAAACGATGAAGTCGGAAAAACAATAGTGCATGGGAAAAGCAGCACATAGGAGCGGCAAAAGCAGGATAATCAGGCAAAGCCCAATGATAATCCGCGGCCGCTCCTATTGTGCTGTATTTTAGCGCACGGAGGTAGTGGATACCTGAACAGACACCAGGCCACTATGTACTACGCTATCAGGCGAAGCCTCCATAATGCTTCCTGGAGTACTCGTAAAGCTCCTCGTAGAATGCGTTCGTCAACTTCTCCCTCGCGGCATGGTTGACAGCGGCAGGCTTGCCCGGCCGGCAGTAAGTGTCGACGAAAGCTCTCGCGGCGGCTCTCATATCATCATCAGAGGCGTTGGCGGCGTCGATGCCCGCAGGGACGACCGAGATGATGATTTTATCGCCGTATTGCTCGTAAAGGGCATGCGTGTCGTTCATAGGCTGCGGATCCCAACTGTCGAAACCCCCGTCTATGAAGCATTGGACACGTGTAAAGTTGTGCCCGCAGGAGTGAAGCGTCGCGAAACGGCCTTTTGTGTGTATGTGGTCTGTCAGAGCCTTCATATGCGGTACGAACAAGTCGTATGCAGTCTCCTCAGAGAAGAAGGGCGACCTCTGCGACCCCCAGTCGTCATGGATGTTGAAACCATCGAGAGCCGGCCAATACTCGCAGAATTTATCCACGAGCTTGATCGCGAAACTGGTGGAGGCTTCGAAAAGGTCTCGAATTGCGTCAATCTGATCCTCATCGATGAGCGCCATTGCGGCGGGCAGGAAGTCCATGAACGAGATCAGCCTCTCGAACCAGAAACCGTTGACGAATGAGATCTGCGTTGAGCGCCTCGTGTCGATTTTCGTGGCTTCGGCCTCGGCCGCCCAGTCCCACGCGTCGATATCGGGGAATATGACTTTTTCGCGCCATTCGTTGACATCGCTTAAAAGCGGGGCGCCGGGGCGGACGATGCTGCCGTGGACCTGCTCTACGTATTCCCAGTGAATGCCGAAGGCATCCGTGATCCCGCCGGGGCCGCCCCTGCCAAGCCTGGTGTTGTAGAGCGGAGGCATTATCATCCCCGCGTCCGCTCCGCTGGGTACCCAGTAGGGGTGCTTGTCGTGGTACATTGCGGCGACGTTTTCCTTTGGGGTCACCGGCGTGTTCCACAGCGGCATATCCGGGCCTCCGAACATGCCGGGTATGGAGTCTACGGATATAAGCTCGTTTTTCTCAAAAGGTATGCTACGGTTCAAATAACTCATCCTTTCACTAGTATACTACTTTGCCAAGAGCCTTGAACGGGAAACCGTCAGCGATCTTTATTTCGCCGTATTTCGGGTTGCGCGATTTTAGGTACGCCCGGCCTTCCTTAACGGAAAGCTCTTTGCAGTAGACGTCTCCGTCGTAGACGAATATCCCGACCTCGCCGCTTTCCAGAACGTCCTGTTCCTTTACCCAGATAATCTGGCCATCGCTCATCAGCGGCTCCATGCTGTCGCCGCTAACCCTAAGAGCATAGTCGGCAGTATCGGGGATATGTGCGGGCGCGCTAATCATATTGTAGCCGCTGTCGCCGAGGAAGTTGCCGGTGCCCGCCGATACCGGGATATCGTACAAGCGGAACAAGCGTGGCGGCTCCTGCTCCTCGCCCGGTTCTTCCCTGAACGCGTCGATTAGGGACAGGAGGTTAATAAACTCGCGGGCCTTCTCCCGGCCATCGCGGTTGAGGCCGCTAAGCGGCCCCCTTCGCACCCCGGAAAATTGCCACAGGACATCGTCGACGCCGAGTATTTCGCATAAGGCAAGAAACTGGTTGGCGTTAGGCTGCGCGAGCCCTTTCTCCCAGTTGTAAACAGTTTTGGCGCTGATGATGATTCCATGCGCCGCGAGTTTTGCAGCAACGTCTTTCTGCAGGAGCTTCTTCTCGCGGCGCAGTCTTGAGAGTGTTTCACCAACGGTAATCATTAGTCGTCACCCAATCCGTTACTTGTACAGCGAACTGAACTTGTCGCTGAGATAGTCCACGTAGTATGCGGGATTGAAGAGTTCGCCTGTCGCCTCTTTCAGGATACCGGAAGGCAGCAGTACAGCGCCGTGCCTATAGACATTGTCCGTCAGCCAGCCGACGACAGGGGAAAGATCTCCCGCTTCGACGCAGCGGTCCACGTCGACGCTCTTTTTCATTGCATTGACGAACTGAGCCCCGTAAGCGGTTCCGACGGCATAAGAAGGGAAGTAGCCCACCATGCCGCCGCTCCAGTGCACGTCCTGCAAGACGCCTTCTGCGTCGTTCTCCGGTCGCACGCCCAAGAGCTCGGTATACTTGTCATTCCAGAGCCCCGGCAGATCGCTGACCTTAATGTCGCCGGTGATTATCGCTTTTTCGAGCTCGTAGCGAATCATGATGTGCATGCTGTATGTGAGCTCATCAGCTTCGATGCGTATGAGCGATGGGCAGGTTATATTGATAGCGCGATACAGCGAATCTTCGTCCCAACTGTCAAAGTACGCAAAAGTTTCACGGAGTTTTGGTAATAGGCGTGCTGCGAAAGCCTTGCTTCTGCAGATGATGTTTTCGTAAAGGCGGGACTGGCTCTCGTGCATCCCCATTGAAGCGCCATCGGCCAGACCGTAACGGTCGAGCGCTTCCGGCATGTTCTGCTCATATATCGCATGCCCGGACTCATGGACGGTGCTGAATAACGCTGACAGAAGCTTGTCGGCGTGGTACTTTGTCGTGATCCTGACATCGTTGCGGTTCACCGTTGTGCAAAACGGGTGTTCGACTTCGCCTGTTTTCCCCCGCGCCCTATCGTAACCGACGAAGTCGGTGAGCCAGGGCAGGAGCGACTTCTGCTTGTCGATGTCGAACTCGCCTGAAATCTCAGCCGGTTTGACTCCGCTCGCGCCAATCTCTTTGACCAGAGGAACTAAGCCCTCGCGAAGCGCGCTAAAGAAGGCATCGAGCACTTCCACGTTTGCGCCTTTCTCATAGTCGTCGAGCAGCGCGTCATACGGGTGCTTTTCGTACCCGTACCAATCGCAAAGCCGTCGCTGGTAGTCGAAAATCTTTTCGTAGTATGGCAGCATCATTCCAAAATCATTTTGGGCGCGCGCTGTTTCCCATATAACCTGCGACTGCGCTGTGAGCGCGCTGAACTCCTGGTGCTCTTCGGGAGGAACCGACTTTAGCTTCGTGTATTGCCGGTTCAGCTCGCGGAGCATCGCGCTCTCCTCCAGCGACAGTTCACTCGCAAAAGCAGACAGCGTTTCCAGAGCCTCTTGTGTGTCGCCGGACACAAAGCGCCGGAATGCCTCACCGGAGAGCCAGCCTACCATCGCTCCCGCCGCAGGCAGGGATTTCTGCGGGACGCCGCTCGTCAGCGCGTCCCAGTTGACGATGGAGAGAGCTGAGTTGATGTGCTTAATTGCTTCGACTTTCTGGAGCAGAAGCTCCAGAGCCTGGGTTTTAGTCATGTTATGTTCTCCATTCTGAAAATAACCGTCATTGCGACAGGCCACGCTTGCTCCGCGCTTGACGCGGAGTTGACTCGTCGCGCCCTACTCATGGGATCCCGGGTCAAGCCCGGGATGACGAATGCATGTAGGTCATGGGGCAGGATTCGCCCAAAGTTCCTCGAATCCTGCCCCATGCAAAATCAATCCTCGTTGTTGAGCGCCTGATACGTGGGACGCCTTGTGCTGGCAATCGTATCCGGGCGGACAGACGCCTCCTGCGTAATGCTCACGTCTACGAATATCAAAGGTTTCCCGACGCGCTTGATGTCCAGCGGGCAGTGCTTGACACCCTTTGGGATGAAGATGTAGCAGGGGTAGTTGATCTTGAGGATTTCTTCGCCCATAGTGAACTCGATGTCCGCGTCGAATTCGGAGAATACTTCGGCGCCGATCAGGTAGATCCACTGATCGAACGGGTGGACGTGAGTCGGGCTGCCAAGGATTTCCGGCGCGGTGATGTGCGCGAATCCCATTGCCAGGGCAGATTCCTTGATCTCCGCCGGGCCGAGCCCTGTGACCATGGGCTTCGTGATGGTGTCGTGGATCGACTTCCACGGTTTGAGCTCAAAAACGTTTTCTTCCCTTTTCAGATTTTCGATTCTCGGCATGTCAGCCATCGTTCTTCCTCCTGTAGTTTTGATCTCGGGGGTCGATCCCCCGTTGCATAATGGAAGTATATCACGCGCGGGAGCGAAACACAAGCGTTGACATTTAGCGGCATTGCTGATAGCATTGCGAGGCGACAGGGAGCGTTAAACTTGGGATTTGGTATGAACGCTTATGAAAAATAAACAGGTGTGTTATGTATTCGGCGCGGGGCAGCCTCCGCCGCGCCCGCCGAAGATTGCCGCGCATGACCTTGTCATAGCAGCGGACGGCGGGTATGCCTATACTCAAAGCGAGGGTATAAGGACGGATGCCCTCATAGGCGACTTTGACTCCCTTCGCTCTTTTACGAGTCAGGGAAAGAGCGGCTTGCTCGTTAGGCGCTTGCCGAAGGAGAAGGAACAGACCGACCTGATGGCAGCGCTGGAGTATGGGCTGGAGCGGGGCTTCACATGTTTTCACATCTATGGAGGTACAGGCGGGCGCCTGGATCACACCCTGGCTAATATACAATGCTTAGGTTTCCTGGTCAACCGCGGCGCTCGCGGATTTCTGCATGATAACGGGACAGTCGTCACTGCATTCTCGGGGGAGATTCACCTTGCGGCGCGGAAGCGCGGCGTTATCTCGCTGTTCGCGCTGGGAGACTGCGCAGAGGGGGTGCTGCTGCGCGGGCTGAAGTATGAGCTCACGGACGCGCGCCTTTCCGGTGATTTTCCACTGGGCGTGAGCAATGAGTTTGCGGGAGCGCCCGTGCAAATCAAGGTTGAACTAGGCATTTTGCTCGCTGTTTACCCCGCCGGAACGAGGGAGCTCGAACGGGCGCAGCTTGCCCCCGATTCCGTTGCGAAGCCGGTCGACCCGCGCCTTGAAAAGAAGACGCCGCAGAACTCCCTGCAATCCGATTTTGCGTATATCGTCGCGGCTGATAGCTTCTCCTCTCCGAGGGAAGACCCGGAAAGCATACTGGCAACCATACGCGATAACGGTATCCGACTGATGACGGAAGCTGCGTTTGCATATTTTCGCGGCGATTTCTCACGGGCGCTGGAGTGTTACAGGCAAAATGACGGCAACGACGCGGTTAAGCTCTACTCCTCCGGACTTACAATAGCGGCTGCGATGAGCATGGGCGATTATAAATCTTACACGGAAGTCGAGAGCTTTCTTAAGGGCATCATTGCCGCCGGTATCAGCGATGAGATAACCGCGTATGCCGAATCATCTTTGTCAGTTGCCTCCGTAGGCGCGATAGCGCCCAATATGGTTCCAGAGTGGCTTAAGGCCGGTGATTTTTCAAAGCTCCCCTCTAAGGTCATGCCAAATGCGGTTTACACTCGCGCGGGATACTTTAGGTGTGTCGGCAAATATGAAGCCATGCTCGATGTAGCGCAGACCGCGCTGGCTTTCTTTGACTCGCCGCTGGAAATATCGATACCAGGAGTTATGCTGCGCATGCTGTGCGCTCTTGCATGTTTCGCCACCGGCCGCACACAGGAGGCAAAGCGCTGGCTGCTTGAAGCGATGAACCTGGCTCTGCCGCACGGCTTCATTACGCCGTTTGCTGAGTTTTGCACTCAATTTGGCGGGCTGATGGAGCAGTGCATGAAGCAGACGTACCCGGAGTATTACGCCCCCGTGGTAAAGCAGGCGAGCCTCACGCTCGGGAACTGGATTTCGTTCCATAATCATTTTACGAAAGATAATGCTATGTCCATCCTGTCAATGCGGGACGCCCAAATCGCGCAGCTTGTGGCGCGGGGCGTGCCTTATAAAGAAATAGCTGAACAGTTTCATATTACGGTCGGGACGCTCAGTAATCAAGTTCAGATCATTTATGACACATTGCTTATCACGAAAAAACCGCGCCGGCAGGAACTCATAAAGTATATATTATAGATGAAAATATGAACTTTTTGCCTCCGGACTGCACTTCTCAAAACGATGAAAACTCCCCTATAATAGTTGTAAAACGTTATAGGGGAGTTCTTCGTCCCCACGTAAGAAAGGACTGATGCCACTTGCCGGGGCAAATACAACCGTACAGGATCGTCTGCGTAAAAAGCGATGAGTACGCGGACCGGTACACAAGCGGCATGCCGGGAAGTATCGTACGCGCGGGAGACTGTGAGTTTCATCTTTTCAAGTATTACGATGAATACAGCGAAACGCAAATCCTTGACCTACCGCGTTTTGAGGAAAACCCTGAGCACACCAGCGAGGGCAGGCCGTTTGTCACGGCGGTGCAGGAGTGGTGCCGCTACGGGGAGTCCGACGACCCGGATTATCCCGCCCCCGGGATCTGCGGCGACTGCCGTTGGTGTCATATCGAACAACCCACCGGCGCGATCGGCGTCTGTATGTGCGAGAAACTCAAACTGAGTTCGGAGGGATATGAGATACCCTTTCGCACTGTGGAGGATGGAATATATTACACCCCCCTGTTTATGATGAGCGGCGTATCCATCATCGGGGGATTTGACGGGACGGAAGATGGCATCGAACCGAAATACACGCAAAACGGAAACCCGGAGCAAACGGCGACAAACACCGTTTTTTCCGGCGGCGGCGAGGTGCGCGTGTTTGAAAACACCGGAAGATACGGCGATGTAAACAGCACCGCTACGCTGGAAAACGTCATTATAACTAAAGGATACCTGCTCAGAGGCACCGCAGACGCCCAAGGCGGAGGTATGTACAACGTAAACTGCGACCCGACCCTAATCAATTGTACCTTTATCGGTAATGACGCCCAGGCACATCACGTCGGCAACGACGCCCAAGGCGGTGCTATGTACAACCTGAAATCCGCATTCGTGTAACTATGTTTCCGTGTCAATGCCGAAATGGTCGACGATCTTTTGCTGTATCGGGCTTGTCTCGGAGTAGATGCTCCACGGCTTGTCTATGCATGTGATTTTGATGATAGACTCCATGGCTTCCATAATCTCCCTTGGCGACATATATTTCAAAGACTTGTCATTTCTAACTTCTGATCTGATTTTGCTTATCAGTATAAGTGCTAGGAACTGTATGAACAGCCTTGCATCCATCGCTTGCGAGGAATGTATCCTGAGACGCTTCATGTCAAGCCCGTTCTTCAAGTCGTCAAAGCAGTTCTCTACGACATCTTTCCTCCTGTATATCTCAAGTAGCTCGCCGGAGTCTGTCTTGACGTTCGTAAGTATGCAGAAGAAACCCGCGTAGCGCTTTCGGTATTTCTGTATCTCCTCATTGTTGTAGGCCACCGACAGCCCGCGCTTTGGAGTCCGCTTAACGATGAAGAAGCGTTCGTAAAGCGACTTGTGCGCGTCGACAGGCTCGTCGGCTTCGAGCTCGCCCTTGCATATAACAAGCTTCTTGTTCAAGTTGTCGAAGTCCTCCGCAGACTTTGTCGCGTTGTAATATAGGTGCGCGTAGCACCTGTGGCCTTTCCACTGGAAAAGGTGCGCCACCATGTACAGCACCTCGTCCTCGCCGGTCTGCCTGTAATGCTCCGGGCTGGATACCTGCTCGTAGTACTGGTCAATGATTTCCCTTACCCAAACCCGGTCGGCGCGCGCCATAAGTACGAAACGATACCGCCTTTCGAAGAGCGTGTCCACGTTGGCCTCGCTGTAGAAGCCGCGGTCAAGCACAAGGTAGAGTTTCCTCTTGCCGAGGAAATCCAGCGTGTCTATCGTCGTGTCAAGAGTGGCCACATCCGTTATTGCGCCCTGCAGCCTCCTGTAATAGGCAGGCAGCTCGCTCTTCTGCCCGTAGAGCATCGCCAAGTTAATCTGCGGCAGCTTCTCCTTGTCGCGGTTATACCCCAGGCGGACGTACTCGTTCGCTGTCGCGTAGCTCGACACGGAAGTGATGTCATAGCACAGGAGCTCGTTCTCCAGCAGGCGCCCCATCCATAGCGAGAGGAAGTGCTGGCGGCTGTCCTCCGTCACCTTCTTCAGCAGGTCGCTTACCTGCTGGCTTCCGATGGGCTGCCCATACGGGTGCTGGTGGCTCGCGCTCCACAGGTTGCACCGCGACAGAGCGACGCCTTTCTGGACTATGAAGTAAACGAGACTCAGTATCTCCCCTGATATTTCGGGCATGCTCGCCTCAAGCATCATCGCAAGCCCCGTCTCCTCCGCGAGTTTCTCAAGAAGTAAGAAAGGCCCGAAAACCTTTGTGGTAGCTTTAAATCCCGCGCCTGGTTCTTCTACGACGGCTTTTTTCTTCCTCCGTTTCGAAGGTATGAGCTCTCCTGTCTCTTCGTTGTACCTTCCAAGGCAAACCTGTTTGTTGCGCGCTGCTTTCTTGCCCTTGTCCCAGTAGCTTTCTACGGAATAGAGGTAGGCTGAGCCGTTAGGTTTCCGGTGGATTGTAGTGCCCGGCTTAGATTCTGCCACGCTATCACCCCAAACATAGTTACATTGAATCTATTATAACTATGTTTCGCCGATTTGTCAAGAGGTTCTGTGCAGAATTGTCCTTTATTTTCAATGAGTTTGTTACATCTGAGCTAGTTACATAGTTACACGTACACGGAGTTCAGGATACAAACAAACACAGCTATATACAAAAACTCCCGTGATACCGCTGTCTGCGCTCTCTGCGCAGATAAGAACGATACACGACAGTATTTTAACACAGACCACCCAAGAGGGCAATTTTTTTCTGAGCAAGGCAAAAATGCTTTGCCAAACCTTTGGCATTTTTTGCGGGATGTGTTATATTTAGAGGGTCTAAAGGTACGCACACATAGATGGAGGCTACGCACATGAGAAGAATCAGAACTTATATAGCGATACTGATTATCGCAGCAAACACTATGAACTTTGCGGGTTGTTCCTTAGCGGCTAAAGCTGCGGACTTAATGGATGGCATATCGGCAAACAGTGTAACAGGCAAGAAAGCGGACGAGGCGTTTACCGCTAACATGGCAGATTTTGCGATGGAGTTGTTTAAAAAAAGCATAACGGAAAAACAGAACTCGCTTATTTCGCCACTATCGGTAATGCTTGCGCTTGCTATGACCGCAAACGGAGCGGATGGCGAGACATTGGCGCAGATGGAAACGCTGCTCGGCGGCGGTATCCGGCTTGCCGAGCTTAACGAGTATCTCTATAGCTACATCAAAGCGCTTCCGAATACTGAAAAATCAAAGTTGAGTATCGCCGACTCGATCTGGTTCCGTGATCAAAAGGATAGATTGCAGGTCAAGCCTGATTTCCTGCAAGTAAACGCTGATTATTACGGCGCAGCAGTATATAAACCTGAACTCCGTGTACGTGTAACTATGTAACTAGTGATTTGACACAATTAGATTTTAGGATAAAGCCATTTTAGCTTATCACGCGCGTTCTCTGTCGCGAAGTGCCATTGGACATGCTTCCCG